>JAQUNZ010000080.1 GCA_028717345.1 Candidatus Methanoperedens sp.
AAAACCATTTCTGTTCACCATGTTTCAGCAGGAGAGGTCTGCCCGCTCATAAAAAAAATATTGAGAGAGTTTGATGGTAAGAATGTCCTGGTGCGTATCGGGCATGGAGCCAGGCTTGTTCGCTCCAGGCTTATCAATGACCTTCTTGATCTTGGGCTTCATATTGAAATGGTGGACGAAACCGGAACAACCCCCCGTCTTGGAAGGGGAGTTCACGGTCAGGTCGTATCAGATATCATAGCAGCCATAAACATCGCAAGGATCAAAGGAAAAAAAGTTGGAAAACAGTTCATAGAGCCGTCGCATGGTGAAGTAAGGGTAATCCAGGAGCATAGCAGGGAACACTCTAACGGGCGCTCAACGATTCCCCGTCTTCTTGCCAGGGCAGTGGCAAAAGGTGAAATGACACTTGAAGAAGCCGTGGAACAGCATAACGGTTTTTAATTCCACAAGTCTTTTTCTGATCTTATTGAGATCCTTGCCCCGATCGCTGCAATTATGATGGCTGCAAGGACGGTCAAAGAGATGAACTGCTTTCTGTCATCGATAAACGGAAAAACCTCAAGTGCACCGCTTATTACCAGGATATAAATACTGCCGCTCCAGAACAGGAGACCGCCAGCAAGGATAAAAAAAGGATGTGACCACTGTCTCCCGATCTTCTCATTGGCAAGTTGCATGTCCACTATTTTTCCTGCACTTATCAAAACCCCTGCTATTACATACCACCAGATAGAGGCATTGACATACCCGAGCAGGAGTATGAGATAACCAACCATGATCTCGCGGTTATAAAAGTTCCAGAGTTCAAGAACTCCCTGTACTGTGCCTATGAGTGAAAGGATTATAGCTGCAAGGTACATGACAAAAGTGATTTTCCCCCCATGCATCGATTTCATCATAGCACCTTTGAATTCATTAAAAGCATCATCAAGTCCAGTGCCGCGGAATAGTGCATACACACCTATCGCCCCCATGATGACAACGCTACCCACTTCAGGTCTGTTCGCATACAGTGAAATGGCGTATATCATGAATGCAAGACCGATGGGCATGAAAAAGGTATGCGAGATCTTGGGATCGTTAAAAGCCTGCTTAATTATATAGTATGTGCTTTCCAGGTTTTCATGCTGCTTAACTATTACTCTGTGGACAGAGTCGACCTTGATCCTGGACTGGATGATGGGAAGTACTGATTCGTCTTCTGCTCCATCAGAAACAAGTATCGTACTTTGTGGCTTTAATTGTTCAAGAATGGTCTCAAGCTGGTCTGCTATTTTTTTGTCAGCTGCTCTCCCAACCTTCTTGTCCCCGGCGATCGATACTATCTCTACATCTATTTTTTCTTCTGTTAATTCGTCAAATACTTTGATACCGCCAAAAATGGTGTTGATATCCGAATCCTCCGGGTCGGCTGAGGCAAGCTTGATCGCCGCATCAAGGTTTGCTGCCCTCCCGATTATAGGACTTGGAACGCCGGCTTTCTCCCCGAGGTCATTGTCACGATCTATACAGATAATAAGTGTCTGCATTGTAATCCAATATTGCCATGTTTATATAAATACCATTCGTACCCTATTTTATGAACACTGTCCACCAGTTAATAACTTTGATGGAGATGTAAATTATCCCTATGCCTTTGATAATCTTTGCGGCGGATATAATAATAAGGAACCTCTTTGTGTCATAATTCTCAATACCCGCCACCATGGGAGCAAGGTCACCCACCACAGGGATCCAGGGAGACACAAGAAGTAAAAACCCGCCGTATTCCTGGAAGTACTTCTGCATCCTTTTTTCCTTTTCATGGTCATGGAAGGGCATGAATTTCCTAAGCTCGTACTTTCCTAAAATATAGCCCAGAGAAGCCCCCAGTATGGAGCCAGTGATCAATACCATAAAGACCAGTTCGGGATTTTCCCCTGCATCGAGTAATCCCAGCACTACAGGTTCCGTGGGTATGGGGATGATGGATGAAAGAATACCTATGGCAAAAAGCCCTATCATCCCGTAGTATATGAATAATCCGAACATTAGCTTTCTTCATCTAATTCATTTTTCGCATCATAAATTTGCTTATTGAAATATCGACGCTGGTTATAAGTACTTTATTAACATATTTTTATATGATGGAACGAGATGTCAATCTGAAATTAATCTATATTATTCTGATATTGCTGCTGGCTCTTGTTGGCACATCTGTTTTTTACCAGATAAGATACAATGACATGAAGTCTGGTTACGAAAGATCGTTCGAGGAACTAAATCATACTCTTAAGGATCTTACAACAAGACAGAAAGATATGTATTATAATATCAGCGAGCTCAATGTATCAGTGAGCAGGGAAATTGCCCTGGCGCAAAAGCTGGAGATGAAAACCAGTGAACTGGAAAATATCAGCAGGGAATTTTCTTTCCTCCAGCAGCAGCTCTTCGAATGCCAGCAAAACAGTGATTTGCTGTACGCGAATTCCACTTTTTCAAACAGACTGCTGGCAGAACATGCAGCCTCAGTCGAAAGGCTTCAGAAGAAGATCGATACACTAAAAACTGACGTTGAAAAAGGCGCGCAGAAAAGCGTTATTATTGAGGATATAAAAGATATTCAGACCGAATTGGACACGCTCAGAAGCTATTGACCATGTATAAACCTATTCTAAGAATTAATGAATTAAGAAATATCCTTATCAGGTTCAGGGTTGTGGAAACTGCCCTTGATGCAGTAATTATCTTTTTATCGCTCTTTCTTATTTTTTCATATACCGGCGTGGACTCATTGTGGGCTCTCCTCCTGCCTCCTGTGCTGTTTTTTTTTATAGCATTAAAATACAGGTCTGATACGAATATCATAAAACTTGTTGAAAAAAGCTATCCAGCGCTCAGGGAACGTCTGGGCGCCTTGTATGACAACAGGGAAGAGAAAAATGCGGTTGTCGATGACCTTGCTGCTTCTGTCAATTCTGATCTGGACTATGTGAAATATTCTTCGTTCATATCCACATGGAGTCTCGGGATAAGGACTGCTGTAATCCTTCTGCTTGTGACTTTCTTACTGTCCTCTGCGTTTACTCATTCCCCGAATATCCCGGTGCAATCTGAAAGTCCTGGCAGGGTGAGCCTTCAGGAAAGCATGGGTGCCGGCTCATCCCAGGATATATTTGAAGAACCTTCTGTTGTTAATATCGGGAATGATTCGCAGGGAATTTTGATATATCGCAGCCAGGGGAGCGAACCCAATGTACGCGGTGGAGGAAAACAGGCTTCTGGTTACTCAAAACTGTTCCCGCCTGAGGCAACATCTTCTGAAACATACTCAGAAGCAGTACCTTCAAAGTATCAATTGATTGTAAAAAATTACTTTACGAACCTCTCTTTACAGGACTGATATGTTAGAGAACCCTTCTTCCATGGTATTGCTGCTGCTCTTGCTTCCTGTTATTTTAGTATATCTTCTGAAACCAAAACCAGAGACGCGCAGAATGCCGTCACTCATGCTTCTTATTTCACCTGAGAAAAAAAGAAGATTCAGATCTTTTTTTGGAACCATTATCCGCGACCCGCTGCTTCTGATACAGCTTGCTGCAATAACAATTCTTGTCATTTCCCTGGTCGATCCGTATATCCTCTCAAATACACGATATGAAAATACAGTGATAATACTGGACAATTCTGCAAGCATGTCTGCCACAGACGTATCGCCTGACAGGTTTTCACAGGCTGTGGAAATTGCTTCAGAGTATATCAAAAACGGGCGGACAAGCCTGATACTTGCCGGCAGCACGCCGATGCTGGTTTATAAGGACGCTGATAGCGAAAAAGCCATTCGTGATCTTAAAGAACAAAAAGCTGGCTCCACAGGAACTGATCTGAACGAGGCGATGATGCTTGCTGCCCAGATGCTTGAAAAGAACAATGGGAGGCTCATAGTGATCTCTGATTTTTCAGGTCAGGATATAACATACGCGCGAAAGACGATCGAAGCAAGGAACATCCCCGTGGAATACAGGCAGGTTGGAATAGGGGGCGGCAACGCCGGAATAGTAGAGGCTTCTGTTGGAAATCTTTATGTTAAATTTGCTGTGAAAAATTATGGAGCTTTCGAAAAAATTATCAAAACAGGACTTGATGGCAGGATATTGCAAACACTTGTTATCAAACCCGGTTCAAAGGGATTTTTCAATCTTCCAGTTCATCCTGGAAAAAATACAATATTCCTTGAGCCTCAGGACGATCTGCAGGCAGATAATTTCCTGTACGTCAGCATGCCTGAACTTTTGAAAACTAAAGTGCTCATCCTGAGCGATAAGGTTGAAAAGAACCCTGTCTCCATCGCTCTTAATTCCATCCCGGATGTGCAGGTCGATGAGGAAACATACTTACGCGCCCCGCGAAAGCCTGACCACAGTATTGTCATCCTGCGTAATTATACAAAGGATTCGCTGCTCCCAGGCACAATTGGCGACCTTCGCAGTTTTACTGAGGATGGAGGTATGCTTGTCTTTGAAGCTGAAGACGACCTTGCGTTCATGGATACAAAAGGACTCCTGCCTGTTGAAGTATCAGGAAGGGCAAAACCCTCACGTTTCAAAGTCACAAAAACAGACCTTACAGAAGGGCTTGAGTTCGGAATATCAGGTTATCTGAACGCTACACTTAAAGATGGGGCTGTTGCATTGGTCCGGGCGCCTGATGGACCTGTAATAGCTTACTGGAACATAGGAAGGGGCAGGGTGGTCTATATTGGTATGAATGACAGGTGGGGGGACTTCCATCTTCAGGCTTCATATCCTATTTTCTGGTACAGGCTTATTGAATCAGCATATCCTGCTGCTGAAGAACAGAATTTCAAAACAGGTACTGTACTTCCTCTGGGTACACCAAAGACCGTAGCAGCGCCGCATGGTAATATTGAGACGTCTGACCTGTATCTTGGCGATGCCGGTTTCTATACATTTGGAGAAAAGACAGTAGCTGCAAACCTGCTTGATGAAAAAGAGTCGGATATCTCTGTTGAAAATGTCCTTATTAAAGATATAAAATATAGAGATGTTGAAAAAACATTAAGCGCAAATGTTGAAAAAACGCACCTTAATGTTCTTTTCTCAATTGTTGCCATTATTCTTCTGGCTCTTGAACTTTACTACCTGAAGCGAAGTGGTGACATATGATACAATTTCACTATCCTTTAGCCGCTTTATTGATCATCCCTGTTGCAATTGCTATCCTGTATTATTTGAAACCGGGAGGATCAAGGGCTATTCTTCTTGTTCTATCAAAGCTTATTATAATTTTTTTAATACTTCTTTCAATAGCCTCGCCTTACTCAGAGGAGTTCACGCAGGGGATGACCGGGCAGGTCGATATCACCCTGATCGCTGATTCCACAGAGAGCATGCGCATTTTCCCCCCATCAGATACAATTTACAACTACCTTGCGAACAGGACTCCGATCGCTATTGATACTATCTCAGGGACAAGATCGCCCATTGGCGATGCCATTATCAGGAATGTTAAGTCCGGAGGCAGCATACTGCTAATCAGCGACGGGAACAATAATGATGGCAGGAGCCTTCAAGATGCGATATCCTTTTCAAGGGATCTTAATACATCAGTATATTATCTCAGGCAGGAACCTGTGAAAAAGGACATGAGCGTATCGATAGATGGCGATGCAGTGGCAGTTATTGGAACACAGGTAAGTTTCAGTGTAAATACCAGGATCGTGGGCAATATCGAAGGCGACCTGAAAGTGTGGATCGATGACAGGGTCATATTCAGCGATCGCATTAACAGGACGAAGCGGATACCTCTGGCATATTCATTTGAAACCTCCGGATCTCATGCCATAAAAGCAGAGGTAATGGCAGAAGATGACGAGATCCCCCAGAACAACATATTTTACAGATCAGTGCATGTTGTGCCAAGACCACGGGTTCTTCTTGTATCAGATAAGGAGTCCCCGCTATCAAAGATAATGGAAGGATCATATTCAGTAAAAGTCTCAACGAGTCCTGCTGAAGCAGCAGGGTATAAGGCTGTTGTGCTTGACGGCCAGAGCGCAAAGAGCCTCTCCTTTTCAGATTCCGTTATCCTTAGCGATCACGTCATAAACGGCGGAGGTCTCGTTGTTGTCGGAGGTCAGAAGGCTTTTTCCGATTACAGCCAGCTACCGGTTTTCGAGCAGCTCATCCCTGTAATATCTGGTGGTGTTCCCCCAAAAACAGGAAAGACCGCTGTTGTACTTGTCGTGGACATATCCGGAAGCACAGGCGACCTCTCTGGCGGTGACCTGAAACTTGGCATCGAAAAAGGGCTTGCGCTCCAGGTCATAAATGACCTGAACGTCAGGGATTTTATAGGAGTGATCGCATTCAATAACGCAGCGCATACTGTCGTCCCGTTCGCGCAATATTCTGACAGACCGGCTTCGGAAGATACCATACAGCGTCTCAGGTACGGAGGGACCACCCGTCTTGCTCCGGCGCTGTCTGCAGCGCACGACATGCTCAGGGATTTCGAAGGTGGGAAAAATGTAATAGTCATATCTGACGGCGCAGTAGCTGATGGCGATGCATCATTAAAAGCCGCCCGTTCCATGTATGATGACGGAATAACGATGTATGCTCTTGGAGTTGGCGGTGATACGGATGAAGGGTTCATGATGAAACTTGCAGAAGCAGGAGGCAGCGGATATCTCAAGAGGGACGCTGCGCACGGGATTAAAGTCTTATTCGGGGAAAAAGAGAGCCGGGATAGAGGAGAAGGTTATCCGCTGCTGATAATGAACAGCGCTCATTTTATTACTGAGGATGCGGCGATTAATGCTACTGTCTATGGATACAATAATGTCCATGCAAAAACAAATGCTCAGGTACTTGTTATGACCGGGAACGGCAATCCGGTTATAACATCCTGGAGAGCAGGGCTGGGAAGGGTGGTGGCAATAACAGTGGATAACGGGAATGCCTGGGCGCCAGCGCTGTACAGCACAGGGAATTCAAAGCTCATTACGGCATCTATCAACTATGCTGTCGGGAACCCTGAGGGTCTTGAAATAAGAGCAGAGGATGGTGAAATGGGAAAGCCCATTGACATCATTGTTTCTTCTGGCAGCGAACCTGACCTTACCTTTGACGGCGCCAGGCTCCAGTTCGAAAGGACAGGCGAGAAGCAGTTCCATAAAACAATTTATCCAGATTCAACAGGATTCCATGACATTTCAGGATATACTGTAGCTGTGAATGAAGCGTCAGAATACCGGGAAATTGGTAATAATGAATTGATTGACGGTATAATAACAGCAGGCGGAGGAAGGGTGTTTAACGTAACTGAACTTGATGAGCTGATACCTGAAATAACTGCCAGGAAAACCGGGCTTGTGCGGAATGAGACAGACCTGCGCCCTGTATTTCTGCTGGCTGCGCTTTTGCTATATACATTGGAGGTTGTGTTCAGGCGGTTAGCAGATATATTGCGCAAATAAAGAAGAAAATAAATTTACCTTATTGAGATAGTGTGTTGTATGCAGTCTCAAAAACATACTGCACAAAACTATATATATTTGTGCAGTTGAATGAGTTATATGCGAGAAGTCATACTGCGGCAGAAGCAGGAAAAAGAGCAGATATTAAAAACGGCTTACGTTACGCGCGAGGTTTCAAAAAACATTGAAAAATACATCCGAAGCGATATAATAAAAGTAGTTACCGGGATAAGAAGATGCGGCAAATCAGTGTTCTGCTTTATGGCGCTTCGGGACAAAGGCTTTGCATATGTGAATTTCGATGAAAAGGAGCTTGCAGAAGCAAAGAACTATGACGAAATCCTGAAATACATAAAGGAATTTTACGGCGATATAAATTATCTTCTCCTGGATGAAATACAAAACCTGCCTAAATGGGAGCTCTGGGCAAACAGCCTGAAAAGAAGGGGATACAATCTGCTCATTACAGGATCAAACGCAAAGCTTCTCAGTGCTGAACTTGCAACTCACCTTACAGGAAGGCATTTGTCCATTGAAATGTTCCCTTTCTCGTTCAAAGAATCATTGCAGGCATCAGGATTTGAATTCAAAAAAGAATACACACAGGAAGAAATCGGAGAAATACTGAACCTGCTAAAAAAATACATTGATGTCGGGGGATTTCCTGAAGTTGCAGTCAAAGGCTATGATTATGCATACCTTCAAAGCCTTTTTGACAGCATCATCTTTAAGGACATCGTAAAACGATATCGGATAAGGTATTCTGATGCTTTATACAATCTCGCAAAGCATCTCATGTCAGTTTTTGCTCAGGAGGCGTCTTTTACAAAACTTAAAAACATGCTTAATTTCAGAAGTGTCCACACGGTTCAAAACTACGTCAGTTATATAGAGGAAACGTATCTTATATTTTCCCTCGACAGATTCTCTTTCAAGCAGAAAGAGCAGGTAACTTCCCCGAAAAAGATATACGCAATAGATACGGGCATGATAAATGCCATTGCTTTCCAGTCTTCAGGGAATTTTGGGCGCCTGATGGAAAATGCCGTGGCTGTAGAACTGCTAAGAAGGCGCTCATACGAAGGAACGAATACCGGGATATATTACTATAAAGATTATTTCGGAAAAGAAGCTGACTTCGTAATAAAAGAGGGTATGAAAGTACGGCAGCTGATTCAGGTGTGCTATGATATCGGGAATGCAGACACAAAAGAGCGTGAAGTAAAAGGGCTGCTAAAAGCGTCGGATGAATTAAGATGCAATGATCTCATTGTAATAACGTGGGATCATGAAGGCGAAGAAAAAGTTAGTGGGAAGAACATAGTTTATGTGCCGTTGTGGAAGTGGATTTTGGGGTGATATAACAAGCTATTTTTGCTTAAAGCTCATAGGAGAAAAAAAATGGTGAAAATAAAAGACCTGAGCCTCCCTCAAAATATAATAGATTTCTATCTTAATTCCGGAATAACAGACCTTTATCCCCCCCAGTCCGATGCCATAAAAGCCGGTCTTCTCGAAAATAAAAATATCATGGCAGCCATCCCCACAGCCTCAGGAAAAACCCTTCTGGCAGAGTTCGCCATGCTGAAATCCATAATGAATGATGCTCACTCCGGAAAAGCCCTCTATATCGTCCCGCTTCGTGCCCTTGCATCAGAAAAATACGACCGTTTCCGCACATTTGGGACCATAATTAAAAGCAATGGGCGCGAAGTGTCCACAGGCATCGCGACAGGAGACTTTGACTCCCGCGACGACTGGCTCGGGCAATTCGATATCATCGTTGCCACGTCCGAAAAAGTTGACTCGCTACTTCGAAACAGGAGCCGCTGGATGGAGGAAATAACAGTGGTTGTAGCAGATGAGATACACCTGATCGATTCACCAGACCGCGGACCAACGCTTGAGATCGTCCTTGCAAAGCTGCGGCAGATAAACCCCAATATGCAGATAATCGCCCTTTCAGCTACCATTGGCAATGCTGATGAGATAGCAAAATGGCTGGATGCTTCACTGGTTGTAAGTGAGTGGCGCCCTATCATATTAAAAGAAGGCGTCTTCTTCGGGAATGCGATAAATTTTGGCGATGGCAGCCAGAGGGAAGTCCATGGAAGATCAAGAGACCAGGCGATCTCTCTTGTTACGGATACGCTGGCAGAAGGAGGGCAGTGCCTGATTTTTGAGAGCAGCCGTAAGAATTCCGAAGGAATGGCTTCACGAACAGGAACCTCAATATCATCCCTGATATCTGGCGAAACAAAAGAAAAATTAAAGGATATCGCATCACAGGTGCGGGAGACAAGTGAAGTGGATACTGCGCGTAAACTTGCCCTCTGCATCGAGAACGGCAGCGCTTTTCACCATGCCGGGCTAATCTCTGAGCAGCGAAAGCTAATCGAAAATGGATTCCGTAACGGAATTATTAAAGTCATATCTGCCACACCTACACTTGCTGCAGGGCTCAACCTTCCTGCCCGAAGGGTCATAATCAAAGGCTACCGCAGGTATGATGCTAACTTCGGTCTTACCCCGATCCCGGTACTTGAGTACAAGCAGATGGCGGGACGGGCTGGCAGACCGCGCCTTGATCCTTATGGTGAATCCGTTCTTATAGCAAAGACTTTCGACGAACTGGAAGAACTCATGCAGCAGTATGTGCTTGCCAATGTTGAAAAGATATGGTCAAAACTCGGAAGCGAGAACGCGCTTCGCACGCATATACTTTCAACGATAGCCACAGGTTTTGCCCAAAATATGGAAGAACTGCTTTCGTTCATGAGCGGGACATTCTACTCTACGCAACAGGAACCATGGAGCCTTAAAGCGGTCATTGAAAAAGTGATCGCCTTCCTTGTAGAAAAAAAATTCGTGATCGAAAAGAACGGTCTTTTCGCTACCAGGCTAGGGGAACTTGTATCACGGCTATATATCGATCCGCTTTCAGCCTCGATGATCCTTGAAGGAATGGAGAGAATCGAAGAGAAGGAAATGCGGTATAATGAACTTACCCTGCTCCAGATCATAAGCAAGACACCTGATATGCGCCCCCTGTACCTGCGTTCAAATGATTATGAATGGATAAGCGATTTCATAATGGAACACAGCGGTGAGTTCGTGCAGATACCGCCGCAGTTCATGAAGGACTATGAATGGTTCCTGTCAGAGGTCAAGACCGCATGCGTGATGCTTGACTGGATAAACGAAGTAAAAGAGGATCAAATCGTCAAGAAATTCGGGATCGGTGAAGGCGATATAAGGGCGCTTTCAGAGACATCGCTGTGGCTTGTGCATTCCATGGCAGAACTTGGAATAGACCAGAAACGCTCTTGCGCCATAAAAGCAAAGGAACTTGCACAGCGCGTTGAATATGGGGCGAGCCCTGAACTGCTTGAGCTTATCCAGATTCGGGGCATCGGACGGGTCAGGGCGCGCAAGCTCTACACAGCAGGAATAAGGAGCCTGGAGGCGCTCCGGGAGACTGACCTGAATGCGGTCGCCCGCATCATCGGAACAAAGACCGCTGTGAAGGTCTTAAAGCAGATAGGCAGGGCAATTGATGAGCCAGAAAAACCTGAGAAAGAGGAACAGCGACAGCTCGGAGATTTCAGGTAAACTTTAATACATGTTTAGTAATTAATAGGTTAAGTGATAGATTGAATCTAACAGGGATGTTATATGGTGGATATGAACAATTGCTTGCCAGTGAAATAAGAGGCAAGCCTATCCCATCGCATGTTGCAATAATTATGGACGGCAACAGGCGCTTTGCAAAAAAACAAGGTCTTTCGTATTATTATGGTCACCTCAAGGGGGCAGACTCTACTGAAAAGGTGCTTGACTGGAGCTTTGATCTCGGCATAAAACAGCTTACTGTTTATGCTTTTTCAACAGAGAACTTTGAACGGGCTGACGATGAGAAAAACCAGCTTTTTGACCTTATCGGGATAAAGTTCGA
>JAQUNZ010000081.1 GCA_028717345.1 Candidatus Methanoperedens sp.
GATGTCCCCAACGCTACTGCGTATGTGGGAAGCTTTGGCAGGATACTTCATCACATGCGCCATTCCGAGGAACTTCGCACTCTTGATAAACTTGCTGAGGTGATAGGGAATGTTTTTGATAATTTGCGAAAGGAAATTGCCAAAGATCCGCCTTCTGTAGCTCCGCAGCGCATAAAGAAAGAGATAGAGGACCAGGTGCAGGAGATCATAGACAGCCTGCATCCGCTGCCGATCACGCTGCAATTGAACGGGGCTCGGGTGAAACTTCCTTATGAGGAGTACCACGAGATGATCGAGAACCTGAAATTCGTGGAAGGGGTGACTATGAAGGAAGTGGCGCATGTCTTGCCTTCCAAGATGAGGAATTTCATACTTATTAAGGCGAAGCCGAAGAGTGAGACCGGGTTTGTGATATAAGGGCTAACTCTCAGTAATCTTCCAAATCCCACACAAGAACCTCACATCTCCAGTCTCATCAAGTACGCGCTTTCTCCATCATTATAATACTTTTCCATGACATCTGTGGTGATGAAACCATGCCTCTCATAGAACCTTTTTGCCTTCACATTCCCCTGCCTGACTTCAAGTATTATCTCAGTGACCTTTATTTCCCTGAAAACTTCAATGATCTCTTTTAACAAAGAACTTCCAATTCCGCGATTCTGATATGCTGGAAGTACTGCAAGTGAGAATATGCGCCCTTTTACGTCAGGGGTCAGGAAACCTACTATGAACCCAACGATGAAACCATTCACCTGCGCCACAATGAACCCATCAGAGCATGTCTCATAGAACTGCATGTAGAAAAATGGGTCATGCTCATTAAAGACCTGTTTTTCAATTGAAATGACTGATGGGAAATCTGGAGGCTCGAATTTTCTGATGATGTTCAATAATCCTCTGTCTGCTATCAGCAAATATAAAGATATTCCAGATGCTCATTACAGTACTTCCGAAGATATGAGATAGTACAGCAGCAGATAACAGGCGTTGTTCAGACCATATCGCTTTTCCTGGCTGAACCATAATGCGTGAGCATGGAAAGCTCTTATTTAGTGCCATTGTCCCGCACAACGATGAATCTCCATGCCTGGTTATTAAGACCTGACGGAGCCCACCTTCCGGCATCGATTATTTTTTCAATAACATCCATGTCATCACCCGTACATCTGCGGGTCAGGGGGCTTCATATTCAGGATCGGGACAAGGTTTTCAAGTGATACAGGGAACACTGAAACAATATCCTCACCGCAGTCAGGGCATTTTTTTGTCAGCAGAATTGGTGTTGCAGTGATGGTCTCATCATAAATGGATTCTGAAATGAAAGGGCTTACAATAGACACAGGCTGACCGAAATTATATTCACCGGCTGAAAGAAAATCGTAATAAGTCAGCGTCTCGTTATAGCCGCATTTGCACCTGAGTTCGAGCTTGTTTTTCAGGAACTTATTTTGCCTGTTTTTCTCAGATAAAGAAACAATCAGTTCTTTCATCGCTTCAAGATTTATCTTCTTATACTAAATCCCTTCGGATTTTTGTGACCATTCCTCTTTCTGCATTCCAAAGTGATTACCCACCAGACGGTAGATATATTTGGAAGAAGATGGTAGGAACTTTTAAGATGAAACTTGGAAAGTATCCTGATATGCATGACTATGAACATTGAAAAACCTCTACTCAAACAGGAACGAATCCAGGCTATTGATCTGATAAAGGGTATTGACATTGTTTTTATGGTATTGTTTAACTATTCCGTCACTCTGGATTATTTCAGGTTAATCCCGAAACCGTCTAATTATTTATACCAGTACATCCTTCCCTTTTCTATCGCTTCTATTTTTATTTTCATGTCAGGGGTTACATCATATATAAGTTATGAAAAACATACGGAAAAATTGACCCGAAAATATTTCATACGAGGAATAAAACTTCTTTTTTTTGCAACATTAATAACGCTGTTCAGTTATGTTTTTGTACCCAAATATACGATATTTTTCGGCATACTGCATTTCTTTGCAGTCTCTTCTTTTCTTATTCCATTTTTTATTAAATATAATAAACTAAACCTGATTGCCGGCTTATCGATCATTCTATCAGGCGTTTATTTACAGCAACAAACTTTCAACTTTTCATATCTATTCTGGCTTGGTTTCGTTCCAGAAAACCTTTCCACATTCGATTATTTTCCTCTGATACCATGGTTTGGTGTTATTTTACTTGGCGTTTATTATGGGAGATATATCATTGAAAAAACCGCGAACATAAGGTTTAATCAAAAAATTTCCAGTATATTCACATTTCTGGGTAAACATTCATTAAGTGTTTATTTGGTTCATCAACCTGCACTAATCTTGCTTTTAATCGCTTTTGGGTTCAAATTATTTTAGCTCATGATCAATACATATCTGCATTATCTATTTGTATCCTTGCCATCTCTACTGCGTGTTTCGTATAATCCTTTCGGTTTATTCGTCCCCTGGTAAGCCAGCCTATTATGCCCATTTCATAACCTATATCGGGTCTCCCTGAAACAGGCAAAAATGCCTCTGAGATCGTTATCCCCTCCTCTACCACCATCCTCGTACATTCGGGAGGGTACTCAAAAGCAGGACCAAGACCAAGATATATCCTGCTGCCGTCGTAAACCGCGCAGCAGCAGAAATTCATATATCCGCTTTTTGTTTCAGGGACACAGGATATCCCGTCCTCGATGCCAACAGAATACGTGCAATCCCTGAATGCTCCTTTTGCCCTGTTTATCGAGCCTCTTATGGTTTCATCAAGGCTCAGGGGCTGTTCGCTCACACCAGAAGGACTGGTGATGCCATTTACTTCATAGGATGGGAATACCTCCTTCACAGCATTGATCTTGTTCTGGTTCAACGAAGCCACGATGATACGTTTCATAGATGGGGTCTCCTATTGTTATTATTGAATAATTTAATGAAATACTTCCACCCGGTCTTGCAAAGATGCTTCCTTCCATCAGGATCTTTTCTTACCCAGTCCATGATATAAAAGAACTGCGCCTTGTACTCGTCCACTGTCTCATCCACTATTGCCGGAGGATTCGGAACGCCAAGACCGCGAAGATATTCGAGGAACAGCATCTCCCCTTTTAACTGCGCGCTACCGTCTATTTTCATTACTTTGAAGTTATATCCCTCATCCTTCAGCCATTTCGCGGTTTTATCATGTATGCAGCCAGAGCATATCTCTATTTCCTCGTCTTTTGTGACATTTAATTTTATGAATCCCTGCTCTACAATACCCCTTGCGCTGTCCATATAGGTTTTTTTCCTGAAGTTCGTAAGGTCGAACAGCCCGATCGGGACGATATCGTAATGAATTTCATCGGTCTCCTTCCTGACAACAATGATGCCAACTCCTCCAACAGGCGTGCCCCATCCCTGATCGTCTATTTGTATTGTCATGTTTCTGGTTGCATGAGCTTTTTAATATTTAATCCTGTCCTGCCAGGAATGAAAATAGCGTTACGGAATGTCTATGAAACGAATATTAGATACATAAAAATCCGTCAATCCGAATTTCTATCAACTGACAAGTAATAAATATCATGATCAATTATTGAAATTCTGGGAAATCTATAAATAAAAATAATTCGTAATAATACGAACAAGGGATGACATTACATGGATTTCGTATCGCAGGTCAGGAAAAACATTGAAGGAAAGCTGCGTATAGAGGACGGCAACTGCGGCACCACGCATAAGGTATTAAAAGAAATATCACTTCTTGGAGGAAGGGCAATAACATGGGAAAAGCCAGACGGGGTGCACTCTTCCATCATTGATGACAAAGGCGCGGTTGTAGGCAGCGGGGAAGGTATAACATGGCCTCCGGCGATTCTTTTTGCGCTTGTTGAGGGAAGATTTTTCCCGGAACAAATAGAATCTGAACTCACAAAGTCCCTGCAGTGCATCATTGATATGGAAAAAGTGGCTGACATTTACGGATACGGAAGGGTTGTCACACCTGTCGCTGCTGTGTATAACGAGATATGGAAAAGCGGGGGCAGAGTGGCTATAAGGCGAAACTCATGGGGCATTGAGGTGGTTTTCATTGATAAAGATGACAGGGAAATGGCTGTGGGTCCGATCTCATACTGCCCGACATGCGGGACAGCCGCCACGATACCGCGGGCGCCGAAGCTTGCTGAAAAGATAAAAGAAGAGCTGAAGGACAAGCGCAATACAGGGAAAGATAAATTCGAGCGCGGGATGGAGAACCATTTCTTTTTTAAGAACGGCAGGATATGCTGCAAGATATGCCCGGTAAAGCTTTGCAGGAAAGGAAAGAGTACGGGCGAGGAGGCGAACAATCTCCTGACAGCCATGGAAAAGAAGAACATCACAACTGATGTCAGGATGGATACATACATCACAGCGCTTTCGAAAAAGGACGGAGAGCTTATAGGAAAAGGCATCGGGACAGTGTGCGCATTCTCATCGCTTTTATATGCTGCTGCAAAATGCATCCAGCTTCGCTCCGAGATCGAGGTTGAAAGGGTCTGAGGAACAATGCACAAAATATCGATAGCTGGAGCAATTATTGATTCTGTGCTTGACTGTGCGAAGAAAAACGATGCAAATAAAGTGGAAGAGGTATTTATCGAGATAGGGGAGCTTACTGCTCTTAATCCGGATCAGTTGACGTTCATCTTTGAAACGATAACAAAAGGGACTGCAGCAGAGGGAGCAAAATATGATATCAAGATCGTCAAGCCCCGGATTCACTGTAAAAAATGTTCATATAGCGGAAATATCGAGCTATTTGAGATACATCATTTTTTCCTGCCCGTAATTAAATGCCCTGAATGTGGCGACGCTGATATCGATATCATTGCAGGAAGGGAGTGCTGCGTAAAGAAAATAAGGATATCATGAAAACATTTATCAGTATTGTAAATAACAGGGACAAGCATGAAGCTCTTCGTCCCCTCGCCCGGACATATAAACAGCCTTAAGGAATTATTGAAGGAAAAGGATAAAATATATTCCATCTTCATGGCAGGTTCTCCTGATTATATCGGTACGGGGAGGAGCAATCTTGCTTCTCCGCAGCTTGATGAGATAGCAGCCCAGACCGAATACGCTCACAAGAATGGGGTAAAGATGGAACTCGTCCTGAACTCAAGCTGCATGGGAGGACGGCAGCTCACACCTGAGGGCTTCAGGATCAATCACTGGTATATCGAACAGCTTGCGAACATGGGGGTTGATTCCATCGTGGTCGCAGATCCGTATCTTGTTGAGACCATGGCGAGGGATTTTGAGGATATAACTGTAGTGGTATCAGTGCTTGCTTTTGTGGATTCGCCCCAGAAGGCAGAGATGTTCGTGAACCTTGGCGCGGATTCCATAGTCATCGATTCCAACGTGAACCGTCATTTTGACGTGCTCCATGCCATCCGCGACTCCGTGGATTGCGAACTCAAACTGCTGGTGAACGAGGGCTGCCTGTATCGCTGTCCTTTCAGGTATGCGCATTTTAACTTCTTCTCACACGCTTTCGGTCCGGAGCCCAGACCAAACGTGCTGGACGACTATTATTATTATAAATGCCTTGAACTGCGCATCGAGAGCCCGGAGCAGATAATAAAATCACCCTGGATAAGACCGGAAGACCTCAAACTGTACAAGGATATCACTGATGTTTATAAGATCGGCGGCAGGACGCATTTTGTGGAATGGATACTTAACTGCGTTAATGCTTATTATGGCGAGAGCTATGACGGGAACCTCATGGACCTGCTGGACTGCCCCAAAGACCTGAAAGACCTTTTCTATATCCCTAACAAGAGCCTTGACGGCATCCTTGGGAAACAGTGGATGAACTGTAAAAAGGTGTGCGGTAAATGCGGATACTGCAAAGCATTTACGAAAAAGGTCACGCAGGTTTATTCGAGAGGCGGGACAGAGTTTGAGGCGCATTCGCCCCTTGATGCATTTACGGTGAAAGCATGATAACATCAGAAATTTTGAAAACCAGAGCCAATTTTGAAGAGAAATTAAGGAAAATGATAGGCAGACCCATACTTTTAATAGAGCTTGACATGTTCGCCTTGCCCTGTGGATGCGCAGGTATCACAGCCAACACGCGCGGGCTTGAGGTGGATGACCTTGAGGTGTTCGAGCCCCAGGTGCTGGCGCTTGTGAAGGAGATGGCAGCGAATCTTGATGTAAAGCCATCGGTAATATTTGCGAGGCTTGTGCCCGGAAGTTCCATTGTCGCTTCGCTTAACTGGCGGGTGCTGTGCAGCAGGTGTTATCCTGATTTCGCAAGGGGCGAAGGGAAGACGCCAAGACCTGACCTGTATCTGTTGCAGTTTGAGAGGCGAAAGTGACAACAGAAGCCTCATCGAAAGAATCTTTGGGGAAATAGATATTATGGATCTCACACCATTTCTCACAACCTTCAGCCTCATCGCGCTTGCTGAATTCGGCGATAAGACGCAGCTTGCCGTTATCGCATTATCCGCAAGATACGACCGGGTAAAGGTCTTTACAGGCGTAATACTTGCCTTTGCTCTTGTTACCGGGCTTGGAGTACTGGTTGGCGGTGTGATTTATCAATTCATACCCCAGGACATGATACGGATACTTGCAGGGCTGCTGTTCGTGGCTTTCGGCGTAATCACCCTGAAATCTAAGGAAAGCTGCGAAACAGAGGAAGCTGCCTCGACAGTCAATCCTCTTTTCTCCGCCTTCAGCATGATAGCCCTTGCAGAGATGGGAGATAAGACACAGCTCTCTGCTGTTACCCTTGTGGCAAAATACGATTCACCACTCTTTGTATTTGCAGGCGCATTGCTTGCGCTCGGATTGATAAGCCTTATCGGCATATTCCTTGGCAAAAAGCTGTGCGAAATGGTGCCGTTATCAAAAATAAAGCTGGGCGCAGGCGCGTTGTTTATCCTTTTCGGGATAATGTTCCTGGCCGGATATTAAAGAGGAAAACAATAGCCCTCATTACCAGACTTACTTGCCAGTAATTTTCCTGCTTATCTCCGCAATTCTTCTGCCAAGAGTCTTTGCTATCTCAAGGTCATTGGCAGTAGGAGCCCTGTCAGCCATTGGACCTGATACCGAAGATGCCCCATAAGGTGAGCCGCCGGTTACAGGATCTATTGCGAACAGCCTCTGTTCAGAGTAGGGAATGCCTACGACGATCATGCCGAGATGGAACAGCGGCACCATGGAGGTAATTATCGTGGTCTCCTGACCGCCATGCTGGGTGCTCGTGCTTGTGAAAACACCCGCAACCTTGTTTTCCAGCGCACCTTTCAGCCACAGACCCCCGGTCTGGTCGATATATTCCTTCATCTGGGCAGACATGTTGCCGTAGCGCGTAGGAGTTCCAAACGCTATGCCATCAGCCCATGCGAGGTCATCCATCGTGGCAATTGGAATATCCCTCAGTTCCTCTTTTACTTTTTTCATTGCATCGTTCCACTTATCTTTCGGGACAATTTCATCAACCTGCCTGGTCCTTACATCAGTATCCCTGACGCTTCTTGCGCCGTCAGCAACTGCTTTTGCCAGTTTTGCAACATTCCCGCTCATGCTGTAAAAGACAACAAGGACATTTAGTTTATTTTTTGCCATAAAGACTCCCGATTATTTCAAGGCGAGCAAACTATATAAAAATTTGCCAGAACGCAAACTATAATACCGTGTCCCTACTATGAAATACAGGAGGTTATTATGAAATACGATACACCGGCATCAAAAAACGCTATCAAGAAAGTAATGGATGCTGTAAAACAACGCGGCATAACTGCTGAACTTGTGGACACGAAAGAAGATGCCCTCAGGAGATTGCAGGCATTGATACCTCAGGGGGCAGAGGTCATGACAGGCAGTTCGACCACGCTCAACCAGATCGGCTTTACAGATCTTTTGAAATCTGGAAAACACCCCTGGAAAAACTGGAAGGATATGATCATATCTGAAAAAGATGGGGCAAAGCAAATGGAACTTCGCAGGAAAAGCGTCCTGTCAGAGTACTTCCTTGGGAGCGTTCATGCGATCGCTGAAACCGGTGAGATGGTAATTGCCAGTGCATCAGGAAGCCAGCTTCCTTCATATGTGTTTACCAGCAATAACGTTATCTGGGTAGCCGGAACCCAGAAGATCGTCCCTGCACTCCCTGATGCGATAAAACGCGTGCGTGAGTATGTTTTTCCCCTGGAAGATGCACGGATGAAAAAGGAAGGCGCTGCCGGAAGTACGATAGGAAAGCTTTTGATATTCGAAAAAGAGATAAATCCTGCCCGCAAACTCACATTGATCCTGGTGAATGAAAAATTAGGATTTTAACCTGATATATTCTTTTTTCATACACCTGTCCATCACAACTTCGATACCCGCAGCCCTTGCTTTGGCTGCTGCCTCCTCGTTTACGATACCTTCCTGCATCCATACGACATTTGCTTTTATCGCGATGGCTTCATCAACGATGGGAGGGATAGCCTCCGGGCGCCTGAAAATGTCCACCACGTCCACTTTTACAGGTATGGACAGCAGGTTGGGGTAGCATTTTTTACCTTCCCACTCTGTCAGGGTCGGATTCACAGGGATAATTTTGTATCCGTGCTCTTCCAGGAACTTCGCCACAAAATTGCTCGGTCTTTCTGGATTATCTGAAATACCCACCACTGCTATTGTCTTAAGGTCAAATATTTCCTGTAAAGACATATTATCTCAGGTTTTGAAGGACATTGATCTCATTAGATAATGCCCTGTGCATCCGGATAAGGTTTATCATGTAAGCTATCAATACTATCCACACGATAGCAAAAGCCGCGTATAAATAAATCATGGAAACTATTCTATCCTGCTATTACATAAAGGTTATTAACTGTAATGACGATGCGTGATTCCATTGAACGACACTAAACTAAAACCCCCAAGACTTATCGCATGGGAACTTACCAACGCGTGCAACCTTGCATGCATCCACTGCAGAGCCTCGGCAATAATAGACCCCACACCCGATGAATTATCCACAGCCGAGGCGAGGCATTTTGTCGATGAACTTGTAGAGTACAAACCCATCATCATTCTCACTGGCGGTGAACCCCTTCTACGCTCGGATGTTTATGATATAGCAAAATATGCTTCAGGTCATGGTCTGCGGGTCGTTCTTGCCACCAATGGAACTTTACTCACACCTGATATAGCGAAGAAGTTGAAAGATGCTGGCATCCAGCGCGTGAGTATAAGCATTGATGGCTCGACGAAAGAAACACATGATAATTTCAGGGGGGAAACCGGCGCTTTTGAGGCTGCCCTTCGCGGAATTGATATCCTGAAAAACGCAGGTCTAAGCTTCCAGATAAACACCACGATCACTAAAAGGAACCTTACTGAGATACCGAATATTTATGAGCTTGCCCTTACTCTCGGAGCCTCTGCGCTCCATATCTTTTTACTCGTTCCCACGGGAAGAGGTGAAGAGATCGAATCCGAGGAGATACCTCCTGAGGAATACGAACGTGTGCTCAACTGGTTCTACGACAAGAGCAGAACATCACGCATCCAGTTAAAAGCCACATGCGCCCCGCACTATTTCAGGATTATGCGCCAGCGAACCAAGGCAGAAGGCATAAAGATCACAAGGGAGACGCATGGGCTTGAAGCCATGACAAAAGGGTGCCTGGGCGGCTCAGGATTCTGCTTTGTTTCAAGCACAGGGAATGTATATCCATGCGGGTATCTCCCTGCGCTTGCAGGGAACATAAGGCAAAAGCCTTTTAAGATGATATGGGAAAAGTCAAAGGTCTTTAACGACCTGCGCGATCCCGGAAAACTCAAAGGCAAATGCGGCGATTGCGAGTACCGTGCAGTTTGCGGGGGATGCAGGGCGCGCGCCTATGCAGCCACAGGGGATTACCTGGATGAAGAACCCTACTGCGTGTATGTGCCTCCAAAAAAGGTGTGATGGATTTGGGTACATCAAAAGGCAGGATCTTACTGGATGAGGCTGATAAAATGATATTAAACGCCATCCAGATTGATTTTCCGCTTGTGCACAGACCGTATTTACGACTGGGGGATAGTCTGGGATTGAAAGAGGAAGAGGTAATAGAACGCATAAAAAGCCTGCATGCAAAAGGTGCTATCAGGCGCATAGGTCCCATAATCAGCACGAAGAAGACCGGTGGAGTTAGCACGCTTGTGGCATTGAAAGCGCCTGCTGACAGGGTGGACGAAGTTGCAAAGATAATAAACGGGTACGACGAAGTGTCACATAACTACCTTCGACCTGCAGAATATAATATCTGGTTCACGCTTTCTGCTGAGAGCGAAAAGAGGATGAAAGAGATATTGAGTGAGATCGCAGAGAGGACGGGATGCGAGGTAATGAACCTGCCCACGAAGAGGCTGTTCAAGATCGGTGTCAAGTTCAATATAAAATAACTTTTTTTCATCAGGTATCTGCAACGCTATAGGTTTCGCTTATTAGTTTCCTGCTTCCATGAACCATCAAGCCCGGTCTGGAGTTCGATGAAATTCAGATTGAGACCTTTATCCATTGAGGTGAGATTCGTGAAAGGTACAGAAAGAACAAGCCCATATTTATTTTGAAGGAATTCATTTATGGAATTGAACGGTTTTTCCAGGTTCTTCTGGTATATGGAATTCTTTGCAGTTGAGAATTCAAGCACCGGGTGGTCATCTGTGTTTATCACGCTTCCTGAGAATTCCTTTATATCATCGCCATTCATCCTGTACGGTACAACGACCTGGTAAAGATTGGCATATTTAGTTGTAGTCAAAAGCACATCTGACATCATTTTAAAATCCGGGTTGATGCGGGGATTCGAGGTAATTTGTTGTCTGATATATCCATAGTCGTATTCGACAGGCTCCATCGAACCCACAATAACAGCGTCGTAATCCAGATCCATAGCGTTGTATACGGGAAAACGCTTCTGAAGGTAGCCAGGAATATCCTGAAATCCTGGCCAGACTGCTCATACATTGGCATCCACTGACCGAAAACCCCATCTTTTTTCAGGTGCGCTTTTACGCCCTCATACATTTCCTTCGTGAACAATCCGCCTTCTCCAGCCAGCCAGATATTGGATGGCTGGGAGATTATCACATCGTATCTTTTATCGCTTGCAAAAAGGTGGTTCCTCCCGTCATCGATCACCGTATTGACCCTGGGGTCAGAAAGTGCCTTGCTATTATACTCCGAAAAATATTTTCCGGTCACTTTTACCAGATGAGGGTTTATTTCAACAAGGTCTATCGACTCCACCCCATCAAAATTTGTTATTGCGTCCAGTGTAAAGCCCCCACCGAGCCCGATAAGCATTACGTCCTTCGGAGAATTGTGGGCGAACATGGGAATGTACGCAAGCTGATATTCAGTAACGAGTTCCACAGG
>JAQUNZ010000082.1 GCA_028717345.1 Candidatus Methanoperedens sp.
TGAAGCTGCTCTCCTTATCGGTGACAGCGCCATAAACGCCATAGGTCACTACAGTATCATCGCAGACCTGGGAAATGAATGGAAGAAGATGACAGGGAAAAAGATGGTATATGCATTATGGGTGGTGAGAGAGGAGTACGCGAGGAAGCATCCTGATAAGGTTGATCATGTACTTGATTCACTCCTGCGGTCAAAGGAATACGCGTATAACAATGTCAGGGAAATTGCAAATTTCATAGGAAAGGGCAAAAATATCGATTGCGGGTTCATGCGCGAATATCTCCACACCCTGAACTATGATTTTGACAATGATAGCGTGGAGAGCCTGAAACTGTATTTTAAATATGCAAAAGAATGCGGGATCGTGGATGATGTCGAACTCAGGTTTTATAATGCGGAAGAGGAGTGATTTGAATGTATGAACGATGGTTTTTGTGTTTGATCATTGTGGCTGCGCTGGCAGGATGTGTCAGTAACAAAGAACCGGAAGTAAATTACACTGTGACCCAGGTTCCCACACCACCGCCGCCGCATGTGGTTTTCCCTGTACAAGAGCCAACGACTGTCGATGTTGAGATTTTCGCGTCAGCGTTCAATCCACCCACTCTCAATGTAGTGAACGGGACTACAGTGCGATGGACCAATAAGGATAGTGCCACGTATGTTATCACAGGGAAGGGATTCAAGTCGCCTGAACTGAATAAAAGGGACAATTGGAGTTATACGTTCAATGATACCGGGACTTTTGAATACAACTGCTCAATTCATACGACCATGCCTCATGGAACCATAATCGTGGAGTTGCCGCCTTCTGGAAACAATAGTTAAGAAATCGGGGTACTTGAAATCTTTCGAAATGTTTATTTGCCAGGTAAAACAAACAATATAATGTTTGCTTGAAAGAGTGAAAGAATTTACTCCTTTAGGCAAAAACACTATCTACATGCCTTAAACTTAAGTCCGGGGTTAGGGTTAATTGTAGTTACGTTTATCCATTTCCATCATTTAACTTTTATTCACCAACATCAATTGAAATTCAATTCATGTTGGTAGTTATTCCAAGATATAATATATTTAATCAATAGAAGTCATAGAATTTACCTGCTATGAAGGTGTATAATCGCTTAAACAATAAAATAGATTTTCAATATAATAATAAAACCTTAAATTTACTCTATTTGATTTTTTTGTATCTTTTGTTGTCTATATACGTTTCAATATTTAAAAGAAATTCACCTAGATATTTTGAGATGTTATCTTTAATATTTGTTAATTCTGACATTGTTATAATTTCTCCGGATTGGCAGAAAGTTTTATTCCCATGAGCCAATAGATTTCTCTCGTGTTTTACTTTATCTAACGCACTTTTAATGTGTTTTTCATCTACCGTGAATCTTCCAAAAAAACCAAATGTGTTGATAATCTTTTGAATACTATCATAATCCAAGTTGCCTGAAATATTGATGGTATCCTTTTCTAAAACTATTTGACAACCTTCCGAAACGTCTTTCATTAATTGTTTTAGCCTTTTTTTAATGTCCTTTTTCGAGGTTTGATGAGTTAGCCAAATTTCTTGGATTTTTTCAGATAGTTCTTCGTACTTTAATGAATCATCCTCTATGCTGTCATAAACAGATAAGATGCCATTACGAACACTTGATTCCACTAAATTATACAAAAGCAGAAAACAATTTGAACGCAAAATCTTTTGTAAATCCCGTTTAGGAATAAACTCGCAAGATGTTCCGATAGTTATTTTTTCTTTTTTGTGAGTCTCAATACAATCAATAAAAGCAATGAAGATAAAATATTCGTTTATTTCATCAATTCTTGTATAAAATTCGCTTATGAATGCTTTCATTGATTTGATAGTAATTGAGTTTTTACATAAGCAATTCTGTCTCTAATTTTGTTAGGTTTGTGAGTGTGATAACGACCAGATAATATTGTGAAAAATTCGTTTGTTTTGTTTTTATTAAGAATAGACCAATTTGTATTTTTCACTATTAAATTCGGTTTTTCTTTAATAGCAAAATGGGAACCAACAGCAATAGCCTCGAAGTATGGTCTAGATATTCCCTCTGAATTAACGTTTTTGGCAAATCCTTTATTTGGAAAAGTCCTATCAACAAATTTGAGCATTTGCATAAAGTCTGTTCCTTTATTATCTAACTCAGTTGGAGCTACTTTCTTGTTTTTTGTTTCAAGATAATTGTCTAAAAATCTCGCAACGCCATCTCTATCAAGGTTCATTCCGTATAAGTTAAAATTAGGATAAGCTTCTGAAAAAGCAAAAAATCTTAAAATTAATTCTTCTTCTTCTCTGCGTCCTTTGAAATAGTGACTAATTGGGCATAGTTTCTCGAATAAACTGTCTGTTGATAGTGAAACGATAAAATCAGTAAACTCTCCACGATATATTCCTCTTCTTGTCTCCATAGGCAAGAGAGGAACACTACTTGTATTTATTCTATCAAACATTTCGTTTCTAATCTCTTCGGTGGCTTTGGAAGAAAGGACTATCATTCTCATAGAAATGTTTTTAAATTTCCTCTGTCGTGATGAGGGAAGTTCACTAAAAAATACTCCATTTAATTGCTTTAAATTATCAAGTCCTTTTAGTTGCAGTTCGTCCTTAATAAATGCCGCAAGTGTCCGAATTCTTTGAGAACCATCAACGATTTCTAGTCTACCGTCTTTCTCTATCTCTGCAACGAATATCAACGGTACTGGAAGTCCTAATAATAAACTTTCAATAAATCGAGATTGGCGCTTCTCTTCCCAAATAAATTCTCTTTGGTAATCTGGCACATATAATTCATTATCGTCATTTTCTTCACCATCAAGATATTTATTAACATAATATTCTATAGTTAATTCACGGATATCATAACTGACAGCCTTTTGTTCTTTGTCAATTTGTTCCTCAATACGGGTTAATTTTGACTCTGGAATTTTTGTTGCCATAATGCACCTTTTTTTTTTATGCCTGCTGACAACATAGTCAGTCACTGTTATTATTATCACCTAATCAAGTTCATTACTATAAAAGCTTTTTGATATATCTAAACCTTATTCTTCCATACTATTCCAACATAGCAGATGTGTGTTTTATAAAGTCCTATGAGTTAAAAACAGCATATAATTTTTGTAATACGCATGTTTAAGAAAGACAACCTAGCCCGCCTCACGAAAATAATAAGCTAACCAGTCCCAATCGTTTCGTTGTTTTTTAACATGTATATAATACAATGCCCTTAGGTAGATACCTTTTTGGTATAGAAGTATATTTAAAGGACAATAGCAAGGAAAAAAAAGATATGCAAACATTTCAGGATATCGATGAGAATAAAATAATTGCTATCGATTCTAAGAGTATTAATAGAAATTGGGAAAACTCAGATGGCACTAAAAAGTTATTTCATGGGTTAATGGGAGTTAGCCTTAGTGTTTTTCAATTAAAAAATTTTAAAGAAACTTATGAAGCAATCCTTACTGAACTTTTCAATAAGTATCGTTTACCTAAAGAGGAGCATGTGTATAAGTCCGCCCAAATATTTTCTATCTTCGCAGGAAGACCGTATATAGCTGACAATTTTATAAATGATTTTGCAACAAAAATGCTGCAAATAAAAGAACTTCGTTTTAATATATTTTTCACAACACTGGAAACAAAACCGTTAATTCAAGAGAAATTAAAGAGAGAAGGGAAAATACCTTCACCAGAAGATTTTCTTGACCTACAGAGCAGACGCATCGTTCCAATTTATGGTATAGATTCTGGAGTAGAAACAGTTACAGTTCCTGAATTTCTCAACAGGATTGAGAATTATTATCCAATAATTTGCGCATGGAAGCTTACAGAGATAACAAAAATAAAAGGACAGAATTTTTTAGTAGATTTCTTCGAAGGAGAAGAATCACAGGCATGGAATGAACTTGTTACTTATAATACAGTAAATACTGTGGCTAAAGGAGATAATTGTAATGCTTATATATCCGCTGCGGATATGATTTTAAGAGCAATCGATAGGCGACTGATAAGGTCGAAAAAGTTATTGGTGGAGAATGATTTGCGGGAAGTTGTTTCGAATCTTACATCTGAAGACTATCCCGATAATGTTAATGTAATAAGAATCTGGAATCCAGACTTGCATTATATTAAACCAATAAAGCCAATCCAGATTCAAAACAAATTTTTTGTTAAACATCCTATAATATTTATTTTTAACGAAAACGATACGAAAGGCGAAAGAAAGGAGCTTGAAAACTCTCCTATGATGGTAGAATTATATAATCGAGCGTACGAATTAAATGGTGGAATAATATTTTATGAAAGTGGATTCAGTACAAGCTTAATGAGGGATGGAGACTGGTTTGTTTCATATGGCACAAAAGGATCCGATACTTACAAAAGATTAAAAAAGATGGGATATAATTTAAACCACCATATTGTTGCATCTGAATAACCTTGCAATATCCCAATAGATAACAGATTACATTTATAACAAACTATATTTATTTAATTTATATGCGAATGGATAAATTCCCTGGACTGGGTGTTATATCCGCAATAACTTATTAATAACTCATCCTATTTAAATACTACTACTACTTATTTCTCTCTATTATTACTTTACCGGTTCTGTACCTAAACCTCTATTTTTCACTGACTTTTGGTGCAGACGGTGGACTTTGGTTGTAAGTTCGATTTTCAGTGCAAAGCTGATAAGACCACAAGATTTACGAATGTTTTGAAAAGCTATTTTTGTTAGGTATTCTCCGTTGGAGTGCTCAACGGAGATTCAACGGACACCCAACGGAGAAACAACGGAGAATAAGCCTCTCAAAAACCTCAATAAAACCTCACAAGTAGTCCGTTGCGTATTTGGATCATAATTCTCATTTTAAAAATATTCATGTTCAATAGCTCCGCTACTCAAGAAGTCTCCGTTGTTCAAGATTCAACACTTTAGATTCAGTTTTTGGAAGTCCTTTAAGTTTATATGTTCTTTTTATAACAACATGATAATAAACTCCTAAATCCTGTTTCCAGTCTGGCTCAAGTGATTCCTCTTTTTCAATCAAAGCAAACTCATGCAAATATTCGCCACATACTTGGCATTGCACAGGCTCTTGAATCTTAATTTCTTCATCAATAACAACCTTATTATAACTGAATGCGCCAAAATAAGTCAAAGCTTGGAAGCCGTTAGCAATACCACAATGCGTCAAAGTATATTTGATTGTGCCTTTGATTGTTTCTCTCCTTCCAATGTTATTATAAATCCATCCGGTTTCATCGTAAAATTCATCAGACTTTTGGAGATACCCGCATCCTACGACATGAAAATGTGGAGACAGATACCAAATCATGTCTGGCATGTCTGGATTATAATTATCTTCTCTTGGATCATTCTGTCTGAACGGATGGAAGATGACAGCCCCTGCTTTAACTCCGCCCTTTTTAAAAATTTTAATAGCCTGTTTTTTAAGATTTCTAAAACCTTCCGCCGTTCTTATCAACCTTTTCGCTTCATCCTGCGGTGGGGAGAAAACAACATGCTTAACCTTGCCGAAATTAATCCCAGCTTTGCGATATAATTCAAGTGCTTGAATAATCCTGTCCGATGCTCTCTGCGCCTCTCTGGATGCCCATGATTCATAACAGATAGGGCAATCTGGGGAATGACATGAATGTTGCACGACAAATCTATCGTGTTGTTTTCCTTCAATCGTAGGCTGCCCATAGTTAGGACAGCTTAACGGATGCACCCATCCCCCGCATCTTTCCTTAGACTCCCCATTACCAGGGAGTCGAAAGATTGAATCATTCTGGTAGATGACCATTACCGCTTCGGTTTCTGCGTACTTGGGCGTAAGGCAGGATACAGGCACAACTGGGCGATCTCCCCGCTGTCTTGCTTCCCACGTTTGCGAAGCACCATCTGTCATGGGGACACCTCCCCTGTGCTTTGCACATGGTCAGGGCTACGCCCTGTAAACTTCCTACCCTGTTTACCCTCCAAAAAATCCCCTTTCTGTCGGGCACGATTAATCCAATTATCCAGGCGTTTGGCTTGCCACCAAAAACCAGCGTTAGCCAGACTCCATCTTAAAGAAACCGCATCGGAGATGGCTCTTTCGAGACTTTGGGAACAGACTTGTCCCTTTAACAGCTTAATTCCAAAACGCAGTTGGGAGTTTGCCCATTCTTTAGAATAAGAAAGTTCGGACTTATACGAAAGATTTATTATACCAAGTGGTAATAAAAAGAACATAGAGAACGCAGAAAGTGGAAAGGGACTCCACTTTCTCAATTATTTTTTAATCCCTCTGATGCCTCAGCCTTTCTTTTCTCTCTAGCTATCCGCTGTGCTTCCTCTTCTACAGCCTCAATGATTTGAGAAAGTGAAGGCTTATTAAGTAAGAAGTGTTGAATATCCACGCTGACATCTCCTAACTTGAAGTTGTCGGCTGAACCCGCTCGAACTGCCAAGAACGCAGCGGGTTCACACCTTATTACTCTTCCTCAAAACCTTCAGAACCATCTCTGCCTTCTGATTCTTCGGGTTCGTATTCCACGACTTTAACCTCTGGCTCGCTATCGTTTTCCTCATCGCTTTCACCGTGTACGATTTTGCTAACATCTCTCAAAATCGTGTTCCCCACTGCCGTCGGGGACATGTCATTTTCTTCAGCACACTCTTTTAAAAACTCTTCCACGTCGCTATCGACCAGGATTCTCATCGAATTTTTTGCCATATTTTTCTCCACACATAATTATCATTATGCTAATGGATCATACGACACTCGCATATAAATAATTTTCTAAGGGTTTTAAAGGGATATTTTTTATAAAAATACAATATAAATGCAATTAAATTGAGCATCGTCATCATGATGACGATGATTAAAAAATAAATAACATAAAATGTTTTTTATCGATATAAAACCGTTATAAATAGAGTTCATACCTGCACATACAGGTGTGAAAGAGGTATAAAAAAGCACAGAAAGAAGGAATTTTATTCAAAGAGCATACATCCTGAATTTAAGGGTGTGAATTACACTAAAGTTCACTGAGCCAACCGATTAATATATATATATGCTTACATAACTCCAAGACTACTAAAATAATCTGTCAATAGTAATATTAAATAGAGGAATACTGATGGTCAAATTTAAATTAGTACCTTTTATAGTTCGTGTGAAACAAAAACATACAAATGAGTTTGTTCATTTAAATAATATGGATGAACAAGACACAGATTTTTTGGAAATTTTAAACCAATATTTCCAAGAAATACAAACCGTTCGAATTATTGAGAACAATCAAAAAACCATTTCAGTAGAGCAAGTAAATTCTTCTGGAAGAAATATATACGGTGTTGCAAAAAGTGGGGAATATGGCATTGACGCCGACTTTTTTGATATAGAAACCTCTGAAGTAATACCTCACGCAAGAAGAAGTGAACACTCAGAGACCTTTCCTTTCTTTTTTTACTTTCATCTTCCTATTGGACTGGAACGAGGAATTTTAATTTTACAAATGTATAAAGTTTATGGTATAAAAACTATTTTAGAGAGAACAATCAATGAATATTTAGACGACCTTGGATTTGTCATAGAACTAAACCGATTGATTTCGCAGACATTATTAGAGCAGCTTGAACAGAGTCGTCTGGTTGAATTACAATTAATTCGTTATGACGTTCCTCGTGATGTAGCGGATCAAGTCCATGACGGAAGCCCAGAAGAAATATTCGAAAAGCGAAGCTTTCATGTTAAATATAAGAAAGAAATTAATCCAACAGAACTGATTAGAAATCTTCTTTCAGATCGAGAAACAGTCTATTATGAAATTTTAGGTACACAGTATGATGAAATTAAGGCAATAATTGAAACGGATGGGAGTAAAATTACTCTCACTTTTGGAGATCAAGATATATACAGAGAATCCATGCCATTAGATGGAGATATTCCTCTTGAGCGAGGATTCCCAACATATAATTATCTTTTAAGGAGGACTACAGAGTATTCAGAGCACTTGCGGAACAACCTTGGAGAGTAACAATAATGTTTGCTCTAATTAATGTTTCGTGTATTATAAAAAAACATTTCGATACCCTTAAAGAAGATGCAAAGTTCCGTTTTATTTTTCTCATTTTTGTTTTTATTCCAATTTTTTTATCTTTGCTATTGGTCTGGAAAAATAAACTCTTAACAGAAAATACAGTAAATACTCTCATTACAGCATTTTCAATTTTTACTGGTCTTCTACTTAACGTAATTTTTATCCTTTTTGATATAGTGGGTAAATCAGGAAAAGATCCTTCTTTTGCCCAAAAGAAGAAGTTATTAATTGAGCATTTGTACGCAAACTCACTATATGCCCTTCTTATTTCAACAATAGTTTTAATCATTCTAATATTGGCAGTAATTATCGAAATTTGGAAAAATGACCAGCCGATATTATTAATTTTTTCTTTAGTAGTCTATTTTAGCGTTGGACATTTCTTAATGACTTTGATAATGATCATTAAACGCCTTTTTGTCTTACTTTTCACACAATTAGAGGACATAAAAGAAAAACAAATGAAGGTGAGATAATTTATAGATAAATCAAGAATGAAAGCCAATGAAATCAGCTTATCTATTTCAGCAACAGAATAAGAAAATGTGTTTATAGCTTATTTTTCTTCAATCCACTTTAACAATATCAATGCGGTGTTTTTTAACACTTCCCTTTGTGTATTTTCTACTGTTTCACAAAATTCTTTACCGCTTCCTTGGTAATCCCTGGATTCGGATCATTGGCTTCAACATAAGTCCTCTTGGGCTTTATGGTAATATTCCCTTTCTGGATAGCGAACCATTGTCTTTCTCCTAATGCCCTAATGCGCCATTTTTCAGTATCTCAGCAACCCGCTTCTCAACCATCGCCTTAAAGGCGTTCTCATCAATCATTGCCTTTATACTTTCAATTTCTGCTACTGTATGCTGGTGTTCTTCAAGCAGTCGCTTAACCACTGGTGAGAGGTCTTGATGTTTGCTGCAATTATCGCAATACTGCACATCAATTGGTATTGACTTGTGGCAGGTAGGGCACTCTTTAGTTAATGGACTTTCTGATAGATGTTTTTGTGCAACTGCCTTGCCATGCCGTGCCAATTGTGCCTGTTCAACGTCTTTATTTCCTATGTGAATGTAAACCTCTGGCATGTCCGAACTACCTGACCAGCCTGCAAGCTTTCTCAGGATAGATTCCTGCATGCCATCACCTGCGAGATTCGTTAAGGTAGTATGCCTGAATAAGTGCGGATGCACTCTTTTCTCAATCCCTGCTCTTTTTTTTATGATTCTGAGAATTTTCCTTACCGCATGTCCAGCCATTCTTTCATAATGATTTCTTGTTCCAAGACTTACGAACAGCGGAGCATTTGTATCATTTTTTAGTGGATGTATGTTCAACCACTGCGTCAAATGAGATACCGAGCTTATGAGAGCTATATCCCTTGCCCCCGTCTTGCCATCTCTTATTCGCATTTTAAAACCGTAATCAGTTTTTGATAAATCACCGATATTCATATTCAGGGCTTCGGATATGCGGCATGCAGATTCAGATAGAATAGCAATAAGCGAAGAATCTCTGGGATTCTGACAGGCATCAAGTAGTTTTTTTATCTCATCGGGTGTTAATAGGCTATCTTCGTGTATCGGTGTTTTGACCTTCTTTATTCTAATCCACGCTATCTTTTCAGGTTCTCCTCTCCAGCGGAAATAGTTTTTCAGATAGACTTTATAGAGGCTCAAGGTTTTTTCACTGACTTCAAGCTTGCTGAGAGTCTTTTTTAAGTCGTTTTCACTGCATTTGTCCAGCGGTCTAATCCTGTCCAATGATTCCATGACCCACTCAATTGTCTTGAGGCTGCTTTCCTTTACTCCATTTGCCCTTTTCTCTGCGATATATTCCTTAATTGATTTTGACTTCATAACTTCTTATATAATCACTGTTAGGTATAAACGTAACTGTAAGATACTATAATCCGGGATTTGGTGACTGCGACGATAGGCGTGTTTCATGCCCCCAATAGTCGACAAGAGCCCCAACTATCTATTAAAACTAAAAAAATCAGGCGCTCAAACATAAAAACCGATACCAAGGCAACTAAATAAATATACATTTATGAATTTAAAAGCAGAATGTTTATATAGTCTTTTAACTTAATATGAATTATTTGTGAAATTATCACAAAAATATTAACTTAATAATCTGGATGAAACAATGTTAATTGAATTTAGTTTGGAAAACTTTCGTTCCATCAAAGAGGAAGTCACATTAAGTTTAGTGGCCTCCTCTGATAAATCATTGGACAATAATTTAATTATAACAGAAGTATTAAAAAAAGATAACCTATTACGAAGTGCAGTATTATATGGAGCAAATGCTTCTGGCAAGAGCAATGTTGTTTCAGCCATTAATTCTTTGAAAAATTTGGTGTTAATGTCACATACATTTCAAAAAGGCACTGAAATTGCTTATTCTCCATTTAAACTTGATAATAATTATCTTTCCAAACCAACTAAATTCAAAGTTGTCTTTATCAAGAATAACATAAAATACATCTATGGAGTTTCTTTTACTAAAGAAAAAATTATTGAGGAATATCTGTATTATTATCCAGAAGACAGAAAAGCAATAATTTTTGAAAGGAAGGACACTAATGTGTCAACACCGGCGTAAAATTCCCCACTTTCACCGGTTTAAATTTCCCCACCCTGTTATAAACTTTCCTCTCTACTGTCAAATTTTCTAATAAGAAGTAACCTTATTTTCGTGGAATTGTCAACC
>JAQUNZ010000083.1 GCA_028717345.1 Candidatus Methanoperedens sp.
CATTACGATCATACCAATGAGCATTGCAGGGAGACCTATGTTCGCGAACAACCTCCAGAATCTCCTGTGGATAGCTATGCGGTCAAGTAACTGCTGACCACGCTGTGTCCTTACCATCAGAACAGGTATGAACAATAAATAAAAAACAGTAATATTGTATTTACTGAGCGTACCTTTCCTGTCCAGTATAACGACAAGCAGCGCATAAGTGAGGAAAACCGCCACCAAATGCCAATTATTTGTAAGAAATCCAGACAACACTTCGATAAAACTCAATGGGCAGTCTCCAGGGGTAAATTCTTAAATAGGTTACGCATTTAATTGCCTGTTATGTTTTCAGTCGTATATATAACCGCTGGCAGTATGGATGAGGCAAAGAGCATCGGGAGGGTACTTGTTGAGGAACGGCTCGCCGCGTGTGCGAACATATTCCCCATTACTTCGATATTCAGGTGGAAGGATAACATAGAGGAGGCGGGAGAGTTTGGTATCATCGTAAAGACAAGGACATATAGAGTGAAGGATATCGAAAACAGGGTAAAACAGATACACAGCTATGAAGTGCCGTGTATTGTTTCTTTTAAGATAGGATCTGGTTCAGAGGATTATCTCAAATGGATAGGGGAGAGTGTGATTTGATCTCATCCAGCAGTTCCTTTGCCCTGTCAGCCCTGACCTTTCTCTCTTTCACCATTATTTCTGCGATCTTATCTGCAAGCTCTCCTGTCGCGCCAGCCTGTATCGCCACGTTCCTTGAATGAAGCCCCATGTGCCCTCTCTGGATACCTTCAGTCGCAAGCGCGCGCATTGCTGCGAAATTCTGGGCAAGACCAAGAGCCGCGAAAACCTCGCCCATCTCTGTTGCGGTCTTGACGCCCAGTATCTTTACTGCTGCGCGGGCGATGGGGTTTGTTTTAGTGGCGCCGCCGACAAGACCGACAGCCATTGGCATCTCGATAGTAGCGACAAGGTCGCCGTTCGCGTTCTTTTCGTAACATGAGAGCGGACGGTATGTGCCGCTTCGCGAGGCATAGACGTGCGCTCCTGCCTCGATAGCTCTTGTATCGTTGCCTGTCGCAAGCACAGCCGCAGTGACGCCGTTCATTATCCCCTTGTTGTGAGTGGCTGCACGGTATGGATCTCCTGCTGCGAAATGATATGCTGCGATTATGCCGTCCACGACCTCCTCGCCGCCGATGGCTTCTTTCGTGAAAACCGCTTTTGCTCTCATTATGCGCCTGTCAGCAAAATTAGATATTATACGCAGGTACACGCGCCCCCCGGTCAACTCTTCGATATATGGTGCCACAGTTTCTGCCATCGTGTTCACGGCATTGGCTCCCATTGCATCGCGGCAGTCCACTATAAGATGAGTGATCACCATCTTTCCGCCCGGGGTATCAATGACCCGCACTTCCACATCCTTGGCGCCGCCCCCGAACTTGACAAGCACTGGATCGACTTCATTTGCGCGCCTGATGATTTCGTCTTTCTTTTCAAGGATGCTCATCCTCGCACCTGCGGGGTCAGCGATGCCCACAGCCTGTATCTGACCTATCATCACAGGACCGGTGCTGCTCGTTGTGAACCCGCCGCCAACGCGTGCCATCTTTGCAGCGTTACTGGCTGCGGCTATCACTGATGGTTCTTCGATCGCCATCGGGATCAGATAATCCTTCCCGTTGATCATGAAATTCACAGCCACGCCCATTGGCACTTCCATAACACCGATAAGATTCTCGACCATCCTGTCAGCAGCGTCAAGCGACAATGCGCCTGAAGAACTTATACAGGAAGCATCTTCCTGCGTGAGCCCTGCAAAATCCGAAACGAGTTTGAGTCTTTCCTCTGGAGCGAGTTTATAGAAACCTGATATCTTGGAAGTTTTTGTCATATTAAAACACTCTGTGGATTTTAGATGGCAGGTTCGTATAAATAGATTTTCAGCATGGCTTCGAAACGTATATATTAAAGAGAGCAATATTAGAGGAAAGCCCAGATGGGCTGGTAGCTTAGACAGGTAGAGCGTCGGACTCTTAATCCGACGGTCGTGGGTTCAAATCCCCCCCAGCCCGCTATTGATTTTTTTCAGAATGGATGCAAAATCTCTATTAAATTATTTAAAATATTTAATATTATTATCCATTTAAAACATGCAAACATTAAAATAATAAGAGTAATTATTTGCACATAAATATTATTGGAGGACGTATGAGAAACGTTATAGTAAAACAACTTGATGAAAAAGACGAAGAGATCGCTGATGCACTTATTGCCATAGGCATGAGCAGAAACATCGCAAGAACGCTCAGCTATCTTCAGAACGTGAATGAAGCTACATCGGTTGAGCTTGAAAGGGTTGTCAGATTGCATCAACCTGAAGTAAGCATTGCCATGAAACAATTGAAAGAGCGTGACTGGATAAATGAGCGTGAAAAGAAAAAAACAGGTAAGGGCAGACCATATAAAATATACTCGCTCAAGGTTAGCTTTAATGATATAATCTCACAGCTTGAAAAGCAACAGATGAAAGCTGTTGACGATGCTAAGACAAAGATAGATAAATTGAAGGAAATGGGAGGATACTAACTTTTTCCTCAAATCCAAAAAAAATGGTGTCTCACATGCAGAGCACCAGGGTTTTTATTAGTATTAACTTAATACAATCGTCTGCGCCTGTTGTTATTTCGAGGGCTTCTTCTAATATTGGATTTATTCATTCTCCCCTCACCAGGCTTATTTCCTTTTCCTTCAGGCATTCTTGCGGCGATCTTATTGATAACAGGTAATTTCTCTTCCATTACCTCCACATTGTTTTCTTTCAATACCTGTGAAAAATTATCATAATCCTTACTTGAAAGGATATTTATCGCTTTTCCATCAGCTCCGGCTCTTGCAGTTCTTCCTATCCTGTGGATATACTGCTTGCTTTCCCGTGGAATATCATAATTGTAGACATGGGAAACATCCGGGATATCGAGCCCTCTTGCAGCCACATCTGTACAGACAAGGACGCAGGATTTACCTGAATGGAACCTTTCCATAATATTGTTCCGTTTGCCCTGCGGCAATCCGCCATGAATTGCCATGGCATCTACATCTGCAAATCTCAGGTTCTTTGCAACTTTGTCGGTATTTCTTTTGGTATTGCAGAAAACCATTACAAGATTTGAGTCCTCATGTTTCAGAAGATGCACAAGCAAAGAGAATTTCATATCTTCTCCAACATCATAATAGGTCTGTACCAGTTTTTTCGGGTCAACAAAAGACTCTACTGAGACCTGGAGCGGTTGTTTCATATGGGCGCGGGAAAGCCGGACAACATCTTTTGTTATCGTTGCAGAGAACAGAAGGGTCTGTCTTTCCTGGGGGCATTTCCTGATTATCCTCTCAACATCATCCTTAAATCCCATATCAAACATCCGGTCTGCCTCATCAAGTACAAGGGTTTTTACCTTGCCCAGTCTGATGGTATTTCTTGCGATGTGGTCAAGTATCCTGCCTGGTGTTCCAACAACGACATCAGCTGTCCGTAATTTCTGGATCTGCGGATTTATACCCACGCCGCCATAGACCGCAATGATTCCCATGGGTTTGTATTTTGAAAAATTCGATAAAGCTTTTGCTACCTGCTCAGCCAGTTCCCGTGTGGGAACAAGGACGAGAGCCTGAAGCCCCTTTCCTTTTTCAGAACTCTGTATAATACCGGTACCAAATGCAAGTGTCTTTCCCGAACCGGTCGCGGACCCTGCAATGACATCTTTCCCTGCAATGATCAAAGGTATTGATTTTTCCTGTATCTCGCTGGGACTTTCAAACTTCGCATCATTGATTGACCTTAAAACAGGCTCAATGACGCCTAGATTTTTAAAACTTTCCATAATTTCTTTTTGAAAAAGCGTAATGCTATTTCTTATTAACCTCGTTAATTCATATTTTAAAACAATTAAGAGCTATAAACACAACTTTATAAAAGTTTAGATTAATTTACCACTTAATAGTCTATTTTACATGCTTAACTACTATTATTTACATAGTTTAGCAGGAACACTACATGAACGCATTAACGGATAAACTTTTCGTGGACTGGAAAAACGGACTTAAGCCTAACTTGACAATGTCAAGGTAATGGTTCGATTCCTGCAAATTCGAATAATTGGGATTTTGACAATGATTTCGTGCAACCTGTGAACTTATTGTTAAACCCCGCCATCGGCGGCGCCCCACCGGGGTATGGGGTCGCAACCCCAGCGCAGTAAATATTGTGTGATGTATATGTATCAGGTTCTTCGCATCCATAGCAGCACGCACAACATTGCCGCAATCACGCCAACCGTCCCCATGAACGGCGACTGCTGCGGCTTCGATGAAGTGCCGGTGGGCGAGGGCTGCGCTGCGCCTGTGGTCTGGGCAGGGGTGGAGCCTGGGTACTGCTCGTCGAGGATGTAGGGGTTGGCGATGGTGAATTGTATCTTCTTATCTGTCTTAATTTTACTAAATTCGACAAAAATGTTAATTGGAGCGTTACCATTTTTCCAAGCGCCATTGGGAGCTACAATCCATGTAAATGTCTTAGACCAACCAGATTCTATTTTCAAATTATCTATGGATTCATCAAATTTACTGGGCCCATTGACTACATTATAAGATTTTGTGATTCCTGGTTCGTTCAATTCAACATAGACATTTCCATCAATTTTGGAAGTAACCTCGACTTTTATTTCCGCAGATTCTCCGATCTTCATACTAAAACCTTCAACTGTAGCATTTTTTTCGTTGAACCATGCATTTACAATGCCATATTCATTTTCTGCTGCAAATGAGTTCTGTATGCTCAAGAGCAATACTATAACAAATAGTACTAATTTCATGTTTTCTCCCATCCTTTAGATTCTTCCACATATCCAAGAGTTGTAATATATCCACCTTCTCTGTCACCTACACCTAATTTACTAGGGGGTACAGCAATGAAATTTCCTGTTATGAAACTGAATTTAATAGGTAGATTGTCCCCAATAGGAAATCCTGTTATTGGATCTTCTACTTTATCTTTCTCTCTCACATACACCTGCGCCTCATGCCCAAAGATCGGATTCGGATGAGTCTCATCATCCCCATCAAACACCTCAAACTTAACGAACTCGCCCTCCACATTTATCTCCCATGCCCCGAAAGTCATGATCCAGGGATCAAGCGTGGGAAGCACAGGAACACCATAAAATGAAGAAACAAGCAGCGGATTCGTAGGATTCGAATTTCTCAACTTCAGCGTGTACAGCTTCTCAGCCCCATACGGGATATCTGGACTGAGGTAATCCGGCTCCTGGAACACCCCAAGAGTCACGCTCTCGTTCCATGCCTCCAGTGCCTCGTCCGGGTACACATTCCCTTCATCGTCAGTATGATAAGCCCTCATGGTCAGTCCGAAAGGCAGATACATTCCCTTGGCTAAAAGCTTTGCGCCATCGCGGTTCGCCTGAACGACACTATCAGGATCAGAAAAATTCTTCCCCATACTGCTGTTGATAAGATCGCTCCCGTCTGTGAATTTGTCATATATCTGGTACTTCACCTCATCCACATACCACTTCCGCACAAGCGAGATCACCTTTGCACTCGTAGAAGAATACAGCGCGCCATCGAAATACGCATCTTCATCAACATACCTCGACTCATTCCGCGCAATCTTCATAATCAGGTCATCCCGCGCCGCAACAAGCAGGTCTGAAGGGACAGGATAATTGACATAATTGATAGCAGGATCAAGATGCACATCCCTGTTAATATCCTCAGTGATCTCATCCACCGCAAACTGCGCCTCCCCGGTGAGCCAGCCCGGATATGCAATAAAATTCGGCGCTGGCGAATCTGAAGAATATGTCTCTGCATCCGTATCACCTGACAAACCCTGGCTCTTCAGGTTTTTATCTTTATTTGCATCAAACACATCGCTCTTATACAGCACATAAGCCTCCTCAAGCTGAGGATCAGTATGCGCCGCGCTGTAAGTCACATCACGCTCTTCATAAGGCTTGACAACATCGTTCTTCGAGGACAGCGCGCTTCCCCTGAACCCAAGCGGGATGCTGGTGAATGAATTCTCCTGCGCTTTAAGAGTTATTGTCACCCTGTCAACTCTTGTATCCGTAGTCGTCATTTCATTATATTCGGTGCGGCTGCATGTGGTGGTATATTCAATCGTGCATGTGGAAGGTTTCCCATCACTGCCAGAGCATGGAACCGTCTTTGTTTTTGTGCATGTATAATAAACAATGTAATAATGCCGCCATACATGACTTCTTGTCCATGTCACATCCCATATCTCGCCGTACAGCGCGCCGGGCACATAATCCTCGCGCGCCACAGTTCCAATAAGGCTCATGCTGTCAGGTTCGCCCCATCCTTCGACTCTGTGGCTGGACTCATATCCGTCATGCAATCCCTCGGTTTCAGTGGTCTGCCTATCAACACCTGTGACAAGCGCAGTGCTGTAAACCTGAGGAATAATTGACCAAATCTTTTGCGAAGCAAAAGATTTTGAAGAACCATTGTTCAGATAATCAGTGATGGGCGTGGCATTGATATCAAACTGTTTTGCCTTCTCAGAGTCCTGCTGTGCCTGCGTGGAATTGCCAGTCGAGTTAAAAGCGTCCTGCTGCGGGTCGATCTTCAGCGAGCCGTTGTCAAGAGTGATGTTCCCGTAGTCCATACTTTTTCCTGCCAGCACAAAAGCTGACTGTTTCGAATACTCAAAAATGCTCATGGGATCGACTGAATTGAACACGAACCCCTGATCAAGAAGCAGCGCGCCGTTGAGCATGAGAGAGAGGTGCGTGTTGTTGATTATATTTGCTGGAGTGTTCCGGTAATATTGCATATATCCGCGCGCCCAGGTGTATGCCATGGAGAAAGCGGTGGTCTCGACCATGACCGCATTTGATCCGTTTACTCTCACGCCGTATTCATCAGTGAGGTCTTTGAGCAATGGGTATCTTGCTGTGATGAGTGTCTCGATCGTGATATTGCTTGCTGTGAGTTCTGTGCCTGAAGAAAGTTCGGTAAGGTGTATCCTTAAGGGAACCCGGACTTTCCAGTATGTATCGTAGCCGTTCTCACCCGGCTGCATGACCGGAGGAATAAGTGTTCTGTTCAATTTCATCCTGATCGTTTGTATCTCGATCACGTCCCATGAGTCAAGTGGTTCTGCGTTCACTGAATAACCCTGGATTGCAAAGGTGTCGAACCTGTAATTGGACTCGATGTATTTGTTGAGCGAATGGCGTATCAATGCTTTTGCCCGGTTGTGATCGAACTTCACGATATTTCCTTCTGTTCCATTAAAGTAGGCGTTGCCGTTGTCAGGAATTATCACCGGTGTTTCTCCAAGCTGCTTAAGGGCACTCATACCTGCATAGTCTATTGCGCGCGCCATGTCTGCTTTTGCGTACAAGAGCGCGTTGTCTGGCGCTGAGATCTCACCGCGGACTGACATTGCTTTTGCCATGTTTACATCCATGCGGACAAGACTGATGGATGCCATGACACTAATGAGCAGGAGGAGAACACCGATTACCGCGAATGGGACTTTTGCGGTATCATCATTAAAAAGCGATCTCAGTGTCATCTTCTTCTCACCCTCTTCTCTCCCAGATAGACAGCGTTACCTCTGCGCGGTTGATGCTTATTCGTGAAAAAACCTCTGTGTAAATGCTCTCTTTAACATCTTCGATCGTCATGACATCGTTCACGTACATGTCTGAAAGCTCAGTTGCCATGGCTCTTATTTCGCTATCAGAGATCCTTCGCGTTTCTTCCTTTGCATATCCCTTAAGATATGATTTGAACGTATCTGAGACGCTCTCATTAACGATTATGCCCTCATCCTCAAGTATATCAATGATCGTCCCGTTGATGCTGTTAATCAATTCAGTACCATTTCCCGGAAGCAGATTATTGATCTGCCCTGTGACAGTATCCTGCGCTTCATCAATGACTGGCACAAGGGTATTATCCATGAGGTCATCAACTGCTGCATCTGTCGTGCTGTTTATCGAATCAAATATTTCCTGTGTGATCTCATCCTCTATCTGTGTCCTGTTCCCGGTGCCGTTCTTAAGATAAGAAAATGTCGAAGATATATTCCCCCATGTTGTATTAAAATTGTCATCAACTATCATCTCAACACGCGCGCGTGAGAAATCAAGATCGTACGGCATCGCAATATGAGATGTTTCAACATATGCGTTGCCCGGCACCCGCTCCCCAATCCTCACATCGCTTCCTACAGGGGCATTCACAACAGGTCGCCACACAACGGTTAAATTATAACTGTACCTGTCTGCGATCTGGCTATCAAGGTATTTTTTCATGGCGCTTTCCAGACCGTTCGTATAATTCGTCAGCAGGAAGTTTAACTGGATCCTTTCCCCGTTGTGATATATCACCCATTGGGCTGCAGCATCCTCAGCAGCGATATCTGCAAAAGTCCTGTGCTTTAATTCCCGTCCCAGTATCAGCTTTTTTCCAGCCAGATACAGGGATGAATCGTTGGCTGTGCCAGCTATAGCATCAAGCTCTTCTCCTGCAACTGCATACTCGAACTCATCCATCCTTCCATTCAATATAGTTGCAAGCATCCTTGATGACTCAGACTGGCTCTTTGAATCCATCACTGACCTGACCTGGATGTTGCCTGTGATAGTCGGAAGAAGTATTACAGATGCAATAGATATCAGGACAAGAAATATCAGCACATCGATCGTGGTTGAGAAACCGCGCGTATCAGAGCAAAAACTCACCCTACTCACCTGTCGTTTCATCATTTCCTCCATATCTTCACTGTCAGCATCCCCGGAAGTTCCTGGGCTTCGTTGAGCCTGACCGTCACTGGTATTGATGAAGATACACCATACTTTGATTCAGAAATATCAGGATCTTTGATGATCTTAGTGTATTTTCTGCTAACTGTGTCCACCTCGACCTTAAGCACAAAGTTATAGTGCGCCCCGTATTTTTTCATCAATTCCTGCGGATCATTTCCAAGTTCCTCAAGTTTAGCTGCATCGATAACATCGGGACGCAAGCTGCCAGTGAGTGAAGCATCCCTGCTGAGTTTTTCAGCAAGGTTCGCTGCATCCTGGTAATTTTCTGCAATAAAAGCCTTGTTCTGAAATGCCCCGTATGCCTGTGACATTACAGCAATAAATACTATGAATCCCACAACAGCCAGTGCCATGGCTGGCATATCGGCATGAGGTTCCACTACAGCCCGATTATCACTGATAAATGAGGACATAATCCCTCTCCACACTTCTATTTACATCTGTATAATAGATCATTACTTTTTCGATTATCAACGATCTGTTCATATCAGGTACGAATGGGTTTCGGGCAAGTTCATGTTCGATATTACTGAACATACTGTCCACCGCATTTTTATCCTTTGAAAAATCAAACGGATTCTCCACAGCCCCGTTTTTCCCGGCGCCAAGGTCTCCAAGCTTTTTTCTTAACCCAGATGTATTGCTCCAGTTGCTATTCGATGGATAAACATGAACCACCAGGGGCTCTGTATGAACAAGTTCACGTTCTCCCCACAGCGTGCTGGTATTCACACGCGCTGCCACATATTCAGTGGATATTCCAATCTTTACGAGCTTATCTTTTTCATTAAACACATGGACATATCTGTATCCCGGTACTGTTACACTGTCAACAGCTTCGATTTTCGAAGCGATATCAGAGGTTGTGGCATCAAGCCCAGCTCTTGTCTCTTTCTCAATGAACATGGGATATATTTTGAATGCGCTAAGAAGCAGCACTGAAGCAAATAATATCATACCTATTCGTATTATGAAAAAATCAGCCCAGGCTCTTTCATCTTCTATGAACCGATTCATATCCCTCTTATCGCTACGAACGTTCCATTGTCATTCCTGACAAGTTCAAGCATCAGTTCATATTCACCCGGATAGAACACAGCAGGTCCGGAGAACCGCGCAACAGAAGACTTTGCCTGAACCCTGCCGTTATCAAGGACATAGTAATATACGTTGTCCGTGCGTGCATCTGCCGCACCATCAGGCATTCTTCCGAACACCACAAAAGCGGTATTGTCCGGAATTTGCACGTGGATGCTCTCAGTCGTGCCTGAGAGATCGGAAGGGTTATTCATGTCCCTTGCTCCTCCCTGCAAATACATCACTGCAGCGCGCTTTTCTATCCTGTCGAGTTCATCCATTAGCTTTTTTTCTTTTACATCACCGATAAAGTCTGATGCAGCCTTCCCGGTCAGACCGAGTATCACAGCAAAAACTACAACCGTGACAACAATGCGCATCGGCATACCTTCAACAGCCGACTCATCCTTGAGAAGATCGTTTAACACCTTTATACCACCTTTTTGGCGGTGTACTTTATTTTGTCCATATAAATGTTATGAATTTGTGCTGCCCGACAGTGACCGTTTCAATTCGTGTTGGTGAATTTTAATAAGTTGATCGGTGTCTGAGTGTGATGTTATGTTTTGGAACATAATATTCTCAGACACCATCAGTAGCTATTGTTTTTATCTAATAAATATTTATGTTTGCTACCAAAAAGTTTTAAATTCAAAAATAAGCCCTCAAGAAGTGGATTTTGTGCCCGATGTGGGAGTTACAAATTAATAGGTTGGGGTGGCTATAGAAGGAACGTTCGGCA
>JAQUNZ010000084.1 GCA_028717345.1 Candidatus Methanoperedens sp.
GCAAATTATCAAAAACATTCCCTATCACCTCAGCAAGTTTATCAAGAGTGCGAAGTTCCTCGGAATGGCGCATGTGATGAAGTATCCTGCCAAAGCTTCCCACATACGCAGTAGCGTTGGGGACATCCTCGGTCTTCAGTTCCGGCGCTCCGGTTACCACTATTGGTATTTCAATCCCTTCATAAAGTTTCTTTGATTTCTCTATTATGCAATGCTCGTAATTCCCAAGGATAAACACAGCCAGGTCATGCTCGTTGATAAGGTCTCGCTCGTAAGCGCTCAACTGGCAAATCCTTTTTCCCACACCGCGCGCAAGTCCCACCATGTTTGTCTTAGCGCCTTTTTTCCTCAGGAATTCTGCCACATCGCAGTCAAGGTGCGGCAGGTGATGATATGCCAGTGTAGGCGCTACTGTCGCTATCTCAGTACCGGTAAGAGGCGCAGGGGTCAGCTTTCCCAGAAGCTCAGCCGCTTTTGCCTCCATGATCGCCTTATCCTCGATCGGCACAAGCAAAAGAAGCACTACTTCCGACTGCATGATGTTCTTCTGGAGAATATATCCTCCAAGGTCTTCCACAAGTTCCACGAGTTGACCGTGCTTGTACACGCCCCCCGTATACATCATAGGCTCAAACATGTTCTGCCTCCTGCAGTGCCGCTAGCATATCCTTCCCCCGCTGTATCCATTCAGGCTTTAATGTATCCTCAGATGCAACGAACGACACATAAGAGGGGTTTAGTTCATGTTTTCGAACCCTGAAACCTTCTGGTATTATACGCAGGGCAATAGCGTCTATGAGCCTGTCAAGCACTTCCTGCCGCGGCTCATCGATAACAAGCTCCTTCATTTCATCCAGTTCCTTTAGAGGATCAACTTTTATTATTATTATCTTTTTATCCGGCTGCTCTATCTTTTCCTTTCCGTATTTTTCCCAGAGCTTGTTAAGAAGCTTGATGGTGAAGGCTTCTCTTTGCAGTTCTATCTTTATTTCATCCTTTCCCAGAGCCCCCATATCGACTTTTGCAAAATCCTTGAGCCTTATCGCAGGAGTTGTCAGGCGAAGAAGCGCTACAAAAATAAAGACCGGCTGCTCAGGATCAACATATACTTTGAGTCTTCCTATGACCCTGTTAAGTGAAAGATCTGCTAAAACGTCCTGTATCAGTATCTTTGTTGTTTTAGCGCCCACTGCATCAGGGGATTCCACGATAAATGTCTCAAGCTGTTCCATCTTTTCCTCCAAAACCCCGCATTTAAATGCGGGATCTAATAAATCCGGACACAAGCAATGCTGCTCCAACAGCTCCAATGAACTGGGCATTTTCCGGAACTATGACCTTAACTTTAAGCAAGTCCTCGACCGCTCTTGGCAATCCTTCTATCAGCGCGGTCCCGCCGCACATGATCACCGGCTCTTTCACATCGATCTCCTGAAGCTGCTGCTCGAAAAGTTGTTCGGCAACGCTGTGGCAGGCTGCAGCAGCCACATCTTCCGGAGTACTTCCGGCAGCCAGTGAATTAACAAGCGACTGTATGCCAAACACGATGCAGTAGCTGTTCATCTTGACACGCTCCTGTCGTCCTTTCATTGCAAGAGCGCCAAGTTCATTGATCCCGACGCCAAGCCTTTTTGCTGTCATCTCAAGGAACCTGCCAGATGCTCCGGCGCAAATACCGCCCATGGTGAACATTCCAGGTATGCCGTCCATTACAGAGATCGCCTTGTTGTCCATCCCGCCGATATCAAGTACGGTGGCAGGACCTTTTTGTTTACCTGCAAGGTACACCGCGCCCTTGGAGTTTACCGTTATCTCTTCCTGTATCAGGTCAGCTTTCAAATGCTCACCAACAAGGAACCTGCCATAACCTGTTGTGCCAAGAGCCTGGATATCCTCGCGTTTTACCCCTGCTTCCTTTAATGCTGCATTGAACGCTTCCTCAGCGCTTTCAAGCACTTTGATTGTTGGCACCCAGCCTTTGCCGATTATCTTATTATCTTTCATGACCACTGCTTTTGTGGTAGTCGAACCTGAGTCGATGCCAGCGGTCATGCCACTCTGCTTTTCCCGTGCAAGCAGGCTCTTTCTGCGCGCCGTGGTGGTGAGCGCCTCCATCCTCGTAAGAAGAGTACCAGCCGTCGTTCTTTCCGTAAATGAGTAGCTTATGACAGGGATTCCTGTTTTTTCATGTATATACCGGCGCACTTCGCTCCTCACTATAGCGCCTTCTGCGCAGCGGAAGCACGTTGCAACGAACACTGCATCAACTTTCACTTTTCCGGTCACAATGGACTTTGCCCGCGCCATAAGAAGCTTCAGGTCTGAACTGGCGACCTTGAGCCCGAAATCCTCTTCTATGTCCTCGATATCCTTGATATCGATCTCCGGATAAACTATCACAGCATTGACCTGCTTTGCGGCAGAATCGATCTCAGCCTGTATGCCGCTGTATTCTGCGCCGCATGAAAGCTGCGCTATCCTGACAAGATTTTCAGATGAGTTCATTTCTTTTCCTCCTGACCAAGGGATTTCAGGAACTGTGATATTTTATAAACGAACTCTTTTGCCTCTTCTTCGTTTGATGGATAATCAAGGTCTAATATGGGGATCTTTTTTGCGCGGATGAGGAAATTTACAAGTTCATTCGTCCTTGCGCATCCCATACATCCGAATGAGACAACCGGGTCCCGAACAATGATCGCAGCTTCTGCTTTTGAGATCAGCGGACCATTTAAAGCCATCCTTCCCCTCACGCCAGATGGCACTTCCACAGCAGCGTACTTCAATCCGATCTTGGGATCCTCAGGAGTGATATTCATGGGAGGAGAATCAAGTCCAGGCGTATTTACTCTTTTTGATATCTCCTGCATCACTGCAAGCGGCTCATGCCCGAACCTTTCCACAAGGTCAAAAAGGATGAGACTGTTCGTGGGGTATATGAAAACCTTCATTATGACACCTCTGCATTCTTTATAATCTCCATAAGTTTTTCCAATTCTAATTTTTTCTTTTTCATCTTCCGGGGGGGAATTTCACCTTTATCAAGCGCTCGTAATCCTTGCGCGATCTGAGGAAGAAGCTTTTCCTCAGTCTCAAGCATATGGAATCCTGGTCTTGCGCCGCCCCTTCTTGTAGCCCTGCACCTGTTTGGTTCACCCGGGGCAAATCCTCTCTCTTTAATGAATATGCCGTAAGGGTCGATCTTGCGTGTCTCGGAGAGGAGTTTATCCACTACCGAACGTTCGCCGCTTACCATAACGCCAAAACAGGTTTCTTTTATCATGACATCTGCATTGGATTCATAAAGTTTAATAACGACGTCGCTTGGAAGCACTTTTGAAGAATTGATGACTATCATTTTTGTTATGTTATCCATTACGAAACCTCTCTTATGTACACTATATCCCCTTGTTTTATCCCTTTGAGCCTCTCAGGATGGATCACTTTTCCGATAATATTCGTACATTCGAATTTTTCACCCGTGGGACCATACTTTGCATCATCAACAAGCTTTACACCGATCATGCCATAACGTTTGGCAGCCTGGTTGGTGACTGCTATCTCTCCAGCTTTTACTTCTTTCTTCGGGACATTTTCAGGATTGATTTCTTTATATGCCTCTGCCTCTTTCTCAGACCTGAACAGGTATGTATTCTCATAAGTGAAGAATACGGGTAGAGGACCAAGCGGTCTATCCTTGAGACGCAGGGAATGACGGAAGAAATCAAGCGTCTTCGGAGCAAGATCATCATAGAATGTAACATCGATTATTTTATCGGATCTCACTCCGAGTCCGGCGATCCCGCCATTACTTATGATCTCGATAGTAGTGTCCGGATCTTGCTCAACTATGATGGCATCCTCACCTGTGTATCCACGTTTCTCAAGTTTCAAGCCCCGTGCAGTCAGTATTTTTCCAGCCTGGGCAAAGCCCATCCCAAGAACCATTACACGCTCCGGGTTGGAAATGACCGCAAGCTTGTCGCCAGCCTGCGCTATCCTGACAAGTTCAAGTCCATCAGTAACGTGCCCGACCACGCTATGCACAGCGCTTGATGTCCTGTCTGCCTTGTAGATATATATCCGTCCATTCCCCAGACCGTCTGTGCGTACTGCCACAGTTCCTTCTGAACGGGCTTCCCAGTGTTCATATGGACATCCCTCACCTTTCAGCCCGTCATCTGATATGAAAGAGTTCGTGAATGTATCGACATGGAAGGTCTTTTTCCTGATAAGTGCAAGGAAATGCTCTGCGCCTTCGGGAGCTTCGTTAACAAGGTCAACTTTAAAATATGTGAAAATCCTCATACCATCTTCGAGTTTTGTTGTGAGGTCTGTGGTGCATATCTTGTCGAGAAGGGTTTCCCATTTTATCACAGGTTCTATTTTCGTGATGGTGTCTCCCTGTTTGAGTAATGCGATAACACCTTTACCGCTTATTATCTTTCCAACTACTGCATCCCCTGGGCTTCCGTAATCCGAAAAATGTTTAACTTTTGAAAACATCAGGTAAGTATTTTTTGCATCATAGCCGCCTGTACCAAAAAAAACATCGTAACGATTTAATTTTTTCTCAACTCTTTCAGGCACTACATCGGTTTCGAATGGCCCGAAAGCAATTGAATTCGGGGTCTCCCAGTGAGCTTTAATGTTGATGAGATCATCCTTGAACGCTGCCCATATACCATGGTCGCCTGCAAGTTCTATCCTGAACTCACCTTTTGTCGTAAATATTTTGTATTCCGAGGTCGCCTCTTCCTTTTTCGTACCTGCTTTTAAAATCCCCGCCGTTGTTCCGGGGTAATATAAGGATTTTGATAATTCAATAGCGTCTTTTAGTACTGCCCCGTCCTTTAATTCTAATTTCTGCCCATTAACTTCTATCAATATCACGTAACACCTTTACCGGTTATTTCAGTTCCTTGACTATTCCTTCCAGGGTTTCTTCCCGCTCTTTCTCTGAAAGTTTGGATAAAACCGCATCGGTATCTCCAATATCAACTATCTTGCCAAGGCGCATCAATGCAGCCCTGTCGCACACCTGGGCTACAAAATCCATATCATGCGAGACGATGATAAATGTTTCACCAAGTTCTTTCCTGGCATTCAGAATAGATTTTGCGACTTCGATCTTTGTCACCGGATCCATGGTTCCTGTGGGTTCATCAAAAACAAGTATCCTCGGTTCTTTAATGAGCACCTGCGCCATCGCCACCCTGTGTCGTTCTCCCTCGCTCAGTTCATCAGGCATCTTAGCAAGGATCTCTGCGGCTTTTTTCTCTGTGAATCCTGCGGTCATCAATGTATGGATAGCTTTTCGCTCGCCAAGTTCCATAGGCAGGTCAAGCCCTATGGACTCTGTCAGGTTATTGATAACATTCCTGTGTGGATAAAGGCTGTATTCCTGATGGAGAATACCAATATATTTTGTTGCCCTTCCTTTCTTGTCAGGGCCCAGCTGCTTCATGTCTATCCATTCATCCCCTATCCTGATATCAATAGTGCCTGAAGTGGGAACCAGAAGTCCGGAAATTATCTTGGATGTTGTGGTCTTTCCTGCGCCGCTCACCCCGATCAGACCGAATATTTCTCCTTCGTTCACATCAAAACTTATGTCATTTACAGCCCTGACTATGCCCCTGTCAAGTGAGAAATATGTCATCTTCAGTTCACGCGCACGGATCACCGGCTTACCTATCTCCACTTTTTCCTGCTCCCCTAATTCTCCTACTTCTTTCATGAAAGCAGCGGCTACTTCGTGCGGATCGCCTATCATAACTATCTTCCCTTCATCAAGCCAGAGCGCCCTATGCGAAAGCTCCTCTATGACCTTTGGCCAGTGGGAAGTAATAATAAGTGACATACTGAAATTCTTTGTTGCATTCAGGATGGTCTCATGAACTATTTCGGCTGTCTTGGGGTCAAGAGTTCCTGTAGGTTCATCCGCAAGCAGTAGTATTGGATTTTTCACAAGCTGTCTGGCAAGTACAACCCGCTGTTTCTCGCCGCCTGAGAGTTCTCTTGCTATATGCATCATCCTGTTTGAAAGGTTGACCTGGTCAAGCAGGTCTGCTGCTCTGTTAATGGCAGTTGGTCCCATTTCCCCGATTTCCTGGAGCGCGTTCATGACGTTCACGATCACCCTTTCATCGCCGTAAAGGGCAAACGTCCTCTGGAGCATTATGGCTATCCTTCTTGTAATGTCCCTCCTTACAGGGTCATGGATATCCAGTTTTACAAAATCGACTTCCAATTTCTCGAAATTTGAATTGCATTTTGGACATACTGTACCAACTTTGCTTGGTTTCTCAATTAATCCGCATTTGCTGCATCTGGCAAGATGGTAAATTATGCTTCCTGATACATCGTCAAATGTTTCCACGCCTCTGAGGATATGCATGAGAATGGATTTACCTGCACTGCTTTTTCCCAGTATCCCTAGAATTTCTCCCTCATTAACATTCAGGTTTATGTCTTTGAGTACATCTACTCCATCAAAGCCGACACGAAGATCCTTAATTTCGATAAATAGCGTCATATTTTATTCTCCGGGTTCATATGTGTGAACTCATTAATCCGCATTATCATAAATTTTTGCATTTGGTTCTAAAACCATCATTTCTGACGGTTCGCATGTGGTTGATTATTTCTGCGGCGGTTTAAATTAGATAAGGCAGTACATAAATATAACGATAATACATTACATTATAAACAAAATAACATTAGAATTATATGGGCATTAAAAATATGGATATGATAAGAACAATAATCCTATATATTCCACCTGACTATTAGAGGCGTGAGGTATAACATTGGATATTGTTAGCGGACCGGCTTCGCAGTTGCTCGCAGGAAGAGTTCATGAAATATTGAAAAATAACTTGCTGGTTAGCGATTTTAAAAAATTCCCTGATGGTGAGATCTATACGCGTATCCTTGATGAGTTCACAGGGAATAAAGTTACTATAATCCAGAGCACTGTAACTGATTCCGATTTTGTCTGCCTTCTGCAGCTTATTGATGCATGTGAAGATATTTCCAGTATAAATGTTATCATTCCTTACATGGGCTATGCGCGTCAGGATAAACGGTTCAAACATGGAGAACCAATAAGCGCACGCGCTATCGCAAGATCGATAAAAGCAGATATGGTTTTCACTGTCAATATCCATGATGAGAGTATCCTTGATCACTTTGATGCAGATGCAAAAAATCTTGATGCTACACCTGTTATTGGAAGATATATTAAGAACCTGAAGCTCAAGGATCCATTGATAATTTCTCCTGATGACGGCGCCATCGGTCTTGCGAAAAGCGCTTCAAAAGACCTTGGCATAGATTTCGATTTCCTTGATAAGACGCGCCACAGCGGAGAGAGCGTTTCAATGAAACCGAAGACACTGGCAGTAAAGGGCAGGGACGTTATTATCCTTGATGATATTATATCAACAGGCGGGACGATGGCGCAGACCATTTCCCTTCTTAAGGAGCAGGGAGCCCATGAAGTTTACACAGCCTGCGTGCATCCGGTGTTTTCCAGTAATGCAGTACTCAAATTGTTCAAGGCTGGAGTTAGGGGGATAATAGCAACTGACACCATTGATAAAGGGGTAAGCGTAGTTAGCGCGGCACCTGTCATTGCGGATGCGATAAAGTCTTGAAATCAGCCAGATCAAATACAAAATAACCGTTAGCTCTAAGTTTTTCTTTGTTCTCGATCTTCTTTGCGATCACGCCAAAATGTTCTTTTCTATCATCTTGGTTCCAGTTAACCGATATTGATTTTATTTTCAGATCTTCAAGTAATTTCCTTGCAGTTCCTTCTTTCAGTTCTTTCCATTTACATTCAAAAAAGAAAATATCATATGTGGTACTGTTTAGAGCTATTATATCTATTTCCTGGTTTTTTTGCCACCATTTCCCGATCTTTGAAAAAATAATCTGTGATCGTTTTTGCTTACCAAGTTCTATCAAAAATTCTTTAGATATTTTTTCAAATTCCTTTCCTGCAAATGAATCAAAGTCCTGTTCTATCTTACTGACAAGAGTATCGTAACTCCCTATTTCATATTCGCTTCTGTTTCTGTATATGTACCTGAACCAGAACCTCAAGAAACTGTCGCTTAGAAAATACCTTCCTTTTTTGCATTTCCATGGTTTTTCTTCTGTTACCGGTATCTCGTAATCAAGATATCTGAAATCCCTGACGAGCAGCCCTAAATATTTGCTTATGCTTTTGATGTTGATCCCGGATTTGTTAGCGATAGTTGTCATTTCAGAATTTCCAAGAGCAACTGCCTCCAATATTGAGAAGTAAGACTGATGTTCGCTTCCGAACTCTTCTGAAAGGACACTTATTGCTTCTTCTTTTAAAGGAGCAAAATCCCTGAAAAGTAGAGTTTTTAAGGCAAAAAATATGTCCTTTCCCTCAAGACCCTGTTCTTGCGCAATTATGTAATACTTGGGAATGCCTCCGAATACAATGAACCATTTTATCTGCTCTTCGATGTCCATTATATTTATTTCCGAAAGCATTTCTGAAACATCCTTAAATAGCAGCGGCTTGAGAACATATTTTTCAGTTGCTCTTCCAAAAAGAGGTTCTTTATTGTCTGAAAATATCTTATTGATTAGCGTTATGTGCGACCCTGCAACAATGATATGGATATTCAGTTTTGTTCTGTATTTGTCAAAAATCTTCTGAAAATCCGTGAAAATGCTCTCATCTACATACTTGAAGTTTTGAAATTCGTCAAAAAATACAATGGTTTCTTTCTTCGCATTATTCAGCAGAAATTCCAGCCATTCGTCAAATTTTGTTATCGTTGGAAAGATAGGGATCTTTTCCTTTACGATGGAAGAAAGCTCCTCCATGAGAAGTAAGGGATTTTTCCTTCCAATAAAAAAATAGAAATGTTCCTTATCCGAACAAAATTTCTTGACAAGTTCAGTTTTTCCAACTCTTCTTCTTCCGGAAATTATGGTGAAATGCATTGTTTTGCGACATAATGACCGGATTCTTTCTAATTCCCTTAATTCATAGACCCTGTTATGGAACTTCATAAATTAAAAAATAATACTACCAAATAGTATCATTATATTTAGTAGTATTTAAAAGTTGCCTACTTTAGCAGTATCGTGAAGGTATGCTTATGCTCTTCTTCATCAGTCATTATCTCCTCGAACAGGAGCCTCGTGGTTGAATCCCCTTGACTGCCAGCCACTTTGATTATCTGGGCATACAATTCCAGCGCCTCATCTTCAGCCCTGAGATCATTCCCTATCATTTCTTTCAGAGAAACTCCGACCATGATCGGGGTGGGCTTGGTTGTAGGTGTTCCCCCAAGATAGAAAAGCCGCTCTGCTATTTTCTCAGCATGTTTCATTTCATCAACTGCAATATCCTCAAAAATATCCTTTATCTCAGGGCTTTTCATTCCCATAGCCATTACATGCTGCCACATGTACTGAACGCTTACTCCAATCTCTCTTGCGATGGCACGGTTCAATAATTCCAGTAGTTTTTGTTCCACTTTTAACACCCGAGGTTTATTTGAATGTACCAATATATAGACCTGTCGGGATTTAAAAACCGTTGCAATACTTACTTTGTTTTATGTCTTTTAATAAAAAGAGATGCTTCAAATTCTTTATCAATCTGCTTCAAATCGTAGTTTTCTTTACGCTGTTCTGCTATTTGCTGGATATCAGTTTCGTCCATAAATACCACTCATCATAATTATAATCATTTGTATATATACTTTTTTCAATTCTTGCTATTATTTTTCTCAGTTAGATATCTATAAATCAGTTAAAGGTAATTAGTGAAACATGAAGTGGACATGGTTAATTATTTTGATGCTGTTGCTCCCAACCGCATCTGCTGTCAGTTATCCCCAGCTTAGCGGTTATGTCACAGACAATGCCAACATGATCAACCAGTCCTATGAAGCAAAAATAACGCAGCTTGCAGGGGCGATAGAAAAAGAATCTACTGTGGAGATCGCGGTCGTAACAGTAGACTCACTTGAAGGCGAATCAATGGAGACGTATGCTGTAAAGCTTTTTGAGAAGGCAGGCATCGGTAAAAAAGATAAAGACAACGGTCTTCTTATTATTGTAGCAAAACAAGAGCGGGATTACAGATTTGAGGTCGGCTACGGGCTTGAAGGCACTGTTACCGACAGTATGAAAGTCAATATCGGTGACAGGATAATCGTACCGAATTTCAGGAACGGGGATTACGGCAAAGGCATATACGAGTCAATGCTTGTGATACAGGAACTCATTAAAGGAAATCCGGAATTCGTTTCACAGTACAGCATGAAACAGGGCGGCGGCAGTCCTGAACAAAGCGTGGGCAGTTCAGATGATTTTGCGTCACTATTCATTATTTTGATCATTCTGTTATTTGTATTTATTATGTTCATTTCTATCATGAATACCACATACAGCAGGGACACATCAGGAAGAAGGCGGTATGATTATGGCAGTCCTGCGCCCCGTATTGGCTGGGGATGGGGCGGTGGCGGACTGGGTGGAGGCAGGATAGGTGGCGGAGGATTCGGAGGAGGTTTTGGCGGTGGAGGTGGCGGATTTGGCGGCGGGTTTGGAGGCTTCGGCGGCGGCAGGTCTGGCGGAGGAGGATTTGGAGGAAAATGGTGATATTTGAAGGGAGTATGAGATGATATTATG
>JAQUNZ010000085.1 GCA_028717345.1 Candidatus Methanoperedens sp.
AATATACGATAGAGGCTGAAAATGTTTAAGGCAGTAATTGGCGCAGAAAAACTAAAGGAAGCTATTGAATCCGTATCAACCCTTGTAGATGAGGCAAAACTCAAACTTACCACGGAGGGGCTATCTGTCAGAGCGGTAGACCCAGCCAATGTCGCTATGGTCAGTCTTGACCTTGCAGGAGATGCATTTGATTCATTTGAAGCGACAGACGGCGAACTCGGGATAGACCTGACCAAACTGAACGGTATAATGGAAATGGCAGATAAAGGGGATAGCATCGAACTTGACCTTGATGAAACAGCGCACAAGTTAATTCTCAGGATGCGCGGACTTTCATATACCATGTCCTTACTCGATCCCTCATCTATCAGGAAAGAACCAAAAGTTCCAGCACTTGAGCTTCCTGCGCATATCGTGATCCGCGGAGAAGACCTGAAAAGAGCGGTGAAAGCTGCTGAAAAAGTCAGCGATTATATGTCGATCGGAGTAAGAGGAGATATTTTCTTCATGGAAGCAGAGGGGGATACTGATAATGTCCAGCTTGAAATGACAAAAGACCAGTTGATAGAGCTTAAATCCGGAGAAGCCAAGTCCCTGTTCTCGCTTGATTATCTGACAGATATAAGCAAGATAGCAGGAAAAACCCCGGAAGTTATGATCGATGTTGGAAAGGATTATCCCCTGAAGATAAGGTTCAAGATCGCAGAGGGACATGGTGATGTCAGTTACATGCTGGCTCCCAGGGTCGAATCTGAATAGGACATGGATGTTTTCGGGTTCGCCCAGTTTCCTTATATTAGCGGGGCTTTAAAATATGTAGAAGCCCTTGATTTCAAGCTTGATGAACTATTTTTTGACAGGGCGTTCACACAGGTACGAGAACGGGGAAAAGAGCGCGTTATTTCCACGATCGGGGATGGGATAAAAAGACAGGTGTGCACGGACAGGACAAGCGCTGAAAAGGAATTGCTGTCATATCCTGTTGCCAGGATACTTGTCTCATGCATTAATGACGGTTACCTTCTCAAGCGTTATGCTCTGGCTGAAGCAAAATCTTCCTATGATCTATTAAAGAAACTTTCTGACGTTGAGCTTAAAGATTTTGCAGAAGAGTTCGATATCGTATCAAATATCGATGAGCGTGAGTTTGTTATTCATTTTACGGATTATATCCGCCATGCAAGCGCTATTCATGAACATGAATGGAAGCTGATAAACAGGAAAATGGATCATGGATGGGTGCATCTATCAAAGGAAAAATTTTCTCGTATTATTGAAGAGGCTATAAGGAAGAAGATCGAATCAGGGATGCCGCTTGATGTCCCCCCTCATATATGCACAGCTCTTGAGGAAGAATTGAAAGAAATTCGTGAGGCGCTTGGCGCGCGCAAATCCGAGTTCAGCATAGGAGAGTTCAATGAAATAATGCCTGGCAGCTTCCCGCCTTGTATGGCACATGCTCTTTCCGGGGCACAGTCGGGTGTGAACCTTTCTCATTCGATGAGGTTTGCCCTCACCTCATTTCTACTAAATATCGGAATGGATGTTGAAGGGATCATCGGACTCTTCAGGGTATCTCCTGATTTTGATGAGGAGCGAACACGATACCAGGTAATGCACATACATGGTGCCACTGGAACTGTCTATAAATCGCCTTCCTGCGATACTATGGTTACTTACGGGAACTGCGTTGGCAAAGAACCCCTGTGCGAAAGGATCTCACATCCCCTGGGTTATTACAGGAAAAAAGCATGGATCCTTTCAAAGAACAGCCCCCCAAAAGAAGCAATTGACAAAACATATATCCAGAAAGAATGATTAATATAGCTCCAGATGGGCAAAATATTGAATTTCTGGAAACAGAGGGCTTTTAAAAAGCTGGTTTCACAACAGGGTGAGATGCTCATAATCTATACCAGGAACAACCCGGATTCAGACTCGCTTGCAAGTTCTCTTGCTCTTAAGCGCATTGCAGAACATTACAGCATGGATGCTACTGTATACTATACCGGCACCATCCAGAACAAAACTATTATGAACATTATCGGGGACGACGTGACGAAAACTCCAGCTATTTCACAGTCCCGGAAAGACATAGCTTTTGTTGACCTTTTGCCTACAGAGATGACAGGAGAGAAATTTACTCCCACCATAGTTATCGGTCACACTCTGGGTAATACGGAAAAAATACGATGCAAATATCAGGATATCCGCACCACTGATACCACGTCCAGCATCATGATAGAATATTTAAAGACGTTTGGTGTTGCGATAGATAAGCGGCTGGCAACTCTACTCCTATTTGCCATCAGGGAAAAGACCAGTACCCTTGTAACGAAATTTACGCTTGAAGACATCGAAGCATACTGGTATATCCACAGGTACATAGACCTGGAACTTTTGAACAGCCTTGAACATCCTTCAGCAAAGTTTGAAACTTTCGAATATCTATCCCGCGCGATCGCCAATATAATAATAAAAGGAGCATCCCTGTTTTCAAATGTTGGTTTTGTGAAGGATACAACTACTATTCCCAAGGTCTGCAAATACATGCTTGATATTGAAGGGGTATCTACAGCCCTTGTATTTGCTGTGGATGCTACAAAGATATTCGTTTATGCTGAATCCAGGAACAAGGAGCTTAATACGAAAAATATCCTCAAAAAAGCCTTCGGTGACTGGGGTGATGTAGCAGGCGGTACATTCCAGGCTTCAATTTCCATACCACTGGGTGTATTTGGCATCGCTACAGATGTCGAAACTGCAAAACCGCTTCTCCTTAAAACTATCAGCGATTCGATCTCTTCCCGGTATTTTTACGTCCTTGAAGCAGAATAATGCCTGCCATGGGCGCATATGGTGCATGCCCCTTCTGCAGTAATACACCTCTGGCACACTGATCTTCCACACAACATGCATGTGTTGAGCTTTCCCGGACGCCCACAGATACTACAAATTCCAGCTACTTCCATACTTAATCAAAAAAAATTAAGATGCCTGATATGGAACGTAGAATTCCTCTATTACCCAATATTCAAGCTCTTGCATTTCTTTTTTATCCCCCTTTATCAACACAGGTCGTTTTTGGTGGATTTCAGATATTTTTTTATTCATTTATATCAACGGTGCCTTTCGTTGCCGTCTCCATAATGTTGAATTCGTTATGAGAATTTATAGTTATCGATTTCCTCGCGTAACCTATAATTCCCTCCCGTAACTACTCTCAGGATGTCCACATCATCAGTGGTCAGTTTCTCATCCAGGGGAACGGGAACACCGCTACGAAATACGATAACTATCTCTGGATTGATATGCAGCGAATGCAACAGCCCTTCATAAGTTTCATCCGCGCATACATCCATTATCTGCTCTTTGACTCCACTGGAAAGGATCTTTACCTTTACCTTCACCTTTCTTCCTCGTACAATTCTTCCAGCTCTCCCCTTACTTTTGTTAAATCCACAAGATGCTCCTCCATCAATTTGGTGTCCAGGATCTTCTGTTTTTTTTCACCTTTTCTTTCCAAACCTCTCTTTTTAAGTTTTGACATATTTTTACCTCGCATCTGTTCGATTTTTCCATGTCTATGCAACCTGACCTTTTTAAAAGGTCAAGTCAGTCTGTTCCTAGTCTCCAGACTATACTCTGACTCCTGTGTTTATTAATGTTTTGGGATGCTACAAACAGTTTATATATGAACAAATTGAATTGATATATTATCAGTTAGCTTATTAGGTAGTTATAGAGCATGGGGTTATTCCCCTCTGTTTTTGCTTTTTTAGGTAGATTGATTAAAAATAAACAGAGGTAAAAGATGTTTACAGAACAAGATAGAGATTCTCCTGTCTTAGCTGGCGCTGTCCACGATGTCGCAATTGAGGGCATTGCCAGAGAAGGAGATGGCATAGCACGTATACAGGGCTTTGTGGTTTTTGTGCCGGGCACAAAAGTCGGGGACAAAGTAACGATAAAGATCGAGCGGGTCATGCGAAAATTTGCGATTGCAGCCCTTGCTGAGAAGAATTAGATCAACGGAGATATACATGAATTATGAAAATAAAGGCGATTTCCGCAGCGGCGGCTTTAGACCCACGGGTCCAAGAAATATGCACATGGCTCCAAGGGAGATGCACAAAGCAACATGTGCTGATTGCAAGCAGGAAACTGAAGTACCCTTCAAACCATCAGGCGACATGCCTGTATATTGCAGGGACTGCTACCAGAACCACAGACCAAAGAGATACTGAAGTTATATAATAAGACGGAATTTTTCTTTACGGGCACTGATATAACAATATCGATGCCCGCAAAACCGTACTTGTGTGGAGGTAAAAAATGATTTTAAAAGAAGATTGCAGCGATTTTGGATATTTAAAGAATGATATTACTGGAATTGGAGAAGGGGAAGGAAGATTTTTGAATATTCCTAATTGTGGGAAACATAAAATGTCTCTATGCGGATGTTCTGAAACTTGCACATATTATTCAAGTAATGTTTTAGTTGTGTCCGAATGAAAAAATAAAACTGTGACAGTTGTTTTCTTGTTATGGCAAGCAGAATCACAACTATTGTCCAGAATGTGTCCATACATCTAACCTCCTTAAATATTAGATTGTAACATGGATTAAATATACTTTTTCTATTGATCAGAGTAATGGATATGGGTAGAATTAATAATATCATCCAGAGGCACTTTGATGAACGTATAGAGCAAAAGCAGGAACCTCCCGGAAAAAACGAAAATTAGTTTTGCAAATATCCCTTGCGCTCAAGCCAGTTGACCTGAGGAGGGCTGTATTTCCAGATTATATCAGCCTTATCATTCTGAAAAGACCACGGGACAAGAATAATTACATCCCCTTCGCGGATCCATATCCTTTTTTTCATTTTCCCCGGAATGCGGGTGAGCCTTACCACGCCATCCATGCACCTTACTCGCAGTTTATTTGCCCCCATCAGGCTTTCAACTGTCCCCAGTATCTCGTTTGCGCTTTTTTGCGGAATGCGAACCCTGGAAAATTCCTCGGGTTGCTGATTTCTGTTCATTTGTCTATTCAATTATACCTCTTCATTATTGTATATATGGTCTCAATCGTATGTATAAGTAACTGATTGTTCGGCAATATGCGAAATTTAATAGCATGATCAGGCTTTTGGCACATCCAATAGTTTATATGAGTTACCAGGTCTGATAACCAAAATTATAAATGCCATTAATGTTATTCTTATAAATTGGAGAGTAAACCGGGTGATCATCGTTTTTGGGCTCATGGAAACCCCATGGCTTAAATGATATAGAAATGCCAAACACAGGTAAAATTGTGTGCGGAATAACTATGGATTTAGTTCCCGCCCGGGCTCGAATCCATTTTGAACATCCGGGGCTTTGTGATTTCTGTAAGATAATCATATCAAACCGGATCGAGTGTTATAGAAAAACATAAAATAAACAGTATAAGGATGCGGCGCAATTGCGCACATTTTTGAATATTATCTTCAGCTTTTGAAAAAATTAGCCGCAGATGAACGCAGATAAACGCAGATTTAATGCAACGGGTTTTGAAAAATAATAACACCAAAACTATAAAATCCTACGCGCCGATACGTTCCCGAAGCAAACACGTATGATAAACTCAAATACAGGAAGAGCGCTAAATCACACGAACCGATAAGATGCGATGGATTTGATGCTACAAATCTGCGTTCATCTGCGTTTATCTGCGGTTCGTTTTCATCAGAACCCATAGCAATAAAAAGAATCGTTTTCAGGAGCTACCATTGTATTTTCTTCAGAAAGGAAAAAAGCGACTCTGCGCAGTTCGCAGTGTCGCCCAACCTCCCCAATTCACCGGGCGTGCCGTCCCATCAGGGATGCGGCTGGAAGACGCACGGAAGGCGGCGCGCCTGGGAGTGGGGCGCACGTCTTGGCGAATATACAATAATTGACCGTCAGGATTGGGAGATGGATTTTTGTAAGAGCAGTGTTATATTGTGAGTTATTAAAGGGGTATTCATGCTAACAATTGAGCAAATTGCAAATGGGATAAACAGTCGTTCAAAAAATTTTGAGATTGGAAAATTGCAGGAACTACGGAAAAAGATTAAAAAATTAAATAGACAGCCAGGTGAAAAGATATTCTGGATTAATACAATACATGAAAAATATGCATTCCATTATGGTGGAAGAAAAGAACTTCAATATAACATAGGTAAAATCGATAAAGACTATAGACACGGGGTGGCATTCTCATTAGATCGAAGTCAGAGTTTGCCAGATGTTACCATTCTTTATCCAAAAATCCAAAGATTTAATGAGTACATGAGTGAATTTTCTGAAAAATACTCAGATATGATGTTATGGATTAGGGATGAAAATGGTTATAGTCACCATAAAGCTGGACAAATTAATAGCAATTTTTTTCATCAAGGTGTTTTTATCTTTTTCGGAAAGCTTCAAAATGAAAATAGTTTCTCATACGATGAAATCTTGAATGATTTTGACAGATTATTACCTTTATATGAATATGTCGAAAGTGAAAACAAAATTATACCAGAAATCGATAAGAGGACAGAATTCAGGTTTTTACCCGGATGCCCTGAACAGGAAAAGGAGACTATAGGCACAATAGAAGCAAAAGACATTGAAATTACTCTTAGACATAGATCTATATTAGAGGAGTTGTATAAACGGCTTGAAATAAAATATGATGAAAATTCAGTAGGCACTGAAATCAAGACTGTTGGGCGAAATAAGATAGACGTCGTTGTCAAATTAAAAGATGAATTAATATATTATGAGATTAAAACGGCTCCAATTGCAAGGATGAATATACGTGAATCATTATCGCAATTACTCGAATATTCTTACTGGCCAAGAGGACAGGAAGCAAGTAAACTCATTATTATAGGTGAAGCTTCTTTAGATGACGAAGCAGAGCAATATCTAATCTTACTAAGAGAGAAGTTCTCAATACCCATTTATTATGAACAATTCAAAATGGATGAGACAAAAAACAACCAAATCTAAACTATAATTAACTATAACTCCTTTAAAGATAAAATTCTGAGTTTTTTTATTAATTATATCTTATAAAAGTGGTGCTTTTATGAATATTAAAATCGTTGTCTTTATTTTCGAAACAATACTTATTATGTATTTTCGTCTAAATAGTTTTATCTAACATTTAGAAATATAAATCATTGAAGAAATAGAGGGAATAGAATAATGGAAATAAATGTAGAAATTTTGGTGGCATTAATAGGTGCAATTGCATTGTTAATCGGATATTTAATTCAAAGGCAAAATGAGTTGAAATTAAAGATTACGGAAACGAAAAAGGAGGCTTATGCAGAATTTTTAAATGATTTTACTGAGACTGCTGTTGCAATAATGCATGATGAAAAAATAGATCAAATAACTTCCGATAGACAGAGAATGCATGCAAGAGATCAATTGCTATTGTACGCAAGTGATAATGTAATCAAAGCTTATGATAATTGGATAAATTACACAGATGAAAACCCAGAAGGACATGGTGATAATACTGAAGTTGGACTTTTTGGAAAATTGTTATTAGAAATTAGAAGGGATATATTAGGAAAAACTAAATTGACAGTTGAAGATATTAATAATCTAAACCCTTTTAATAGAGGATAAATTAGTTACGCGATTTAGTAACGTAACTACAATCAATCATAACATCGTATTAAATTATTTTAGGTGGTTTTTAGATATATGTTGCACATCAGGACATCTATCAACACCAATCGAACCCCTCCCAATTTTACCCCTGCCTTATATATAACTTAAACCAATCAATGCTTATATTAAATCAGGGGGTTTTTCGTAAAAAGCTTTGATTTTTAACAGACTTACTTACGCATGCCTTTATGGATTTGATCGAAAAACAACATTTTAACGGAGGTTATTATGTCAGGACAATTAGCAGGACAGCAAGTTTATATTCTGAGAGAAGGCACTCAGAGAACAAAAGGAAGAGAAGCGCAGAACAATAATATAATGGCCGCAAAGGCGGTAGCAGCAGCGGTCAGGACGACCCTGGGACCAAAGGGCATGGATAAAATGCTTGTGGACTCACTTGGAGACATCGTGATCACGAATGATGGCGCGACCATTCTCCAGACAATGGACATCCAGCATCCGGCAGCCAAGATGATCGTGGAAGTCGCAAAGACCCAGGATGATGAGGTCGGAGATGGCACAACAACAGCAGCAGTGCTTGCAGGTGAATTCCTGAAGAATGCTGAAGAACTCCTTGAGCAGGGTGTGCATCCAACAGTGATCGTCAGCGGATACAGGCTTGCATCGGCAAAAGCAAAAGAAGTCCTTAAAACCCTTGCAAAACCAGTGACCTTTGAAGACAAGGATTTATTATTGAAGATCGCCGTGACAGCGATCACCGGGAAAGGTGCTGAAGCATCCAAGGATGTTTTCGCCAACCTTGCGGTAAATGCCATTTTAGCGGTTGTTGATAAAGAGGAGGGCAAATATTCAGTAGATGTTGAAGATATCAAAATCGAGAAGAAAGTTGGCGCTAGCGTGGAAGCATCAGAACTGATCGAAGGCATGGTAATCGATAAGGAAAGAGCCCATATCAACATGCCAAAGAATGTCCATGATGCCAGGATACTTCTGCTAGCCGAAGCCCTCGAGATAAAAAAGACAGAAGTCAAATCCGAGATATCAATAAAAACACCCGACCAGCTCCAGTTATTCCTTGACCAGGAAGAACAGATGCTGCATGACATGGTCAGCAAAGTGATCGACAGCGGCGCAAATGTGGTCTTTGTCGAGAAGGGAATAGATGACATTGCACAGCATTATCTCGCAAAAGCAGGCATATACGCAGTACGACGCGTAAAGAAAAGCGACATGGAAAAACTTGCACGCGCAACGGGTGCTAAGATACAGACAGGCATGAAGGAGATAAGCGTATCTGATCTTGGAAAAGCTGATCTTGTAGAAGAGAAAAAGCTGGGTGATGATGCAATGACGTATGTTACCGGATGCCACAACCCGAAGGCAGTCTCAATTATTCTTCGCGGCGGGACCGAGCACGTAGTGGATGAAGCCGAGCGTGCGCTTCATGACGCATTGCGTGTCGTTGGAGTTGCTATCGAGGATGAAACACTTGTAGCCGGAGGCGGCTCGCCTGAAGTTGAACTGGCTCTGCGCCTGCGGGAATACTCTGCCACGTTAATAGGCAGGGAACAGCTTGCAGTCGCAAAATTCGCAGAAGCGCTTGAAGTCATCCCAAGAACACTGGCTGAGAATGCAGGTCTTGACCCCATTGATATACTTGTAGAGATGCGAAGCCAGCATGAGAAGGGCAAAAATACCGCAGGTCTTAATGTTTTCACAGGAAAAGTTGTGGACATGTGGAAAGAAGGCGTGGTCGAGCCCCTCAGGGTAAAGGTTCAGGCTATCAATTCTGCTACCGAGGCAGCTACGATGATACTGCGCATCGATGATGTGCTCTCAAGCAAATCCGCACCTGCAATGCCACCCGGAGGCATGGGTGGTGGAATGAGCGGTATGGATTAAGCGGGAATTTCCCGCTTCTTTTTTTCCCCGATTCTTTTTTTAACGATTAACAATAAATATAATAAATAGTATTCAATAAAAATTATATATGAATGTGCAACTATATATATGAGGGCGACTGTTAGTAAATAGCCCGATATGTTAAGGTTGTGGGGTTGTGAGCGTTAGAACCTAAAAAATCAACAGAACTTTTCTGCGGGTTGAGGAAATACCCCGGAATTAATTCCGGGGACTAATCAAGAGGTGAATTAAATGGAATTTAAAGAAGTAAATGTACCTGAGGGTATCATCGAGCAAATTGATTATGAAGGGCCGTTTGCTGGCATCACGGTTGATGTGGGAAATGTAGATATTTCCTATCCAAATGTCAATCTTGATTCGTCATATGAAGAAACGCTTGATGAGATAAACATGGAAAGAGCAAGATACCTGCTAAGTACCGACGAAATATTAGAAGAAAAGTTTGGTCAAACCAAGGCTTAGGCTGTTAACATGGACATATTTGACGTATTGACGGCAATTTCAAAGAGAAAGATGGCATTCATGCACACAGATATGAACGAAAATGATGCCCTGATCAGGGCAGAATTCGAGATATCTAAAGAATATCACATACCGTTGCTTGATATCAAAAAGTTGTTGGGAGTGAGATTCATACCCACTGGACTGGTTGAGAAGAGAAGATAAGACCCCGTATAATCCGGGAGACCCCGGAATTAATTCCGGGGACTATTAAAAAGAAGTGAATGAATATGGTAAGAAAATCTGAAGAAAGAAAAGATATCCACAAAGAAGATATCCATACTGAAAAAAAGAATAATTTCAAG
>JAQUNZ010000086.1 GCA_028717345.1 Candidatus Methanoperedens sp.
TTTAACCGGCTCACTTACTTTGGTCTTTGCCCTTAGAAAAGCCTCAGTAACCTCTTTCCTGTTCTCTTCGATAAGACTCGATATCTGAACCTCAACATATTTGCCCATCGTATTCCTCCTTATGTTATTTTACGGGCGATATACCCGTTTATCTCAGCTCTTAAACAGGCTTTCCAGCCTGCTTTGATCGATCCTTTCCTGACTGAAAAGCTCTTTTGTTGTAAAGAATCTGCTACCGACCTGCAGCACGGGCGCAGACATGGTGAACACGCCACTCATACGCAATTCGGTAAGCGCTGCCGGAGTAGCCATATCAACCTCTTTGTACTGTATATTCCTGGTTTCGAGAAATTGCTTTAGTACCCTGCAATTTGGACAATTTGCTGTCGAATATATTTGTATCTCTTGCATAGCCGTCTCCTTGTAACATATCAGTTGATCTCTGAAGAATATAATATTTTTTCACACCACATCTGGTTACAATCAAAATTGAATGTTATCTTGTTTGTTATCAAATATGATAAAGTATTATCTGTTTTGTTATCATTTTTGTTATCATATTTGTATCCATATGTAATAATTATGTATTAGACCATAGTGTTAAGCCATATTTATGTTCCTCAAATTCAAGGATGAAGTTTCATCAGTACTCACAAAGGCGCTTACAGATGCCGGTCTCGAGGCTGACGACCTTGCTCTTGACGAATCGCCTCATGCAGATATTTCATCTTCGGTCGCATTCAGGCTGGCGCCGAAATTCAAAAAAAGCCCGAAGCAGATATGCGAAGCGATCCACAAGCATGTTAAGATACTGCCAGACTCTTATATAGACCGGGCAGAGGCGACAGGACCATACATCAACTTTTTTGCAAGCCGCACTTACCTGAACGAGACCGTGCTGCGAGTCCTGCTTGACAGGGAAAATTTCGGGAACCTGAACAATAGTGGTAAGGTAATACTTGAGCACACCTCAGCAAACCCCGATGGCCCTCTGCACATTGGTCATATCAGGAACTCAGTGATCGGGGATACCCTCGCCCGCATATTGAAGCGCGCGGGGTATGATGTAGAGACCCAGTATTATATCAACGATATGGGAAGGCAGATCGCAGTAGTGGTCTGGGGACTTATGAACTTCAAGTTCGATGCAACGAAAAAGAAAGACCATGCCATTGCGGATGTTTACATTGCAGCGAACAAGACCCTCGTTGATGAAAAAGAGCACTCACCTGAAGTTGACGCAATAATGAAACAATACGAGATCGGGGACTCTGATACGAAAAGGAAATTCAAGAATGCCATTGATACAGCCATGGAAGGGATAGAACAGACGCAGGACCGCATGAACATCCATCACGATAAGTTCGTATGGGAATCGCAGTTCGTGCGTACAGGCGATGTCAAAAAGATGATGGACCGCGTCAAAAAACTCGAAAATACCATGTTAAAAGATGGAGCTTTCATGGTGGACCTGAAAGAGGCGGGGATAGAAAAGCCTCTTGTCATCCAGCGCTCTGACGGCACCTCGCTCTACACCACGCGCGACCTGGCATACCACGAATGGAAAGCAACACAATGCGACAGGATGATAGACATACTGGGAGCAGACCACAAGCTCATCTCTTCACAGCTTAAAGCAGTACTTCGGATTTTGGGACTGCGGGAACCCGAGGTCGTAATCTTCGAGTTCGTGTCGCTTCCTGAAGGCTCGATGAGTACCCGCCGCGGCGTGTTCATATCTGCTGACGAACTGCTCGATGAAGTGAAGAAAGCCGCATATTCCGAAGTAAGCAAAAAGCGTCCTGAGACAGACGAGGAATTCAGGCAAAAAGTGGCAGAATTCGTAAGCATCGGCGCTGTCAGATACGATATCGTGCGAGTCTCTCCTGAAAAAGCTACGACCTTTGACTGGGCTGAAGCTGTTGACTTTGAAAAGCAGGGCTCGCCGTTTATCCAGTATGCCCATGCCAGGGCGTGCAGCATTATAAAGAATGCGAAGGATGAAGGCATCACGTTTGAGGAGTTCGATGCCGGGGTTTTGCTTGAAGACCAGGAGACAGCGCTCATTAAGAAGCTTGCAGGATTTGAGAACGCCATCGATACAGCTGCTCGCGAGCTAAAGCCAAACCTTATCGCCATCTATGCAAGGGAACTTGCAGACGCTTTCAACCAGTTCTACAGGTACGTTCCTGTCATCAGCGCAGAGCCTGAGTTTCGGGCTTCGCGCCTTGCACTTGTGGAATGCTCCCGCATCGTACTTGCCAATGCCCTTGACACGCTCGGGATAGTTGCGCCAGAATCAATGTAGTTCATGAAAATAATTTCTGTCGTGGGTTATAAAAAAACAGGTAAGACCACATTAGTGGAACGGCTTGTGAAGGCGCTCAAGGAACACGGGACGGTTGGTACGATCAAGCACCTGCACGAACAGAGCATGCACACGCCCAACACCGACACCTGGAAGCACTCACGTGCAGGCGCGGATGTGGTGATAGGTGTTACGCCGTATGAACTTGTTAAATTCTCGTGTGAGAATAGCCTCGACCGCGCCCTTACTGAACTTGCAGACGAAGGTATGGATTTTACTGTTGTTGAGGGATGGAAGGAGAGCACGCTCCCGAAAATTGCGCTTGGCGATGTTGAAGTCCCGAATATCATTCTAAGGATGGACAGACAGGAGAACGCTGAGATTGATATTGCAGATATTGATATTATTGTGGATCTGGTGCATAAGCAGCCGGAGTTCCATACACTTCCATCGCTTGTAAAAAAGATCAGGCGTTCAGGAAACATCGAGAAAGCAGGAGCCATCGGCACGTTCACAGGCATAGTCAGGGCGGTTTCAGAAAATGCACGCACAGAGTTCCTTGAATTTGAGTCGTACAGCGAAGCTGCCAGGCAGAAAATTGATGAAATCTGCGGACAACTGAAACAGAAAGATGGCATTATCGATGTAGTGATGCATCACAGGACAGGGATCATCCAGAAGGGAGATGACATTGTGCATATCGTTGTGGCAGCAGGTCACAGGGAGCAGATGTTTCCTGTGCTGCGCGAGGCTATCGAGCGGCTAAAGGCTGAAGTCCCGATCTGGAAAAAAGAGCATGCGCTAGAGGGTGAGTGGTGGGTGCACGATACTTCAGGTCAAAAATAGTGAGTGCTGTGTAGCACCCACTTTACTTTATATCCGACCATTCACTCTGGTTTTGACTGTTACTTACGCTATAGTTATGGTCGTGGTCGCTGTGCTGGTATTCCCGCGGCTGTCCGTGGCTGTTGCAATGATGGTATATGTACCCGCAACAGCAAAAGCTACCGCGAAAGTTGACCCTGTGCCTGTAGCTGGTGTTCCTCCCGGTGCACTCCATGCCACAGTGCCAGTCAAACCCTGCGCCCAGGTGACATTGGCCGTTAAATTTACCGGAGTATTTAGTGTTCCAGAAGTTGGGCCTGTGATGCTTGCGACCGGAGCTGGTGTAGCAAGTGCCCTCACAATGTACGGTCTCATCATCTCGTTGTCCTCGTGGTCGATGATGTGGCAGTGCCAGACATACCCGTGTCCGCCATCAGGGTTGAAGGGATAGTAGAGCTGGTTAGCCGGGGTAGTCGTCGGCAAATCCGTTGGTGCAAAGCGCACCATGATGCGCGTCACCTGACCGGGGAGTGCCATAATGGTGTCCTTCCAGCCCGCTTCGTTTGTCGCCGGGGGCATCACTGCGCCCTGCAGGAAGGGCATAACGTCCGGGTTGCCGCCAAGGAAAGTGGTTAACTTCACGGGGGTAGCGGCAAAGGTGGTACCGTTCGTATAGTGCAACGGCGGTCCGAAGGCGGGGATAAACGCTGCCACTCCACCTGCCGGAACCGGGAATGCTGCGGCATAGGCTCCGATGTAATTGTTTTTGTTGAAGTTCTGCCGGTTCACGAGCTGGAACTGCACCAGGTGCAGGTGTATGGGGTGGGCGTCTGCTGTGAGATTGATGATCTCCCACATCTCTGTGTCGCCCTCTTTTGGCACCTCGGAATAATAAGTGACCTTGCCACCGATTGTTAAAGGCGTGAAATCCGGCCTGACACCACCGGGGAATGTGGTCATATCTGACGACAAGCCTTCATACTTCGTGTTGTTGACCAGGATTTCCAGGGGCCCGCCCGGGTAGGCTGTCGTCAGCCCGGTCACAGGGTCGGTCGCAGTTGATGCCGGCTTCAGCACCTCATTGAGCGTCAACTGGCGGACGTTTGCCGGTGTCACCAGTTTTGTGCCCGTAGCCGGGTTGACAAAGCGCACGATAGGCGGACTCTGCCCTCCTGTCCCGCTGCGAAGCGTAGCTGTAGCCACTGTCGGGTCGAAAGTTCCGGGGGTGTATGGAGGAACCGGTGCAGCGACCACCTTGAACTGCATGATACGGCCAGTCGTTGATCCCTGGGGGGATTTACCCTTGGGATATGGCGTGCGACCTGTGTTACGCATCAGCAATATTGTGCCGGGCGCAATGCCTGTGAAGTCAATAATCACGTCGGCGCGCTCACCAGGCATGAGCGTCAATTTCATCGGCATCACAGGGTCATTCGGGTCTACCTTGACAGGCTTATCAAGGTATCCGCCATCGGTACCTATCTGCCAGAAGACCGGTCCTGGCGTTCCCCCGGCAGTCTGGTTCTGGAGGAACAGCTCATAGGTACGTGCGTTCGAGCCGTTCAGGAAAAGGAAGCGGTAGCGCTGCGGTGCGACATTGAAGAATGGCCATGCCTTACCGTTGACCACGATTGTATCGCCCACGAACTCAGGTACCCAGTACGGATGATCAGGGTTTGTAGTCCAGAGTAATCCGCCAGCGGTGTCGCCCGGGAAGAAGAGCTGCCCTGTGGTGTCGAACATACGATCCTGTAGCACAATAGGAACAACTGGCCCTGCCAGGCTGCTCGAATACCAGGGGTATGCCGGATCATTGATCACATAGGCACCAGCCAGCCCGGCATAGACGTTCAGGCGGGTTGCACCCAGGGTGTGATCATGGAACCAGATCGGTGAGGCTTCCTGGGTATTGGGATATTTGTAGATTGCCTGGTTTCCGGCTGCACCTGGTTCGGAATAGTATCCATGCCCGTGGACTGTTCCGTCGCTGGTGAACCATGCATCCGGGCCGCCGTCAATCACAGGCGGCACCTCTCCGCCGTGCAGGTGGACTACGGCCGGTACAGGACCGGCATAGTTCTGAGCGCAGGGGCTTAAATATGCAGGTATTCCACCCATAGAGCAAGTATTTGCCTCGTTATTGAGCGGGTCTGCCCAGTGCAGGGTCTGGTCTGTAGAATATTTATAGGCGAGCACGTTTGTAGTGCTGGCGCTCCCGAGAGCGTTAGTCATCGTGAGCGCTGTCGGAGGCTTCGGATTTATGGCAGTGCTGCGATCAGCAATTATCACTGGTCCTATGTAGGTGTCAAGCGGGCCCGCCGGGGGAGCCGTGGTGTAGCCCCAGACCTTCGTCGTCGGCTTGATCCCCGGTGCGAAAGTACCTGTCGGCAGGATATTCGCATCGAACTCACGCATCGTAAGCGCAAGCGGCTGGTTTCCCATGACCGTGTTCATGGTGCCGCCCGCCACGCTCAGGGTCGGCAGCGGGTCGATGAACTGGGGGATTGCGCTCCCCGCCAGCGGGACCTGCAAGCTTTGCGCTGCATCTGCTGTGGGGAACCCGAATCTTCCCAGTGCCAGAGCCCCCACGGCAGTTCCCGCCAATTTCACAAATGTTCGCCTGTTCATTCGCAAGATTTCTTTCTTAATGTCTTTATTTTCCAGCATATCTTCACCAATCCTTGATTCATTTTCCGAAAGGATGTGGCAAACAAGAGGCTATTAGCCCCTAAATCCTGAATGACAAAGTTTTTCACGCTGCAAGATAAATCTCAGCAGTAACACATTTTCCACATCCTGACTCTCAATTAGATTATGCTGTAAACCGTATATATGTTTTTCTCATCTTTAAAAAAAAATTCCAGGTGCAAATCCCTTTCAACCAGGTTTTGGAAGCTGAATATGTTGATTTCTTACACCTGGCATATGCTGCAAATCGGGATAAAAATCGTTCGTAGATCGAACCTCCACCATTTCAAGATGTTCAACTATCACATTGAACCCAATTGGGTGGTGCTTTATAGGTTCCCGCGCAATTTTTCCGCGTGCAGTATCCTTTTCACTGCGAGCTGGTATGCAGCGCGCCTCATGCTGCAATTCTCTTCGATGCACATACCATAGACATCATTGAAAGAAGCTACCATGGTTGACTTTAGCTTTTCCAGCACCTTATCTTCCTCCCAGTAATCGTTGTTCAGGTTCTGGACCCATTCAAAAAAGCTTACAACAACGCCTCCGGCATTGGCAAGGATGTCGGGAATGACCAGTATTTTTTTATCCTGGAATACTCCGTCTGCCTCTATTGTTGTGGGGGCATTGGCAAGTTCCAGGATAAGTTTTGCCTTTACGTCTTTTGCATTAGATTCATTGAGTTGCTCAGAGAGCGCGGCAGGGATGAGTATGTCACAGTCGGATACGAGCAGTTCCTCATTGGTTATGTTCTTTCCGCCCCTGAAATCCATTACACTTCCGGTCTTTTGTTTATGTTCCATCAACTCCGGGATATCAAGACCTTCATCGTTCATTACGCCGCCTCTGGAGTCGCTTACAGCGGTTATCTTATACCCTGTCTGATGGAGAATGCGCGCCGCGTTCTCACCCACGTTCCCGAATCCCTGGATGGCTATTCGGGCTTTGCTCTTATTCATTTTTGTCTTTTTCAGGGCTTCCTCAAGGACATGGATGCCACCCAATGACGTTGAATAGCTCCTGGCTTTGCTTCCCCCGAGTTCGATGGGTTTTCCGGTCACGACCCCGGGAACATGCTCTCCCTTTATCCGTTCGAATTCATCCAGTATCCATGCCATGATCTTTTCATCCGTGTAAACGTCGGGAGCGGGTATGTCTTTGTATGGTCCTATGTAGTCAGAGATTGCACGGATGTAACCCCTGGTAACCAGTTCAAGTTCTCTCCTGCTGAGTTCCTTTGGATTCACAGCGACCCCGCCTTTTGCTCCTCCGAATGGTATGTTCACAACTGCGCATTTGAGCGCCATAAGAAAAGCAAGGTCCCTCACATCATCAAGTGTCAGCTCTGGATGGAACCTTATTCCTCCTTTGGTCGGACCTCTTGCATCATTATACTGTACTCTGTGCCCCAGGAACATTTTCGTTTTCCCCGAGTCCATATGCACGGGAAAATGAACTGTAAATGAACGCCTCGGCATATCCAGAAGGTCAAGTTCTTCGGTCGAGAGTTCAAGGTATATGTACAGGTTCTCAAGTTCGCTCATGCATTTCTTACAGAGATTCCCTTCGTCTGAATGTATTCTTTCATGATGATTAACTATCATGTTTTATGCTCCACCATGATTATTTGATATATCTTTCAAGTTAATAAGGTTTGCATAGGGAAAAGATATAGGGAAAATGAGATATCACAATATTTAAATAAAGGAAACTCCCTTCCGTTTCCTATCATGACCCAACTTGAGAGCAGAGAGTTAATTCTATCGTTTAGAGGAGGTCATGTTAAGAACTATATAAAATGATTTAGAATGTAAATAAGGTGAACAAAAATGAATCTTAGACAACCAAATGCGAATGAAGTGACGCAGACCTATAATAGGTCAAAGAGCGTCTCCCCGATGTCGGGAATATGCACAAGATGTTTGGATGGATGCCGCGGCAACTGTGAAATATTCAAATCATCGTTCAGGGGACGCGAAGTAATATATCCAGGACCTTTCGGGAACATCACAGCAGGTGCGGACAAGAACTACCCTGTGGATTATTCCCACCTGAACATACAGGGATATGCCGTGGGCGCTTTCGGGCTTCCAGAAGGAGAAGAGCCAAACCCTGACACGGCAATTTTCCCGAGAGTGGACACAGAAACAGAATACGGCTGGGATCAGAAAGTCAGAATGAAAGTGCCCATATTCACGGGCGCTCTCGGATCTACCGAGATCGCGCGCAAGAACTGGGAACACTTTGCAGCAGGCGCTGCCATCTCAGGCATCACTCTCGTGTGCGGCGAGAACGTATGCGGCATTGACCCCGGACTTGTTCTTGACAGCAACAAGAAGATCAAGAAATCCCCTGAAATGGACAGGCGCATCAGCACATACAAGAAATACCATGAAGGCTATGGCGAAATACTTGTCCAGATGAACGTGGAAGATACAAGGCTTGGCGTGGCTGAATACGTTTCATCGAAGCACGACCTTGATACCATCGAACTTAAATGGGGACAGGGCGCAAAATGCATAGGCGGAGAGATAAAGGTCAACACTATCGAACGCGCCATTGAACTTAAAAAACGCGGATACATCGTTACACCTGACCCGGAGAACCCGGCAATAGCAACTGCATATAAAGAAACAGCAATAAAAGAGTTCGAGAGACACTCAAGGCTTGGATTTGTCACAAAAGACGGATTCATGGATGAAGTAGACCGCCTCCGCGATCTTGGTTTCAAGAGAGTTACACTCAAAACGGGCGCATATTCCATGGTCGAGCTTGCAATGGCGATCAAATACTGCTCAGAAGCAAAGATCGACCTTCTGACCATCGACGGCGCACCTGGCGGAACAGGCATGAGCCCCTGGCCAATGATGGAAGAATGGGGCATCCCGACATTCTACCTGCAGTCGCTTGCTTATGAATTCGCAGAGAAGTTGAGCCAGAAAGGAGAGAGAGTGCCTGACCTTGCCATGGCAGGCGGTTTCTCAAGCGAGGACGGCGTGTATAAGGCTCTTGCAATGGGTTCACCATACTTCAAGGCGGTCTGTATGGGACGCGCCCTGATGATACCCGGCTTCGTGGGCAAGAACATAGGTAAATGGATAGATGAGAATGACCTGCCAAAGACGGTTTCTGAATTCGGAACAAGACCAGAGGAGATATTCGTGTGCTACGAAGAGCTTGCACAGCGCTTTGGCGACGACATGAAGCACCTCCCGCTTGGTGCGCTGGGTATCTACACATATGCCCAGAAGTTCAGGACCGGACTGCAGCAGCTCATGGCAGGATCGAGAAGGTTCAACATCTCTACCATAAACAGGAACGATGTAATGTCGCTCACAGAAGAGGCTTCAAAGATCTCAGGTATTCCCTATGTTATGAATGCGTACAGGGAAACCGCAGAAGCAATACTTGATGAGTAATTAAATAGATGAGGCTTTGCATCAGCAGAGCCTGATCTTCTTTTTTCAGTTTTTAATCTTCCTTTATTTGCGCTTATCTGCGGTCCCTTTTTTATTGATCTTGTTTTCTATCGTGCCGCGCTTTTTCCTCAACGACCTGATACTCAGGTAATAATAACTCGATATCACGACAACGCATACTATCAATATTATTGAAAAATAATACATTAGCACTGGAGCATTCCTCTGGTAGTATTTTACCGATATCTGGTATGGATATGGTTTTTCCCAAATCAGCACTTCCCTTCCCATAGCGTCAGTTGTAACATTATCTGGTTCTGGAGTGGGAATGCCCAGGAACCTTGAACCCGTAGTATATCCAGGCGGCAGGACAACTCTGACACTTGTGTTCTCTTTTGTCGTTCTGACAAAATCAAGACCGTCGGATTGGGTGAACGCCACGAACCCGGAAAATTCTGAACTGAAATCGAACCTGATATAACTTCTTCCCATTATCGGCTCTGAAGTAACATTGAAACTCACATTCTCCCCGGAATAATTCACAGCCACAGGATCCCTGAAATTTGTTTCACTGCTGTCATCGAGCATGTATTTGATAGTGGTTTCGTTGGTAACGCTGTCAACCACTTTCACTGTAGATGCATTTAGGTAGTATATTGTAGTGTTATCAATACCTGGAAGCTCATACTGCCCCGGAGCTCCGGCAGGGACTTCAGAAGAAATGCATCCTGCTACCAAAAAAAACAGCAAAATGATCGGAAGCCATAACTTCATCACTGCACCAGCATGATATCTGGCTCGATCTTCAAGAGCTCAAGACCATCCTTGAATAT
>JAQUNZ010000087.1 GCA_028717345.1 Candidatus Methanoperedens sp.
ACAGGTACGGCAGCAAGGCGCAGCAGGTGCTTTATCTGGGTGATGCTGTGGATAAATATGTGTCTGCTGATGATGAATATGCGGGCGGGTGCCCGGCGCTGGTGTGCCCGGTGTGATTGAATTGTTCGAGTATTTTTATTATTTCAGGAAGCTCTGGGAAGACCAGGCTTCAAGACAGCATGTTACTAGAGATGAGCTTGCTGCAATGCTGGATGATGCGGGATAAGTTTTTTATAGAATAACTCGTTAAATTATACTAACTTAGGCTATATATTAATTAATAAATGAATAACATTAACGATGGTCGGCGCGCTCCTGGAATATTATTGATCGTCACGGTCAGTGTACTGGCAGTGTTCTCAGGATGCTTATCTCAATCCCCAACTATTCATAAACTTGAAGTCAATCCAATTATTGATTACTATCCACTTGAAGGATACGCCGGGAAATCGGATGAGCTATTTCTTGTGCTGAAAGGCAGCACTCAGGATGTTAAAACTGGCTTGAGCGATATCGTTATAAAAAAAGTTGCTATACCTTCTGCTTTTTCGGTTGATGATGAACTGAATATAGTAGTTTTCAGGGGTGTTTTCAATACAGGTGGATACGGGATAAGGATTGAGCGGGTGGAAAGAAATGGGAATGAGTTTGCTGTTTATGCCACATACACAGACCCGGGAGAAGGATTGATGGCGACACAGGCGTTCACTCATCCGACTGCGATAATACCTGTTGGGAAACTGGAAAACGGGGATTATAAGGCGACGTTAAAGGTTACCTGGATAGTCGAAAATAAAGAAGGCAACAAAGTAATTGAGACTGAGAAAGAGATGAGGAATTTTGAGTTCAAAGTTAAATAAATCAATATTGGCGATTGTGCTTCTATTGTTCTTATCCAGTATATTTTTAGTAAGTACCGAAGCTGCAAGTGATAAAATCCAGATGGATGTCAAATCCAGGATGCTTGAGGGCGAGAGCGTGCCTGTGATTATCGTTCTTAAAGACCAGCCATCTCTTAATGCTCTCTCAAAGGAAAATACCGTCACCTCAATGAAAAGTCTTGCCTCGTCGAGCCAGAAGAGCCTTGCCTCTGTATTGAAGGAGGAGAAAAGCAAAGGGAAAGCAAATAAAATAAAGCAGCTCTGGATTGTGAATGCAATAGCAACAGAAGCTTCGCCAGAGCTTATAGAGAGACTTGCGAAGCGCGATGATGTTGCTCGCATCGAGCTTGATGCTGAGTTTCATATTGTGAATGATTTGTCGGCTCAGGCTTCACAGGGGCAGATTGACAATGCTACGTCAGAAATAAAGCGAATAAATGCCACGAATGTCTGGGAGCTTGGTATTGACGGCAGCGGAATCAATGTTTCTGTGATTGATACAGGGATCAATGCCTCGCACCCTGATATTGCGGGGCGTGTGATAAAATGGGTTGATTATGTTGGAGGTCAGGGTTCTGCTTATGACGACAATGGTCACGGAACACATGTGGCTGGAACTGTTGGGGGTAATGGAAGCAGAGGAACAACAACAGGTGTGGCGCCTAATGTAAGCCTATTTGGGGTTAAGGTGCTTGATGCAGGAGGTAGCGGCTTTGAAAGTAACGTGATATATGGAATAGAATGGTCTGTCAGCAACGGAGCTAACATAATCAGCATGAGCCTGGGCGGTGGACTGTGGACTACGTCAAACTGCGATGTAGATAACCCTGCTATGGCAGCAACAATTAACAATGCAGTATCTTCTGGTGTAGTGGTTGTAGCTGCTGCAGGAAACGATCCCAGTGGCGTTTCCTCACCTGGATGCATCCAAAAATCAATAGCTTCAGGCGCTGTTGATAGCAGCGACACAATAGCACGTTTTTCAGGGGGGGGCGCAGCAATGAACGATCATGGAGTTGTAGCACCGGGTGTGGACATAAGATCGCTTCGTCACGACTTAGCAGAGTATAGAAACGACTCAGGCACCTCAATGGCAACGCCTCACGTCTCAGGCACAGCCGCGCTTCTTTTACAAGCAGCAAATAGACAAGGCACAACCCTGACACCGGCTCAAATAAAAAACATTTTCAACAACACCTCAATAGATTTGGGTAATACCGGAAAAGACAATATCTACGGCGCCGGGAGAATAAACGTATCAGGCGCAGTTCTATCCATTGATACTGTTGGTCCGAATGTAGTGGCAAATCCTACTGGATATACTGGCAGCAACACCGCAGCAAGAAACGGCACAGCAATTACTCCAAGCGCCACGATAACAGATACCATTTCAGGCGTCAAAAATGCAACCGTTAATGTATCTTCCATTAACGCATCATTAACTAGCGTTTCTCTTGCCCTTAATTCAGGATTCTGGACAAATTCAAGTGTGATAGTGAATACATCAGATGGAATATATTATTTGAATATCACTGCTTATGATAATGCGGGCAACTTAAATAATACCGTACAGATAACCGTGATTGTTGATAACACTCCTCCAACCATTACTGCTGCTGAAACCAACTACCTATCCGGTCTCACCGCTGCTAAAAATGGCACATCCATCACTCTAAACGCATCCATTTCAGATATCCTTGCAGGCGTTACAAATGCCACAGTAAACTCCTCACAAATAAACAGCAGCCTTGGGATTATCATTTTGAACAACAGTAGCGGATATTACACAAACTCAACCGTGATCGTAAATATCTCTGACGGAACCTACCGCCTGAACATCACAACCTACGATAACGCAGGCAACAGAAATGATACTGGGCAAATACCTGTAATTGTGGACAATACCCCTCCAGGCAATATCACCGTCAGCCCTGTCTCCTACCAGCGCGGGAGCGCCGCAAACAACCGCAGTATCACAGGGTTCAGTGCATCTGCTGATGATCCTCTGATTAATAGCACTTCAGCAGGTCTGAAAAACGTATCCGTGAATGCATCACTGATAAATAATACAGGCAGGATAGAACTCACAAACCAATCAGGTATCTGGAGAGGCAATGCCACATTTGATAAATTCATAACCGATGGCAATTATTCGTTGAATGTGACTTTCTTTGACAATGCAGGAAACATAAATGACAGTGTGCAAATCAATGTTACCATTGACAACACCCCGCCCTCGGTAACAAATGTTTCACTATCATCTCAGTTTATAAATGTGACAGGGTTTACAAATATCTCGGCAAATATTACCTCACCCGATGCGATGTCGCAGGTGAATCAAAGTGAAATCTTTGCAAGAGTAACTTTTCCAAACAGCACTTCAATAAATTATCCCATGAATGCAGGAGGAGACGGCTTATTCTATTATAATTTCACTGATACTGCACAATACGGTCGCTTCAATGTAACCATACTCGCAAACGATACCACAGGAAATATCAACAGCACTCAAAGAATATACTTTGCCACTGTATTCATTACAAATAACGAAAGTGTGGTTACTCAGGCAAACAACTCAACAGTTGTCAATGCTCCTCGTTCCAATACCACCCTGTATTTGTTCACTAATAATACAAGTGTTGGCGCTGTAAACATCACCCAATCGAGGATTAACATAACATCTAACGAACTGAACATCACAAACCCCGGGATCTACGTGAACGTGAATGTAAGCAGCAGCATCAGAAACAATCTATCGTATGTGATAATGTATGTGAACTATACAGACGCTGAAGTAAGTTCTTATGTTGAGAGTTCACTTCGGCTATATAGATGGAACACCACCTCATCAGGCTGGGACAAACTCTCTGGCGCCGGCTCTTATCCATATGTGAATGATGCTGGAGTTGATACTGAAAATAATTTTGTGTGGGCAAATTTAACCACACTTAGTGAGTTTACAGTAGCGGGCGACGTATATGTTCCTCCGACACAAACAACATCAACTGGCAGCGGCGGAGGCGGTGGTGGCGGTGGAGGAGGCGGCGGGACATCAGGCGAGAACTACTCCAACATCGAATTAAAGGAAAAACGTGACATCCATATTTTTAAAGACAGGGTCTCATCATACAAATTCAACACAACTGATCCCATAATGTACGTCAATATAACAGGCAATATCAACGCAGGTGAGATAACGACAATGGTAGAAGTTCTGAAAAACACCTCCTCGATCGTGAAGAGCAATGCTGCGCCCGGCATAGTGTATAAGAACTTGAACATCTGGGTGGGCACGTCGGGTTTTGCGATCCCGAAGAACATACAGAAAGGAGTGATCAGTTTCAGGGTGCAAAACTCCTGGCTAAGGAGCAATGGGGTCACAGGAAACGATGTAAGGATGGTGAAATGGGACGGGACAACGTGGCTGGCGATCGAAACCACAAAAAGAACAGAAGGCAGCGAATATACTTACTATGAAGCATACACAGATTCTTTCTCGCCTTTTGCGATCACTGCGTTCAGATCAGATACTGTGCCTGTCGAAGCGATTAAGACAAAGGTCATGAATGAAACACCGGCGCCTGAAGAGACGAAGATACAACAGAAAGATAAGCCCGAACTCAATGGTGGTATGTTAGTGACTGTTGTGATTCTTGTGATAATAGTGGCGATACTTGCAGTTTTCTACTTAAGAGAAAAAAAGAAAATATAGATATTCCCTGCAGATTATTGTCATAATTACCAAACTTATTAATTGGTCAGAAGCTTCCCCAGGAACTTCGTGAACATAACCATATCCTCTACCCTGATATTCTCATCATCCGCGTGCGCATTGCTCTCCATCCTCCTTCCTATCCCGAAACAGCATGCAGGTAGTCCGGTGACCTTCACAGCATATGCTACATCAAGGCTTCCCTGCGCGCCTGCGCACCTCACGTCCCTGCCAGTCACTTCATCCGCTACCCTCTTGACCTCCTGCACCCAGGGATGTTTCATATCAGTCAGCATTGGCGCATAGATGTCATCACAGCTCATTTTAAGATCGATATCCGGGTGTTTGTCCTTCACCATAGACATCGCATCATTCATCTCTTTGCACACATCGCTGAATTTCTCTTCAGGGATATACCTGCGGTCGCCCTTGAGCGTACATATATCAGGCACGATGTTCTGCTTCACTCCCCCATTTATCATGGTGATGTTAAGAACAGGCATCAGTGTATCGATACCGGCGTTCTGGCTAATAGCCATGCTTGCAGGCACTTTAGAGCGCCGTTTCTCGACCTGTGCCTTGAGTTCCAGAAGCCCGTTCATCACAGGGACTGATTTCTCAATCGCGTTCACGCCCAGGAAACTGCTGCCGCTGTGGTATGATTTCCCGAAAACATCTATCTGCCAGTCCACATTCCCGTTCGATGCTATTGTGATATCGTCGCTGTCGCCATCCATGCTCAGGAAATAGTCTGCTTTTAGTTTCCCAAGGTCTGCAAGGTAGCACAGCCCGGAATAAGGTCCCATCTCTTCATCAGTTGTTAATGCTATGTTCAGGTTGTATCCTGGCTTAATATCAAGTTCATCAATTGCAGAAAGCACGGTAAAAAGCGCAGCCACGCCTCCTTTTGAGTCAGCCACCCCACGCCCGAATATCCGTCCGTCTTTTTCAGTGCACTCAAACGGGGGCACGCTCCAGCTTGCACTTGCAGGGACTACATCAAGATGAGTATTTATCAAAAGTATCTTATCCGCGTCAAAGTTTCTGGTTGCACATATGTTCGCCCGTTCTCCTGACAGGTGTTTTAACCTGGGGTTTTTTTTCTCGAACAATACACGCGGCATGATAAGCTTCTCGACCTTGAAATCCAGGTCTTTGAGCTTTGATGCAGCATAATCCATCGCTTTTTCGTAGTTTTCACCGGGCGGCACCTGCGTAGGGATGCGCACCAGCTCATCCAGTGTCCTGATGGTTTCATTGGTCTTTGACCCAAGATACTCTAATAATGCCTGCATTTGTGTCCAGAAAGGCTCTTTTTACCCAAATGCTTTTTGCCTTGTTCACAGGTATTAGAGCCGATGGCGCTGGAAGAAGATCTAAAGGCTGTTGAAGAAGAAATATCAAAAACAAAGTATAACAAGGCTACCGAAGGTCACTTAGGAAGACTTAAAGCTAAACTCTCAAGGTTAAGGGAAGAAGTTCAGAAAAAGGCCTCTGCTAAATCAGGCGGGGAAGGTTTCGCGGTAAAGAAATCAGGCGATGCATCGGTCGTGCTCCTGGGATTCCCATCCGTAGGAAAAAGTACGCTTTTGAATAGTCTTACCGGGACAAAATCTGCAGTCGCGTCATATGAATTTACCACTCTTGATGTCGTGCCGGGAACGCTGGAATATAAAGGCGCCACTATCCAGATACTTGACGTGCCCGGTGTTTTAAAGGGTGCAGCATCCGGGAGAGGACGCGGGAAAGAGGTCCTTGCAGTGGTGAGGAATGCTGACCTTGTGCTGATAATGCTTGATGTTTTCCAGCTTGTTCATTATGATGTCCTTCTTGAGGAACTGTTTGCAGCAGGCATCCGTGTTGATTCAAAACCGCCCGAAGTTACGATCCGGAAAAAAGCCCGTGGCGGCATAATAGTAAGCAGCACGGTGGGTGTGGGGCTTGAAGATGATACGATAAAATCCATAATGGGCGAATACAGGATCCACAATGCAAATATTGTCATTCGCGAGAATATCAACATCGACCAGTTGATCGACGCAATACTGGGTAACAGGAAGTATATCCCTTCCATCGTGGTGATCAATAAAATAGACCTTGCGGATGAATATACGCTCAGGGATTGCAAAGAAAAATTTCCGGATGCTCTCCTTATCTCTGCTGATAAGAAGACCCATATTGATGAACTTAAAGAGTTGTTTTACCAGAAACTTGGGTTCATCAGGATTTACCTGAAGCCACAGGGACAGCCCCCTGATATGGATGAACCATTAATCGTCAGATCTGGTTCGACAATAGGTGATATATGTGATAAGCTCCACCGCGATTTCAGGAAAAGATTCAGATATGCCCTGGTATGGGGAGATTCTGCAAAGCATAAAGGTCAGCACGTAGGTGTTGAACATATGTTGTATGACAATGACATACTTACGATAATATTGAGGAAATAATAGAAATGAAACCCGTAACCCCCCTTCTTACTGTAGATACTGTGATCATTTATCAGGGAAAAATTGTTCTTATCAGGCGCAAAAATCCTCCATTCCAGGATCATTTTGCGCTACCCGGAGGTTTTGTGGAAGTGGGGGAGACAGTTGAAGAGGCGGCTGTTCGTGAAGCAAAGGAAGAAACCGGGCTTGATGTGAGGCTTCTGAAGCTTCTTGGAGTGTATTCAGACCCGTTACGAGATTCAAGAGGGCATACAGTGTCTGTTTGTTTTCTTGCTCTGGGGAGCGGAAACCTTAAAGCAGGTTCAGATGCTAAAGATACTGGTCTTTTTGGTATTGATGAAATACCAGAACTGGCGTTTGACCATAATAAGATCATAGAAGATTCTAGAAGTGATATAAATGGTATTCTGTCCTAAATGCAAGAGCATGATGATGCCTGCCAAGAATGTTTATAAATGCAGGAAGTGCGGCTTTGAGAAAGACATAAAAGAAAGTTTTATCTCAAAGACCGAAAGAAAGGAACGCGAGGTAACCGTGCTGGAAGGAAGGGAGATGGGGCTGCCCACAACGAGGGCAAGGTGTGAGGATTGCGGTAACGATACCGCTTACTGGTGGCTGCGCCAGCTTCGTTCGGCTGATGAAAGCGAGGTCAGGTTCTTCAGGTGCACAAAGTGCGGGAAGACCTGGAGAGAGTATAATTAAATACAAAGGCTCATCTATCAAGCATATTGACCAGCCACAAAACCAGAAGCCCATGCCCAGTGTAGATTGTAACCACCAAGTTGCCCAGTTACATCGATGACCTCTCCGGTAAAATAGAGACCCTTGACCTTTTTTGATTCCATGGTCTTTGATGAGAGTTCATCCGTATCAATTCCGCCAAGCGTGACTTCAGCGGTTCGATAATCCTCTGTAGATCTGGGTATGACCTTCCAGTTATGTATCTGATGAGCGATGCTGTGCAGTTCTTTTTCATTATATTGATTGACAGGTTTTGATACGAAATTCCGGGATAACCAGATCTTCGCAAATCTGGTGGGAAGATATTCAGAAAGCAGGTTATGCATATCGACCTTGCTTTTGCTTTGCCGCTTTTTCAGGAGAATATTACATATATCAATTTCAGGCAGCAGGTCAATAATGATAGCATTTCCCTCTTTCCAGTAAGATGAAACCTGAAGTATTGCAGGACCGCTGAGTCCCTTATGGGTAAATAGGAGGCTTCCCTGAAATTTCACATCATTGCATTTTATGGCTGCATCAATTGAAATCCCGCTTAATTCTGAGAATATTTTTTTATCAACTGGTGAAAAAATGAAAGGAACAAGCGCGGGTTTTAGCTCCGTGACTTTAAGACCGAACTTTTCTGCAATACTATACCCCAGGCATGATGCTCCTATCTGCGGATAGGACATACCGCCTGTGGCAATGACAAGCGATCCTGACTCAAATATCCCGTGATCTGTCGATACAATGAACCTCCCATCTTTTTCTTCTTTTTTCACTTCCAGTATTTTGCAATCTAATATTATATTTACACCAGCATCTTTACTTTCGTTCTCAAGCACCCTTATTATTTCTTCAGAACTTCTGGCGCAGAATAATTGACCCTGTTCTCTTTCTTCATATTCCACACCGTGTTTTTCAAGCAGGGCAATAAGATCACGAGGTGCGAAACGGGAAAGCGCGGATTTGCAAAAATGTGGATTATTTGATAAATAGTTCGCATGATTTGTGTTGATGTTTGTAAAATTGCAGCTTCCACCACCGGAAATACGAATTTTTTTCCCGATATTTGAAGCATGGTCAAGAACAAGGACAGAGCGACCTCTTTTGCCGGAACTGATGGCGCACATCATGCCTGATGCTCCTGCGCCGATGATGATAACGTCTTTTTTGATCATGAGTTATTTAAAGAGAGAGTCATAAACTCGCTTTGAATATAAGAACTCAATGGCTTATATCTTTGTGGAGGCATAGTAGAGGTCTTCCGACCACCGCCTCCTCGTCAAACTGCACGGACGGATTTTTCCGTATGGTTATACCTCAGCTACCTCGTATCTTTTCTACAGAATGACCAAAGCATCACGACTCTTCATTTTTGAGCGCGCCAGATTTTCAGATGGAATCGATTGTTATGGTTTCCAATTCTTCTAATACGTGCATAAAAATCCCTTACTCCACAGTCACGGTATACCCTGGAAAATACGACTGTAGCTATCGTTTTCATTATATCATTCTATAATATTCATATGTATCTTGCTCAGAAATATACTTCTGAACGACATCCCCCTGTCAGCATCTTCCCCCTGTACTTCGGGGCGAATACCACGTGATCAGTCCGCATCAACACCATATGCCTGTCATGGTGAAGTTTTCTTGTGTCTTGATCCACTTCAAAGAAAAAGCAAAGCGGGCTTAAATCCCGCTTATACCATATGACTCCAGTATAACTTCCCCGTTCAGGTGACCTGTGCGATAGGTCTTTCCTGTCTCAAGGTCGTTCACCGTTATCTCGGCAGGAGCGAAGACATTAGCGTCTATCTTGAAGAAATCGTATCCTGCGTCCTTGAATGTTTTGTAGAATGGCTTTCCATAGTCTTTTGATGTTGAGGAGGGGACATTCTTGAATTTCTCTTCGTCCATTCCCCTGACCGTCAGAAATACGGAACCGTAATATATCACGCTGTCGTTGGTGCTTCCCATAGCTTTCAGGTCGTCCTTGACAACCGGGGCAATTGGCGCACACCCTGTACCGCTGACGATTTTGGTTGTATCATATCCCAGTTCGTTAAGCTTGAATATTGCAGTC
>JAQUNZ010000088.1 GCA_028717345.1 Candidatus Methanoperedens sp.
AATGCAATATATCTCAGTTTCATCAGCTCCAGCTTTCTTTGCGTATCCAAGCGATTTTCGTGCTATGTCATAAATGTCAGTCATCGAAGGTTAATTAAAATTGAAGTAAGATAAAGATAACCTATGCGCGTCCTTATAATAGATGGTTATGTTGATGAACCCGCATGTCTTGGCGTCCCGCCTTATATGGCGCCGTATCCAAGGTATATTGCGGGCGCCCTGGTCGAAAAGGGCATACCGGAAGAGGATATTACCTATCGCACGATAGACCAGCTTCGATCTATCAAAGAGAAGCTCAATTACGATATCACAGTAGTCGTGGCAGGGACGACCGTGCCGGGAAAATATCTGCGGGCGACCCCTGTTAGCCAGAATGAGATCAGGGAGCTTTCCCGCCTGGGAGGGACAAAGATTCTCGGTGGGCCTGTAAGGCTCGGTTTCGGGGAAGAAGGCGGCACGTCGGCTAAAGAGCTTGCCTTAACTGGATTTTTGCTTGCAAAAAAGGATATAGAGGCTTTCGTTTTCGATGTTCTGGACGAACTTTGTGACCCTGGCAGCGTGGTGCACAGGATGAGGACAACACAGGAGATAGCGCGATGGGGCAAGACTGGAGCATTCATTATCAGGCAGCACCCGGATTATCCTTATCTCATGTGCGAGCTTGAGACATACAGGGGATGCCCGCGCCACTCGCACTGCTCTTTCTGCACGGAGCCGTTCTATGGCAAACCGGATTACCGGGAGATTAATGATGTAGTAAAGGAAGTATCAGCTCTCTATCAACACGGCGCTCGCTATTTCAGGCTCGGCAGGCAGCCGGATCTCTTCATGTACAGGGCAAGAAGAGGCGTTCCGGATCCAGAGGCAATTGAAGAGCTCTACTGTGGGATCCGCAATGTTGCGCCTGAACTCAAGGTGCTTCACATGGACAATGCGAATCCTGTGACGCTTGCGCGGTTCCCTGAAGAGTCGAGAATGATCGCAGAGACTATCGTGAAATACCACACATCAGGGGATGTGGCTGCGCTTGGCATGGAGAGCGCTGACCCGGAAGTTATCAGGGCGAACGACCTGAAAGCCTCGCCAGATGAGGTTTTCGAAGCCATAAAGCTCCTGAACGATGTGGGCGCTACGCGGGGGGAGAGCGGTCTTCCTGAGCTTCTTCCTGGCATCAACTTTGTCCATGGGTTGAAAGGTGAGACAAAAAAGACGTTCGAGCTTAATTTCGAGTTCATGAAGAAGGTGCTCGACAGCGGTCTTATGGTGAGGCGGGTGAACATCAGGCAGGTGATGACCTTTGCAGGTACGCCGATGCAGGGGCATGATGAGCTTGCTGCAAAGCATAAGGAGCTTTTCCTGAGATATAAGGAAAAGATGCGGAATGAGATAGACATGCCTATGCTGCGCCGGGTGGCGCCTGCCGGGTGTGTCATGAAAGACGTGCGCACAGAGATTTTTGATAAGATCACATTCGGAAGACAGCTTGGCACATATCCCCTTCTTGTGGGGATCCCGGTGCAAGTTGAGTTAAACAGGTTTTATGATGTGATGGTGACAGATCATGGGTACAGGTCGATTACAGGTATTGCTGTGCCTTTTGACATTAACAGGGCGCCGCTGAAGCTTTTAGAACAGATACCTGGTGTGGGGAGAAAACAGGTGGGGAAGATAGTGATGGGGAGACCTTATAAAGATAAGGAAGATGCTGCCAGGAGGGCGGGGATCAGGAGGGACATATTGGATCATATCGGAATGATGTAGATGATTGTCACAGAAAATATTTATTACAACAATACGAATCTGTTGACAGGAGGATAAATATGAACAAATCAGTATGTGTTGTACTTAGCTTGCTTATTTTAAGCATTATCGGAGGTGTTGCCCAAAGCCAAACGGTGGGCATGGAACAAAGAGCCGTGCCTCTTGACCAAACATTCGATGCGCAGAATTTTACAAAGCTTGAGATATCACCGCGATACGGGAACCTGCAATTGCAGCCTGGTGAGAGCAAGGAATTGACGGTAACAATAAAGAACAAAGAGAAAAAACCAATCACTGTGTCCCCTCATGTGGAAGTACCGCCATACGGGGAGTACGTTATGGAAAAGGAATGGGTAACAGTAACCCCGGCAAGTTCGGAAATACCTGCCGGAGGAAGCCAGAATTTCGTGATCAAAGCCGCCATCCCGGCGGATGCATCAGTTGGCTATTATAATGCCATGGTCGCATTCACGGACGAGACTATTCCAACGCCATATCCACAGCCATTCCCGAATTACGTACATACATTCAGCCTGTCGGTCAATGTCTGGACGCCTCCTAAGGTCCAGATACAAAAACCCTACATCCAGGATCAACTCGAAGCGGGGAAAGAATATGATTACAAGATAAAATTGAAGAACACAGGTGATAAAGCAATTGCCATAAACCCGAAGATCAGCCAGCAGGACCAGATGTATGGTCCTTACGGTGCAGTGGAATCGGCTTTCACGGATGACGCATTAGAAATAACTTCACCAAAAGAGATAGCATCGGGCGCAAGCGTTGAAGTGAACGTCCACGTAAAAGTCCCGGCCGATGCCAAGGGAAGTTACCGCGGAGCCATAGACCTGGGAATAGATGACCCGTCGATTGCTCGTAACGAATGGGCAGACCTGGTCAGGCTGGAATTAGGAGTCTGGAAACAGCCGGCAGAGCCTTTCGTGAAGACCTTCGTAACACAGGAAGCTTCACCTGTGACCATAGAGGTCAGCTCGAACCTGTTTGAAGGTATATACAAGTACTTAGCCGCTGGCGGGGCAGGCACAAAAAATGCAAAAGAACCATCCTTTACAGTAACACTTACAGGATCTGAAAATAACGCAATACCTCTGAATAAGACAAAAACAATGATTAAAGGAGGCGTATCACTCGGCGGCACGGGTATGTTCCCACCCTGGGAATCAGATAGCGAGGGAATCTATACTGAAATGGGAACCCAGTATGTAGAGACCTACACAGCCGACGTCCCTGCCGGAAACCTGAAGCTTGGCATAATGCCTTGGAACACACAGCAGTTCGAATATACCATTACCCTGGGGAATAAGTGAGTTCCCCACCTCTTTTTTTTGAAGTTAGGAATTTATGCATTAGAATGAAATACGTTGTCCTGTTAATAATCGCAGCCGTCCTCATAGCCGGCTGCCTTGATACATCCGGCACAAAACCTGCCTGGGCGCATGATGTATCCTGGCAGGGAGATATACCTAAAAGCACAGCAGTTGTTGAAAAGGAACTCTGGACACAAATATCCCCTTATAACATGGAATATGACGCTGTAAATATCACCGCAAGAAACGGGAGTAATGGACTGAGCCTCCGCGTAGCAGGCGTATCGAACAGTGCCGGATACCCTGATATATATGATTTTACTTATTCTAAGGGAACATTGACGCGCACTGGATATATGCTTGAAGCCATACTGCCGCAGGACAGGGAGGCGGCAATAGCGATCGCAATGCAGGACAGGGAAGTTGCTTCTGCAGGTGTGGCAGGGATTCCTGCTGTGCGGCGAATACTGCCTGAAACCTCGAAGAAATATTATACTCCAGTGACCCTGCTGAGCGTGACTTGGCAGGGCGTATCAGTGCTTGTTGACCCACAGGAACTTAAGATAGTAAAAGTATGGAAGGGAGGCGGCACTGAGAAGTGATGGGTTAAACCGCAGTGCACCTGGAATGAAGTTAAGCGATGGCATGGTTTTTGCAATATTTTTACTTCTTGCAGCCATGTACAACTCAAGCTTCCACCCGGTCAGGAGCAGCGAGGGCACGACTTATATTGTTACATCTGCCAGCGATGAAATGACGGCAAACCTTACATATACAGGGCCGCCCACCACCAACATCGACTTCTGGCAGCTTCCACTCTGGGTATTGTTCGTGCAGCTTCAGCCCATGTTTGAGTTCTCGTTCTTAAGGCAATTCGCGACTGTGCTATCATATAAATGGCTGCACGGCAATCCGCTCGGCAATGATATCCGCCTTCGCATCATGGAATACATAAAAAATAATCCGGGTGCGAGGTTCATCAATATTGTCAGGGATACAAGCGTCAACCGCGGTACTGCCCTGTATCATATCGGGGTCCTTGAATACTTTGGCATGATAAGCAGATTCAAAAGCGGGAGCCACACACTCTATTTCCAGAACAACGGGATGTTCAGCAGTCGCGAAAAAATAGTTTCTCTGGTCTTGCAGGAGCCGACACAGCGGCGGATCATTGAATTCTTATCCAGGAACGAAGGTGCAACAAGAGGAGAGATAGCAGAAGCCCTTGGCCTTACCGGGTCTACCATAACATGGCATACTGCAATACTTAAGAAATATGATCTTGTGTATGCTGAAAAAGACGGGGCGAAAAAGATACATTACCTTAATAAAGAGACTTTGCCGTTATTAGAGCGGTTAAGCGATTCAAATAGGGAAAAGAGGCATAAAATATAGTGGTGATAGGCACTTCAGAGATATTTTTAAACATTCAAATCAGGCGACCCGACAGTTCTCCTATATGAAATTCTGGTATCTCCTGATCGTTGTTTCCAGTTCTATCTTCTGCCATCCCCTTGTCAGGTTCGCAGGTACCATCATATTTTTTGACCTGTCGTAGTACGGGAAATCTATCGAATAGCTTATGCCCACACCGCTATCCCTGCCGAGCATCAGGCTAAGGGATTTGATTTCGCTGTCTGAATAGACCCAGACGCCGGTTTTTGGCATAATTTTAACGGGCGGTATCTCTGTTGCATCGCCCTCCAAGGGTTTGAAATCGCTCATGCTTAAACCAAAATCCTTCAAGTACCGGTTAACCTCGCGGTTGCTCCTTTTCGCACCGTCGGAATGCTTTGTGAAAATTAGAATATTTCCAGTGGCAGTGACTTTCATCGCTTTTCCATATTCAGTATCCACTATTTCATAGGTCGCGTTTCCAAAAATCTCAGATCCATCATAAACATCGAGAGCTGCTCCCTTACTATCTATAAAAACCGGAACGTAAACAGTTGCGGTTTTATTATCAGTATCTATACTTACACCGCTCGCTATTATCGCATATTCACCGCCGCTGGTAAAAAGTACATAGGCATAGGAGAAAAGCATAAATACCGCAATCCCTATGCCCAGCCTTCGTATGATATTTAAATACACCGACCTCGTATTTATCCAACCTGTCTTCTCATAATTCATGGCAATGGAAACAGACGAGCCAGCGATGCCAACTCCCAGTGAAAATATCAGAGTCACAAAAGCGGCTAACGACAATCGAATGATATTCATGATAAAAGAACCCATGCCCATCCCGATGTTATTGAAGAGATAATTTAAAACTACCCTTAGCGGTTCCTTGATAAAGTATATGAAGTCAACCCCCTGCAAATAAACAAAGGTTCCAGCAGCGCCGCCGATGAAGCCTGCCAGCGCAAGTACAGCCATGCTTCGCTTTCCTGGAGCGCCGATCAATGCTCCCAGAGCAGTTATAACAAAAGTGTACCTTATATAATCGCCGGAATCGCCTTCTAAAAGCGGGTAATTAGCCCGTGCGAGAAATGCCGCAGATGTGCCAATAATTATGCAGAGCGCCAGCGTGAGATATAGCTCCCTTTTTTGCCCGTTCCATGCTGGACACCCTGCTGCAGCTCTGTAAACCAGGAAAACCGGGGCTACAATTAAAGCGTAAATCACGGCATCCGAAATAAAAGATTCAGGCAGTACCAGTGAAGCTAACTGCTTCAGCAGAAGTCCTATTCCAAGACCCGCCAGCAGGGCGGTTGTGCCCTGTAAAGCCCGTTCTCTAAGGCTGCGCATACCTGCATCCATGCCTTTTAATTTATTCGTTGTGGCATAAACTCAGCGGTTTCAAACTTGTAGATGTTTGTCACAGAAAATATAATTCCGATTGATTCACTGAAAAACTGTAAAATCTTACCCAATCTTTTGGAGTATGCATTCCAGACCGTATAATGCCATAAAACTATACAAACTACATTTTAATATACAAACATGACCTTTAAGGTCGTAATAGAAACCTTTTTATCTTGATAAGACAAAATAACTTCTTATATGATCAATAAAAAGGAGGACTCTTACAAAGAAATCCTCGAAATAAAAAAAAAGCTGCATGAGATACATAATGACATGAAACGATTTGTTGAGCAATCAAGCCAGCAGCATCTTGAATATATTCTTTCGGGTTCCCGCACTAATTTTACGAATGCGATCATCGGGCATGTTATTGATGATATCGAGGGCGGTCTTGAAAGTAATATGGTCAAAAAATGCCAGATGCGGGAGACCTGTAAATCAAACTTCACCGGATTCCTGCAAAATAATGCAAGCCTGATAAAGCAGGACGAGGTTCATGAAGATGTTATTTTGAAAAACCAGTCGGATTTAAACGGTATGAGGAGCAATGCCCCATCGAAGCAGTGCGAGAAATGTTTTTCAAATGTCCAGACGCTTTTCGGGAAGCAGGTCGATTTAATGCGGTCACTGCAAATCTATAACACTGATAAAGAAAAGAAGCAGGAAATATCAGTATTGCCTGACGAACTGATTGTTAATAATATACTTGAGCCGCTATCCAACAAACAGCGCCTGCAAATACTGAAAGCAATAGCGATAGAGACAAAAACCTTTTCTGCGCTCACCGAACTTACGGGACTTCGCGGTGGGAATTTACTCTTCCATTTGCAAAAACTGCTTGACAGCGGAATGATCTTACAGCGCCATGAGCGTGGGGATTACATGATCACGGATAAGGGATTCAAAGTCTTGAGAAGTATAGGCGATATGTATTCAGTATTGAACTCCTGAAGTTATACCTTGTAGTCAGTAATAAGGTGAAGTTATACAGCCTGAACGGGTAGGATAAGAAGTTCACTTATCTGTTCCGACCCATGGCATGACTCTGGCTGTTGCTGCTCAGGTGATATGAGCCACCTCTCTCCCCAGGCTTTTACCTCCTGCATTAACTTTCTCAAGTCCTCACCTTTCTTGGTAAGTACATATTCTGTTTTTTCGGGCTGGTCCAGGTTTGTCTTTTTTTCGATAATACCATTCTTTTGAAGTTCGGATAAATTCTGGGTGAGAACCTTGGAAGACATCCCGGGAATGCAGGCTTTCAATTCATTGAACCTTTTTGGTGATTTCATTAAATTATAGGTAATAACAAGTGACCACTTATTCCCTATAGTATATATCGATTCTACTACAGGACAAATCTCTTTTTTTGAAGTTGATGTATCGGGGGTCACAATCCGGTATATATCATTGTTATATAATATATCTTTGGTCTTTTTACATGAGGTTACCTGTTGGTAACTTTAATTTTAAATATAATATAATAACTAATAAGGGATTTGAGGTTTTAAATATGAGTTTTGACAAAGAAAAAATAAAAACAGCAATAAATTCTATAAACGATGCATGCCTGCACTGCGGAAGCAGCCACACCAACGAGTGCCCGGTAAGTACGGCGAGGCAGGCTTTAAAATCCGTGGAGTGAGCCAGATGTCGGAAAAAACGCAAAATTTCAGCCTGGTATTTCTGCGTGCAGCATTGGGCGTAATCTTTTTCGCCCATGGCTCCCAGAAGCTTCTCGGCTGGTACGGAGGATATGGTTTTGATGCAACCGTCCAGTTTTTCCAGCAGATGGGCATACCGCCTGCTTTTGCTACACTGGCGATCCTGGCTGAGTTCTTCGGAGGGCTCATGGTACTGCTCGGCTTCTTCACCCGCATCGGCGCAGCAGGTATAGCTGTAACCATGGTTGTAGCGCTGTTCACGGTACACCTTCAGCAGGGATTTTTCATAGCAGGCGATAAGATTGGATTTGAATATGTATTCGCGTTGCTTTTGATGTCATTATATCTTGTGGTCAACGGTGCAGGCGAACTGTCGATAGATAAATATATCAGGGAAAAAACAGGAAGCAGTGTTATCGGGAAATTACTATCCTGAAAAGCTATGCCACTATTTCATTATATCTTTTTAAGATTTTTTGCTTTTATGCAATAGTGTTGTTCTTGCCAGGTCTCAATGTTTTTTTATAGTCACTTTAAAACCACTGCCTGATTCTTCGATCTTAATTATTTCATGCCCATGTTCTTTAGTCCATTGAGGGATCGTGCTTTTCGCTACTGCATCATCAGTCAATACTTCAAGCTCATCCCCTGACTTCAATTTCTCAATCTCTTTCTTGGTATAGAAAAGCGGCAGCGGACAAACCCTGCCCCTTGCGTCCAGTTTATGCATATATCATCCCATTGATCCCTGGTTTATTGTAACTTTTGGTGCAGGCAAAAATTGCTCGTATTATTTACTCTCAAGTATCCTGTTTGTCAGATCATCAAGGTTCGACTTTGATATCCCGTCGATGATCTCACTATCAACCACACCTCTTTTCTTAAGGTCAGGTTCATGTGCATAGAATTTGACGCTGTCCTTTGCTTTGACTATTGTCGTTTCGATGCTCGGCACATCTTTCTGCCATAAAGCGGCTTCACCGTACCCCGTCTTCGTTGTTGCCTTTTGCTTTAGCCTTTAACCCGATCTCCAGAACGAGATTTGGTATCTCGGTTGTGTACGGGTCTTTGGATAATACCAGTAATAGATTTGTCATGGTTATCGACCTCTAAAATAGATTTCGTGTTCTTTATTCGCTACCGCCAGTTCTTTCTCTGCTCTTGCTATCATGGCATCAAGCGTTTCAAGTATCGGCGTTCTCATTTGCGTTCGTGAGTATTCGAACTCACGCCACTCTTTCAATGTATTGAGGACTGGAGTTTCCTTTACTGTAATGATAGAGGCAATTCCTGCTCAAAAAATCTAATAGAATAAAATATCCACCTTTCCTATCAAAAAGATTCCTGCGATCACAAGGAATGATGATAAACCTACGATACCTGCTGCCCTGCTAATATGAAAAGGCTGCGGCTCACCGTACTTTTCTCCAAGCACATGATATCCAACCTTCTCAAGCTTTACTCCCAGCGCGCCCGCGACCGCTGCCATAGACCATCCTGAATTTGGGGAAGCGGTCTTGCCATGGTCCCGGATGCAAGTCCTGACCGCCTCCAGAGGCTTCCCGAATAAAATTGCCGCCACGAAAATAAATAACAGCGATAGCCGTGCTGGCACCCAGTTCGCGATGTCATCAAGTCTTGCTGATGCATAACCCAGCTCTATGAACGGCTCTTTTTTGTAACCCACCATTGAATCAAGCGTATTTATCATGCGGTAAACAAGCGCGCCCGGAAGACCGAACAGGAGAAAATAAAAGAGCGGCGCGAGGATGCCATCAACAAAGCTTTCAGCAAGCGATTCGATGACGGCTGAAGCTGACTGTGACGCATTGAGTTTTGAAGTATCCCTTCCCACAAAGGTCTTGAGGTCGCTTCTCACCTTCCCGATGTTTCCACTCTCAAGGTCTTTTCTTATACCGAGCGCGGACACAGCGAGCATACGTATGGAAAATGTTGATTTAAGGAAAAAAGCAGCTATTATCAGGCGCATCAGACCTTCTGCAAATGATAATATCGCAATTCCGGCAAGCAAAGCCGTCCCTGTGCAAAAAGCAGCCATGAACAGCCCATAAAGTTTCCTATGCTGATTCGGAGCCCGGCAGACAAAAAAGTTTATAAGGTTTCCCATCCATACTACTGGATGCATAAAGACGGGCGGCTCACCAAT
>JAQUNZ010000089.1 GCA_028717345.1 Candidatus Methanoperedens sp.
ATAAACAGAAGTGGTACGAGCAGTTCAGGTGGTTTATATCTTCTGACGGCTTCCTCGTCATCGGAGGCAGGGATGCAACCAGCAATGAAGATATCGTGAAAAAATATCTCGAAAAAAGGGATATCTACATCCACGCACACGTTCCTGGTTCGCCTGCCGTTGTGATCAAAACTGAAGGCAAAGAAGTGCCTGAGACAACGCTCGCGGAAGCTGCGCAGTTCACGGTCTCTTATTCGGTTATCTGGAAATCAGGACAGGCAAGCGGGGATGCCTACTGGGTACTGCCTGAGCAGGTCTCAAAGACCCCTGAGTCCGGGGAATATGTGGCAAAAGGGGCTTTTGTGATAAGGGGGCAGCGCAACTATTTCAAGGATGTCATGCTGGGCGCGGCGCTGGGTCTCATCCTTAATGAAGAAAAGAGGCTGATAGGTGGACCTGTGAGCGCGGTGAGAAAGATCGCTCAGTTTGTTATAGAAGTTGAGCCTGGAGAGTTTGAGCAGAACGACCTCTCTAAGAAGATATACAGGATGCTGACTGATAAATTCGAGGATAAGAGGCTCATCAAGGAGATAGCTTCTCCTGATAAGATAGCTATGTTCATGCCGCCGGGGAGGTCGAGGGTGAAAGACTTATACTGATCATTGAGCCTTATGTATTACGCTTTTGACTCCCTTCTGAGCTCCTTCCTGAGATTTTTCCGCCTCCACATCGTACTCATCAAATATCTCTCCCACCAGTTCCTCAAGGATATCTTCTATTGACACAAGCCCCAGTACCTTCATGTTATTATCGACCACTATTGAGATCGCCATTTTCTTCTGCTGCAGTTCTTTCATGACCGATGAAATCCCCCTTCCTGCTTTCACGATAAGGAGAGGACGCAGTATTTCACGCACTCTTGTTCTCCCCAGCTCGTAATCCCTGAATTTCAGGAAATCTTTTGCGTATATCATGCCGATCATATTGTCAAATTCCTTGCAGTAAACCGGTATTCTTGAATGCCCGGATTCATTTATCAGTTTAAGTGCAGTCTCAAGCGTTTCTGCGTCTTCAATACAGACTATATTCTCTCTCTTTGTCATCACACCGTGCGCTTTCTCGTCCGTGAAATCAAAGACATTACTGATAATCTCTCTCTCGTGTTTCTCGATCGTCCCTTCTTTTTCCCCAACCTTCAGCATCATGTTGATCAATTCCTCAGTGACAAAAGGATGCTTCACGCGTTCTTTTCCTCCGAAAAGCAGGATCATTGAATTGACGATCGAAGTCAGGAACCAGACAATGGGTCTGAGTATATTGATAACGATCGTTATTGGATTTGCAACCAACATAGCGATATTTTCAGGGTTCCTTGATGCAAGCGTTTTCGGGAGCACCTCCCCGAAGATCAGGATGAACAGTGTCATCATACCGGTCGCTATCGCAATTCCGGAATTTCCAAAAGATTTTAAAGCGGCATCAGTAGCAAGTACCGAGGCGCTTATGTTCACGAAATTATTACCGATCAGGATGGCTGCCAGGAAACGTTCCGGGTTCTCAAGAAGTCTTACAACATTTTTTGCGTTGTTATTTCCAGATTCTGCCAGATGCCGTATACGTATTTTTCCTACAGAAAGAAGTGCAGCCTCAGAGAGTGAGAAAAATGCCGAAAATACTATAAATACTAATATTAGTATTATTTCAAATGTTGTCAATGAATCCATTAGATAGTTTACTCTATATATCATGACGGCTTAAAAATTTAACTATGATAATTCTCGCGGAATTCGAGTTCGACCTTGGAAGTAACAGCAGGATAATCTATGAGTCGCTGCTTCCAGAACTGGAGGAGGAGTACCAGCGCACAAGATCAGCTCTGCGACTGGACAATGATACACTCTTTTTAAATGTGGAAGCCAGCGACATCATATCTATGAGAGCTGCGCTCAACGGCTGGCTGCGCCTTATTAAGATATCGTGCGAGATGAGTTCATTGTGAATGCACAAGTTATAAATCAGGGGTTGGCAATACTACACGCAGAAACAGGTGAATAAAATGAGTACAGATTTACCCCCACAGATCAAGAACCAGCTTGCACAGTTGCAGCAGATACAACAGCAGGCGCAGGCGATAGCTGTTCAGAAAAACCAGGTCGAAATAAACTTGAAAGAGACTGACCTTGCTCTTGAAGAGCTTGAAAAACTCGAAACTGATGCAGTAGTTTACAGGGCTATCGGGGATCTATTGATAAGAACAGAACGCGATAAGACAAAAGAGTCCCTCAAGGAAAAAAAGGATACGCTTGACCTGCGAATGCAGACACTGGCACGCCAGGAAGAACGTGCCCAGAAACGGTTCCAGCAGCTCCAGGAGCAGCTCAAGCAGGCTATCGGTACACCTTCTGCGCAATAGTCATGGAGATTGACGAAGCAGAATTCTATAATCAACTGCTGGATTACCACAATATCCTCTATTTATGCCACAGGAACGCAGACCCTGATGCGCTTGGGAGCGCTTTTGCTCTAAAAGAAGCCATAGGGGGCACAATAGGTGTCATAGACGGGTGCGACAGGGTTGCAACCGTTCTAGCCAGGCAGTTGAATATCGAATTTGTAACTGATCCGGCACCGGATTATGATCTTGTTGTAGTAGTTGATACTTCCACGCTCGCACAGTTGAACGGTTTTCTGCTGAAGAACTATGCAGTTATAGACCATCATTCTACGACTTCACTGAATGAAAATGCGGCGTTTTCGCTTCACAGGAACAAGAGATCAACAGCCGAGATAGTTCTTGAAGTATTGAACATCATGGGGGCGCCCGTGATGAGGCGTGCAGCATTTGCACTTATTGCAGGCATTATAACAGATACCGGGAATTTCAAGCATGCTACGTCTGATTCGTTCAAGGCTGTGGCAGAACTTATCGAACTTAGCGGCATCGAATACAGCGAGGTGATGGACGCCCTTTCAACCTTCCCGCAGGACATCTCGATGCGTATCGCTTTCCTGAAAGCTGCCCAGCGTTCGGTGATAGAAAGGGTGGATGAGTGGGTGATCGTAACCTCACAGGTCAGCTCATTCGGAGGCGCAGCAGCCTCTAATCTCATTTCAATAGGCGCTGATGTGGCTTTTGTGGCATCAAAAGAAGGCGACCAGGTAAAAATGAGCGCACGTGCCAGGAAATGTGCAATCAATGCAGGTGTTAATCTGGCAAAGCTGATGGAAGAAATAAGTGTGAAGTATAATGGCACAGGTGGGGGTCATGAGGGTGCAGCAGGTATGGACGTCCAGGGCGACGTCGAAAAAATGCTTGCAAGCTGCACTGACTATGTCAAAAAGTCTCTCATGAAACCTCAGGACTCCTGCTGATAGTTATCTCTTGCTCATATGCTGGTTTATTGCAGCAACGAGAGCTTCGACTGATGCCATGACTATATCTTCGTTCGTGGAGCGCGCTGATACGACCCTTCCGGTCTCATCCTCTACACCGATGATCACTTCAGCGAGGGCATCTGAGCCTCCGGAGATGGCTTCTATCCTGAAATCGCGCAATTTGAATTTATAGTCCCCGAGGATTCCTGTAACGGCCTTTAGCGCGGCGTCCACTGGACCCACGCCAACATTTGCTCCCAGTCGTTCTTTTCCATTGACAATAGCTTTCACCGTGGCAGTCGGCGTGATAATATTCCCTGTCATCACAGAGACTTCTTTGAGCACTATAGCTTTCTCGCCAGTTGATGATGAACCTATCATTGACTCGGCGATTGCATAGAGGTCGGCGTCAGTAACGCGCTTGCCCTTATCGCCTATGTCCTTTATCCTCTTCATGATCTCATTGAGCTGCTCATCAGTGGTGTGAAGACCTGCGCTCTCAAGCGATTGCTTTACTGCGTGCTTGCCTGCGTGTTTCCCAAGCACGATGCGCCTCCTGTGACCAACCATCTCAGGCGTCATAACTCCTGGCTCAAAGGTGTCAGACCTTACAAGCACACCATGGGTATGTATGCCTGACTCGTGTGCAAAAGCGTTCTCGCCAACGATCGGCATGGTGGCAGGCATGCATATATCTGTATATCTCTGCACAAGATGCGATGTCTCGACTATGTACTGCGTCTTTATGTTCGTCTTTGCACCGTAAAGAGAATGCAGGCTCATGACAGTCTCTGCAAGGTCTGCATTACCGGCGCGCTCACCAAGACCGTTGATCGTGACCTGTACCTGGCTTGCTCCCGCCTCAACGGCTGCGAGGCTGTTCGCCACCGCAAGCCCGAAATCGTTATGGCAGTGCACATCGATGGGGATTTTCACATTCTTTGCGATCTCCCCTACCAGTTTATACATGGCAGAAGGCACTATAACGCCCACAGTGTCGGGGACGTTGATGATATCGCAATGAGCTTCCTCAACTCCTTTATAAATATTTATCAGGTAATCCACATCAGTCCTTGTAGCGTCCATTGCTGAGAACATGCATTTAACTCCGTGGTCTTTTATGTATTCGACTGCGTCCACAGCCATTTTATGGACTTCATCCCTGCTCTTCTTGATGGTGGATATCCTCTGGATATCGGATGTGGAGACAAATGTATGGACCATATCCACTCCGCAGTCCAGGCATTTATCGATATCTGATTTTATCACCCTTGACAGCCCGCATACCTGGAGGTTCAAGCCTGCCTCGGCTATTCTTTTCACAGAGGCTTTCTCCCCGTCAGATGACATGGGAAAACCTGCTTCAATGATATCCACGCCTAGCTTATCAAGCTGCTGTGCGATGAGAAGTTTTTCATCAGTTGTGAGAGAAACCCCGGGGGTCTGTTCCCCATCGCGCAGCGTTGTATCAAAAATGCTTATTTTTTTGTTCCGAAGCGATTCAATGACGTAAAAGACGATCCCTTCCGTTTATCATATTTATCGTGTCTGAATTCGTTTTATGGTATAAAGGCTTTTTCTCTATTCTTTTTTGTGGCATTTTTTGTAATATGTGCAGGAAACGAAGTTGCACATTCTGACTTTGTTCTGGAGCAGATTGCAGTAGATACCATCCCGTACAACTCCGGGTACACGCTCAAACATGTTCCAGTCTATGTCTTCACTTTCGTACACTTCCTGGTCTGGCAGTTTTTTCTCATCGAGAAGGTTCATGGAATTGATTTTCATAACCTGCCCGTCAAAGATGCCCAACATCATGGAGATTTTTGGGTGTAGCGAGCTATTCATACAATCATAATACGATCCATACCCACATATATACGCCGAGAGTTTTAGCGGTTTATTTGAGTTTTTGGTGAATTATATGACAGATTATTGTTTTTAATTGTTTACTAATCAGGCACAATCCTAAAATCCAGTGATTTATTAATTTTCCCGATGAAAAAACGGATGATCTGGTAACAAATCCATCCACCACAATCGACGATTGTCAAGAAGTCAACCATTTTTGAAGTAAGAGGGGAAAATAATCAAAAATAGAAGCATTATGATACCATATACAAGTTGTTCCTATATTAGTCTCATCATCGCACACGCTAAAAAAGTATACAATGATTAAGCCTTAATAAAACTAATCTCCTGATTATCCCGCATGATATCACGGGAGCAAGTTCTAATTTGTCTCAGGGAAAAACAAGAATCTGAAGGCGGCTATACAGGTAATGATTTAACTGAATTAGCAATCTTGGAAAAGAAAAAACCTCTATAACTCTTACTGAATTCTTTAAAATCGAACAAGAACTTGCATCAAATCCCATTCAAGTTAGAAAAGGAATTCATGAAGATCTTCAAGAACAAAGAAAAGAACAAAATCAAAAACCATTATCTAAACCAACATTTTATCGAGCAGCCAAGCAAAAAATTCTCTCGATGTATTGCTCAGAAACATACAACTGGTTCAAAGCTAAAAATATCCCATTCCCTGAAAACTATTCACTTGAAAAAAACCGTGAATCCCTTCAAACCATATTCACTTTCTCAGACCTGAAAACATATGGTGGTGCAAACATAGATGCAATTTATTCATCGGTGTATTGAGCAGCTATCTAACAAGAAAATAGAATGCGTTGTCATCGATACGATGGGTATTGATGCAAGAGTAAAGAGTATTTTGTCCAATTATCATGGACGTTATCACACTATTGGTTTTGCTGTAGTCCGATTAATTTATCGGATGTCAGGCTGATTAGACCTGACTGACTTTAAAAATATATTTAGTGTGTGCGATCATGAGACTATTATAGGAACAAGTTGTATGGAATATCTAAAAAAGAGAGAAATATTCTTGAAGCTTGTATTAGTTAAATGTCTCTCTCTCAATTAGGGTACCTTACACCTCGACCTCTCACACCCCCACATCCATCTCCTCATCCGCCCTCACCTGCGCCCTCTCATGCTTCTCCTCATACTTCCTCTGCGCAGCCCACAGCGCAGGCGCATCCTTGCTCCTCCCCCTCACATCGCGCTCGTGAGCCTCTTCCTTATCCTCACTAATGTCGGCGTATTGATCGCCAACCCTGAGATTATCGCCTGACCTTTCGCAAGTGAAGGAAGCTCTGATATTCCGTATTTATATCGCGATCATCTTCTTTTCATAAAAACTATCAAGCAGGCTCTTGCATCTGGCTTCAGCCTCACCCTGCGACAACTGGTATTTTATCCTGACAGCCTCAACAATATCAGGTATTCCTGACTTTCCATCGCACATGTCAAGGATATCCTTTGCCAGATCTGATATGGTAAGGAACCTGTTATTTATATCGAACAGCCCGTGCGTCTTCTCTGGTTTTGCGCTGCTGCGTAGATGTTCATTCATCTTGACTTCATACATTATTTTCCCCCAGTTGAAGTTGAAAGTCCCTATGAAGACCCCATCATTTAAAACCGGATAAGATCCCGTATTTCTTTGATCGGTCGTGCCCTGGTTTTTCATAGATTTTTTCTGGTAAGCCCTGTTAATCACCTCAACAAGGTCTGATACACCGCCTGCGGCTTTTTTATAGTGCGAAATATAAAGGAAAAGATGCTCCCTGTCAAGGGACCTCCATATCTGGAAATCCTTATACCTTTTAGACAGCAGTGTGTCGAAATTTTTTATTACTGCGTTTGTTTCCCTTTTTGACATCCCTCGCCCGACTTTGCATTCATACCAGAGTGAAAGATCCAGGTTGTCTTCCTGCTCAATATTTGTCACACCAAATTTCTCCGGGTTCTCATACACTTTTGAATGTTTTGTAAGCTGGAAACTGCCAAAAGACATTGAACGGATAATACTGCTGTTGGCAAGAACGAAATTCATAGTCTCTCTTGCTTCATCCGGCGTCTCTGTCGGGAATCCGAAGATCAGGAACAGATGCGTCCAGATACCTGCATCAGAGCAGTATTTGCAGATCTTCCTGACATTTTCTTTCTTGATCCCTTTATCCATACATGCCAGGATACGTTCATTTGCCGATTCCAGCCCGAAATACAGCATTTTACATCCTGCCCGAGCCATTTTCCTGCTCATCTCTTCTGAAAAAGCAGGTTCGAATCTCGAATCCGCAAGCCATGATATATTCAGGTCGTTCTCAATTATCTTATCAGACAGGGCGCTTATTAATTTTGGAGATAATCCTTCATCCTGAAAAGTAAAAAACCCTGTCCCGTATTTATTTTTAAGAGCGTCAAGGTCATTGTATAGCAGATTCACATCCCTTGGCCGGTATTTTCCAGAATAACCAAAGCTATGGTCGCAGAAAGTGCACCGCCCCCAGTAGCAACCTCTCGATGAAAGAAGAGGTAAAACAAGATGCGGAGACAGGTACAGTTGAAGCGGAAATCCCTCAAAATCAGGAGTTGGCAGCGAGTTGATTTCCTCACCTGCCGGGCTTAATTTATTTATCCTGATCCTGTCTCCTTTTTTATATATGAGGTTCGGAACGTTTTCTATATCAAAGCCGTTTTCCAGGTGTTTGATGAGGCAAAGCAGGGCAGTTTCGCCTTCATGAACTATAATGCTGTCAACAATAGAGAACAATTCATCATTATGGCTTATTTCATTGATAAGGCGGGTAAAAACACTTCCACCGATGTTGATATGTATTTTTTCGTCGGCTTTTTTGATAAGATTTGCCAGGGTCATGCCAGGGATTAACTGGCTTGTATTGATTATCGAAATTCCCACAAGACCCGGGTTATTTTCAAGTATCTCAGGAACAGTTCTTTTCTCGAAGTAATCTATGAAAAGATTTTCCTCCCTGTTGTTTATCGCAGCAAGCACATCCCGACTTTCGCGGCATGAATATCGCATATCATAAGAATGAAAAGTCAGATTCGTTGGATAATATGCTAAAGAAGCAAGCTTCAGCCCGAGTTCCAGTATCCTGAAGGCGTCGTTCAATTCATTAAAATCATAGAATTTATCAATATCTTTAAGAATACTTTTCGCCCTGTCAACCCTATCGATAATGTATTTGCCAGCCAGAATAGAACCACCCAGCATGGCGTATTGCTCCTTAAGACCTGTCTGCAATTCAGTTCTGGAATCAAGCTCACGTAATTTCGCATAAGCAAGCTCATATGAGCCCTCCATACCCTGTTTACTAAGGAGATCGTCATAAAAGGATACATTCACATCCATCTGCTCAACATTGCAGTCATGGGCTTTTAAAAAAGCTGTAAGTGATGGAGTACTCAGGTATGGCTGGGTCGGTATCCATTGGGGTGGGAATATTAATTTTGTAAGCATAAAAGCACCATAAGCTTTATGTAACCATATAAGGATTTCATGTTAAAAAGTGATTTCTATGACAGATAATGATCCAAAATTTGTTGGCAATGAATATGTTGAAGAGGATGAATCCGCTGTTCCTGAAGAGCAAAAAGAACTTGAAGGTCTTTATGACCTTGTACTGCCCCCTGGTGTTCCCCATAAATTGATCATGGATGCTATGGAGATGTTCAATCTTGAAGTTTCAACAAGAAAATGCGCGGTTAAAACCGTTGATGTGGATACTGATAATCTTCTGATCTTGCGTGGTGAACTTGATTCAGTGAACAAGGCTCATGATTATATATTCCAGAAAATGAGTGAAAAATATAATTATAGAAGAGGAAAATAAATCAATTAATATCTTTTTTAAACATTATTTAGAAAATCATTCTTTATTATTAAATCAATAAGGTTGCAGGGGTTAAACCCCCTTACCTTTAAAATAAGCGCTCTTTTCCAAGCGGTCTTGTATAGCCGGTTCCACCGCAGTTTGTGCATGGAATTCCTTTCATCAGGAAACCATTTCCTTTGCACCACTGGCATTTTCTTGTTGAATCCACGACTTCTACTTTTCCGGACCCGCCGCAAACAATGCAGGTCTTGCCTTCCTGTTTTCCAGTTCCAGCGCAATAACTGCATCTTACAATACCTGGCACTTTTGGCGCTCTTTTAACTTCTCCTTTTGCTTCTGACATTTTAAATCACACCGCCAATGAATATCAAACTATAATATATCTTTTTCTATTTTATCTTATTAGCCCAAAAAAATAAGAAAAGTAGGCATAAAGCCTACTTATGTATTTACTTTGCCGGGATAACGAATGCTCTCTCTCCAGCGCAGCGGTCCCATTCTCTGAGTGCCGCCTTGCCGAATGCTGCTCTTGGATCTGCAAAGTCAAAGTTGATCAATTCATCTGCAAAGCAGGTCT
>JAQUNZ010000090.1 GCA_028717345.1 Candidatus Methanoperedens sp.
TGCATATTATTTTATATTCTGCCGACTTAATAAGATTCCAGTGAATGAACAATGGTCACCAGGATAGAAGTCGGTTTTAAAAAAGGAATGAGAGATGCGCTGGGTGAAAGCATCAAAAAAAGGATAAGGGAAGACCTCGGAATTAATGTTAGTTCTGTTAGAACTATTGAGATATATGCATTTGATGCTGCTCTTTCTACCGGACAGGTAAAACTTATCGGGGAAAAACTCTTTGCAGACCCTGTTATACAGGTGTTCTCCGACAAGCCTCTTGCTTCTGATTTTTCATGGCTGGTAGAGGTGGGCTATAGACCCGGGGTAACAGATAACGTGGGAGCGACAGCAAAAAAAGCATCAGAAGACGTCCTGAAAACAAGCATCAAGGGAATCTATTTTTCAAGACAGTATCTTATCAGCGGGGACATCTCAAAAGAAGATGCAAATAATATCGCGGGTGGGCTTCTTGCAAACTCGCTCATCGAAAGGTGGGAAATAATAAGCTCCGGGGAATTTGATAAGGAAAAAGGCATACATCTCCCGCTTCCTGTGGTCACTGGAAAACACACCCCGTCAGTAACCACGACCGACCTTGACATAAGCGATAATGAACTTAAAGAACTCAGCAGGCAGCGGCTTTTTGCTCTTGACATTTCCGAGTTGAAAGTGATCCGTGATCATTTCGCGAAAAAGAGGCAGGAAAGAGGAAAATTTGGCATGACGATGCCAACGGATGTTGAAATAGAGGTGCTTGCACAGACCTGGTCTGAACACTGCAAACATAAGATATTCAACAGCCAGATAACCTATGCGGATGATGGTGGAGTAAAAACAATAAACTCACTTTTCAGTACATATATCAAGCGGGCGACCCGGGAGATCAATAAACCCTGGCTTGTATCTGTTTTTACTGATAATGCAGGCGTGATAAAGTTCAATGATGATTACAACCTTGTTATGAAAGTTGAGACGCACAACACCCCTTCTGCCCTTGACCCGTACGGAGGGGCAATTACAGGGATAGTGGGCGTGAACCGCGACCCGCTTGGCACAGGCATGGGCGCGAGATTGATATTCAACACCGATGTTTTTTGCTTTGCCTCGCCATTCTATGATAAACCCCTTCCTCCGAGACTTTTTCACCCCAAGAGGATATTTGAGGGTGTGCGCAGGGGCGTTGAGCATGGCGGTAACAAAAGCGGTATCCCGACAGTGAATGGGTGCATCGTATTCGATGAAAGGTATCTTGGCAAACCGCTGGTCTATTGCGGCACGGGCGGGATAATGCCCTCTACACTTAACGGAAAGCCCTCGCATATCAAGGAAATATTTCCAGGCGATCTCATTGTGATGACAGGAGGGCGTATCGGGAAAGACGGAATACACGGAGCCACGTTCTCATCACTTGAACTTGACGAGAATTCTCCGGTGACCGCGGTCCAGATAGGAGACCCTTTTACCCAGAAAAAGATGATGGATTTCCTGCTTGAAGCCAGGGATATCGGGCTTTACAATGCCATCACTGATAATGGCGCAGGCGGTCTGTCTTCATCAGTTGGCGAGATGGCGCAGTTGTCAGGAGGATGTCTTATCGAGCTTGAGAAATGCCCGTTGAAATATCCTGGTCTTGACCCCTGGGAGATTCTGGTCTCAGAGTCGCAGGAACGGATGACACTTGCGGTATCGCCTGATACTATCGATGAATTCCTGGAGCTAGCTAGAACAAGGGATGTTGAGGCGACAGTCATCGGGACATTTACTGACAGCGGCAAATTCCATGCAAAGTACAGTGGAAAGACAGTGGCTTATATGGATATGGAATTTTTGCATGGCGGGCTTCCTCCTATGAAGCTCAATGCGCGCTGGATAACCCGGAAGTTCGAAGAGCCGGTGCTGGGAGTAGTGGACCTGACCGCTGCCCTTAAAAACCTCCTATCGCGTTTGAATATCTGCTCCAAAGAATATGTCATCCGGCAATATGACCACGAAGTACAGGCTGGATCTGTCGTAAAGCCGCTAACAGGAGATGGTCCAAGCGACGCTGCAGTTATTCGCCCCCTGCTTGACAGCATGGAAGGTGTAGTGGTAGCGAATGGCATCTGTCCGAGGTACGGCGACATTGACACATATCACATGACAGCCTGCGCTATCGATGAAGCTGTAAGGAATCACATAGCGGTTGGGGGATCGTTTGATCATCTTGCTGGTCTTGATAATTTCTGCTGGTGTGACCCTGTGAAATCAGATAAGAACCCTGATGGCGAGTTCAAACTGGCGCAGCTTGTACGGGCGAACATGGCGCTTTACGATTATACGAAAGCCTACGGGGTTCCCTGCATATCAGGAAAGGACAGCATGAAAAACGATTACCATATAGGAGGGCGCAAGATATCCATCCCCCCAACTGTACTTTTCTCAACGATCGGGAAGATCGAGGACGCAAGGAAGGCTGTGACCATGGATGTAAAAAGACCTGATGACAGGGTTTACGTGATCGGGATGACAAGAGATGAACTCGGAGGTTCTGAATATTTTGCATCTCTCGGATTTGTCGGGAACGATGTACCAAAGGTGAATGCGACAACAGCGAAGAAGCTTTATTCCTCTCTTGAAAAAGCCATCATGGAAGGCACTGTGGCTTCATGCCATGACTGCTCTGATGGTGGCATGGGTGTTGCGCTTGCTGAGAGCGCATTTTCGGGAAACTTCGGTATGACCATTGAACTGACTAAAGTCCCTGTTGAGAATATCAAGCGCGCGGACACGATAATGTTCTCGGAATCCCAGAGCCGTTTCGTGGTGACAGTGGCGCCTGGCAAGGTGAAGAGGTTCGAGGAGATCATGAAAGGCAACGTGTTCGCTGACGTGGGCGAGGTTACAGCCAGGCAGGATTTCACTGTGATGGACGGGGAGAAAGTGTTGCTGAGCGCGGGGATAGATGAGCTTAAGGAAGCTTGGCAGAAAACGTTATGGTGGTAGCATGCAATACGACCACATCAGACAATAAGAACGTCATTGTATGTCTTTGGGTGGGATGAGCAGCCACTTCCATATCGGCATGTATTTTATGGCTTTCCCGTTTTCTTCAAGAGTTCTCTCCTCATCTTCGGTCAAAATAATTCCCGAATCAACATCAAATTCCTCCATAGCGCACCAGAGCGCGCGTTCTTCGCGCCTTCGCGTGGCTTCATCCTTTACATCCCATGACACCTGGATAAGTTCTGTGAGCTTTTGCCCGGCTTTTACCACAAAGTCAACTTCATAACCATCCCGGCTCTTCCAGTAGTAAACTTCAAGATTCCGCCGCCTGATGTCATGGAAAACGATAGTTTCTGCGAGCCTGCCTGTGTCGCTGGAGAAACGCAAACATACGGCATTCCTGATCCCAGTATCCACAGGGTATGTTTTTTTGTTCTGCTTGAACTGGGTCTTTAATTTGAAAGAAAAGATCGGAAGGTCGTATATCAGCAGGGATTCTTTCAGGTAACCGATATATTTTTCAGCGGTCTCAACAGCAGTGCCGACAGCCTGCGCCACGCTGTTGCCTGAATAAAGCGCGCCCGGATTCGTAAGCATGAACCTGCATATTTTATCGGTGATATCAAAGGACGCCCCGTATCTTGAGGAAATATCCCTTGCAAGAATGTCGTTGTAAAGCGAGGTGAGCACCTGTTTTCGCCCGAAATCATCAAGTTCCGCTGTTTCGGGAAAGCCCCCGGTTTCAAGATATGCGCTCAGGTAATGCAGGAGTTTGTCCTTATTATAAGCGAGAAATTCAGGCGCGAAATCCTCCCATCCTCTTTTCCTGAGATATTCCCTGAAGGAAAAAGGCGCGGCGCCAAAGGTTATATGCCTGCCTGTCAGCACTCTTCCCATATCATGTGAAAGCAGGCTTGCAGATGAGCCTGAGATAAATATCCTCTGGAATTGCTTTTGATGATGTCTTCTGTGATGTCCCTCCTGACGCCTGTGAGGGATAGAGGCATCTTTTGCGCCCATCAGGGGTTCCATGAGCGGATGGATTGATCGAGCATGATGGATTGTTTCTGGCGGGGGAGATTATATATGTTTCGATGAGTGTCGAGGATTTTTTAGGGTTTGGTTAGATGATTGTTGAGGGATTTATCTGCTTCCGGGTGCGCGCCGAAGCATGGAGAGACGAGGCGATCCTACGAACGGCGCAGCGCTGCAGCTTATTATTCTAAAATATTTAAGATAAAAGCTACTCACGTAGAGAGAATACTCAAAGTCTGTCTTAAGGTTTAAATAGAATACGACCCTATAAAGATTAACCAAATGACTAATATAGCTACAACTGAAAAACATCAAGCTAGTTGGATTACAATATCGACAGATGAATATGATTCCATGAAAGAAACCATAGAAGTCCTATCTGATGTTGATATTATGAAACAGCTTGAAGAAGGCAGGAAAGAAGGTACCAAAGTTAGAAACTTTGAAGAATTAGCTAAGGAACTCGGTATTTAAAACTCATCCTTGTGTTTTATCGCTTCTATGGTGACAGTTTCTTCTTTATAATCAATTGTATATAATATTCTAAATTTTTTCTCAAAATACAATTCCCAGTATCCGTGAAGTAATCCCCTTAAAGGTTTGCCATGCAGGTCTGGATTCTCCTGCAATTTTCTAATTTTAGCAACAAAACGTTTCTGAATCTCCCTGTCGTATTTTCGGAGCCATTTTTCCGCGGGTGATTTGATTTTAATTGTGAAAGTCACTTTAGGGGACTCCAAGAACACATCCCCCATTTAAGTTGAGTTTTTTATTTATGCTTATCGTGTAACCCATGTTTCGTCTCCAAAATTATTCGTACCGTATTCTATATGTCATACTTTCATATAAGATTTCCGGTATATTAAAGGTTTTTTAAAGGTTTATTTTAGTTTTGTAGTGTTTATATGATAAATAGATTATAAATAGATTATAAATAGAGTATAACCGTAAATAAAACGTTTTATATTGTTTTGTTACTACATGATATTACAACATGAAATTATCTTTTCCAGTTGCCCTTGCTTACAGCAATGCAAATTCCTTTGATTGGAATAGATATTCTCGAACCTTTTCAATTTTATCATGCACGTGAGCCCATCCAATAATTCCGACTTCTCAAAATAATGTCTGATCTTTAAGGGTAAAGAAACCGAAAGAAAACTGGGAAATTGGTGCAAGATGTCCAACAATGCTTGTAGAAATTAAGGACTACCCTAAATATGAAAGTGTTTGCATAGAAGCAGGGGTAAATCCTTAAAGAGATACACTAGATTGTAATCGAGTAATTTATATACTTCATTCGACCATAATATAATATATGAACAAAGAAATCCTGGTTGAATGGAATCCCCACTGGAATAAGGAGGCAGGATCAAAACCGATCGAACGCGAACTGCTAAAAGACATCGGACAATGGCTTGAAAGAAAAGAGATTTTAGGATTTATCGGGGTCAGGAGGTCGGGCAAGACGACTTTGATGAGTATTCTAATAAACAGGTTAAGCTCGAAAATCCCGCCAAAGAACATTCTTTTTATCAAATGCGATGACGACAGGGTTCAAAAGGAAAACCTGATCGATGATGCGATAAAAAGCTACAGGGAACTCATAAATCCAGAAGGCAAGATATTTGTTTTTATTGACGAAGTCCAGGAGGTAGATAACTGGGAGAATACCCTGAAAAGGATATATGACCTGGAAAAAGACATGAAACTCATTATTTCAGGTTCGAACTTCTCAATGTTAAAAGAGGATTTCAGCTACAGGCTTGCGGGCAGGATCGCCTACTTTGAAGTTTATCCCTTAAGTTTCAGGGAATTCCTCAAAACAAAGCTCACGATCAAAGATAAAATTTCTGCTTTTTCCAGAAAAGACGAAATAAAACATTACCTCTTTGAATATATGGAACTTGGAGGCTTTCCTGAGGTTGTCCTTGAAAATGACCCGGACACAAAAAAACAGTTGCTTCAGTTTTATTTTGATACGATAATTTACAGGGACATTGTAAAAAAACGAGGCATCAGGAATGCGGCAAAGATGGAAAAAATGGTTAATTTACTGCTGCAAAACATATCCAACCCCATGAATTTCAGTAAAGTCGGGAAAGACATTTCGCTATCTGTGGACACAGTTGGAGAGTATGCATCAAACCTGAAGGATGCATATCTTGTTTTTAATGTGCCGGTATTCAGCTATTCTGTCAAATCGCAGGAAATAAACCCCAAGAAAATATATTGCATCGATAGCGGGATAAGGAATATTAAAGGATTCAGGTTTTCCCTGGATTACGGACGGATCGCAGAAAATATTGTCTTCATAGAACTGAAAAGGAGAAACTTTTCCGATCCTTTGTCCAGAATATTCTACTGGCACGATAAAAAGCAGAGAGAAACGGATTTTCTTCTTATGAACGAATTAAAGATAAGGGAAGCTCTTCAGGTATGCTGGGATATCAGCCAGCCGGAAGTCAGGGAGCGGGAAGTTGAGGGATTGCTTTGCGCTTTGAATGAATTTGACCTGGAGAGTGGTCTTATAATAACTGAGGACTATGAAGGAGAGGAAATCATAGGAGATAAAAGGATAATTTTTATGCCTTTGTGGCTCTGGCTCATGTTTCCCGACGACGCAATAATCCAGCGGGCATAATACTTTTTGGTGACTTCCTGTTTTGTTCTCTCAATTATTAAGGTTATTTAAAGCAAACAAAACATTCCTGAACGATTTTATGTTTTTTAGAAGAATACTATACTTAAAAAATTATTAGACAATAAGAGTGCTTATATTTCTAAAGAATTATGGTATATTTGAGGCAAAATGCCGACAAACAAGAGGTGAAATTATGAAAATGAGATTGAGAGAAATAGCTATGGCAGGTATTATCCTGTCAGTCCTGACATTTTCCATAGCCATTGCCAGTGCAGCAGACCAGGTTGCCACAGGCGATAAGACGCCAGCAGTGGAAATTACAGGAGCAGCAACTGAAACATTGATTTCCAACCCTGCCACGGGAACCGTTGATGATGAAGAAGCCGATGAAGGCATGATAGGTCCTGGAAATGCTTTATACGGATTGAAAATTGCATTTGAGAATATCGGTGAAACCTTTACCTTCAATGCAAGTGAAAAACTTGGAAAACAGGTGGCAAATGCAAGACACAGGATAGCCGAGGCAAGAGCAGCACTGAAAAGAAATGATACAGAAGCAGCAAACAGGGCGCTTGCTGAATATAAGGCAAAAGTTGATGATGTGAACAAATCGATATCCAGACTCTCAGATAAAGATACAGGATTTATGAATGCCCGGAATATGATCCTGAAACATCAGCTTATACTGAAAAATCTCAGTATGTTACACCCCAATAATACAGGACTCCAGAGAGCGTATAACAACAGCAAAGAGCTTCAGAATAAGTTCGAATCAAGGCACAGGGAACAGGCAGATCTCAATATCACGAAAGGGAATCGGGAAATAGCTTCGGGCGAAAAGACAGGAGCCCCTGAAAGAACAGAAAAACCTGAAACCGGAGCAAAAAGAGAAAATAGGAACTGAAAAAGAGATTGCTGAATGTGGTCTTGAGAATCAGGAAAAAATATGATAGGTGAAGTTCCACCTATCATATTTTTTTTCAAATCGGTTAATTTATATCCAGGAAATATCCTGGGTGATTCACGGTTGTATCGGGAAATAAAATTAGTAAAAATCCTTAATCCACATGAGCTCACTTATTCAAACCAATGACCAGAAAACCCAGGAAAATATTAAAGCCATCACGCCAGCATCGATAATAGAGTTTCTTCGACAATTGGCAGGAAAGAAAAAAGAGATAATAAACATATGCTCATACAGGACTCGCGTATCAAGGAACAAAAGAACAATAATCCTTGACTGCAAAAACTGCCGCATGGGGCAGGCATCCATAAATGACATTAAATGCAGAGAGAATATCCTTGGAATACTCATATCCGAACCAGTAGCAGACAGGCTTGTGCTCTCGCATCTTTATGAACGGGACTATGAGATGGAAAACCTGGAATTCTTATACATGCTCGCACGGTTCATCGACGGCATAAGGGTATATAAAAACGCAGAGCCTGTCGTGGATTGCGGAAATGAACAGGCAAAGCGGGGTGAATGGCTCAGGTCTGTTATAGACATTGCAGCTTCTGATCCCGTAAAAGCTTATATGGACATCAGGACGATGATCAAAAGATCGCAGGAAAATGGATATGCGCCGGATGGTGAAAAGTCTGTTGCTCATTTCATTTCGATGCTTGAAAAAATGGCAGGGTGCGTTCCAGGACTTGGGGACAGGATCAATGGGGATGAAACGGTGAATTATTATGAAACCTTAATGAAAACCCTTGTTCGACCAGGATTCTCGTCATCCAGGATCTACACCGCCCCGCCTCCAAACACGGAATTCATAGAAGGATATGAAGTCCAGAGATCGGGTGGCAGGGTCATGCAGATAAGCCGCTATAAGCTCACGGACAGACCTGAAACCCTGTATTTTGCTATTCCGGTCGAGTATAACATGAGACCCGGAGAACTTGAGATACTAGAAGCTGTGAGAAAAAAACTCATGAAGCACAGACCCAAAGACCTCAATTTCTCGGATCCAGCTAATTCCAGGGAATACTTCAGGAGGCTGGGAAAGCAGATGATAGTAGAGGAAGCGCAAAATATCGGTGTAAAACTTTCCCCGGATGAGATCAATACCTTCTCTGACATACTCGCAAAATACACCACCGGTCTTGGGATTCTGGAGGGTGTGCTATCAGATGAACGAGTTACAGATGTTTATGTTAATTCCCCTGCGGATATCAATCCTATCCATATAGTTGTTGAGGGGGAGGAATGCATTTCCAACATATACCTGTCACAGGATGATATTGAC
>JAQUNZ010000091.1 GCA_028717345.1 Candidatus Methanoperedens sp.
CTTGAGACGGGGAGGACCTTAAAGATAATAGTGGATGATCCAACTGCTGTGACTGAAGTGCCAAGAGGTATGGAGGCTGACGGGCATGAGGTTTTGAGCGTGAAGCAGAAGAATAAGACGGACTGGGAGATAGTTATAAAGAAGCAGGGTTAATGTAACTCCCTTTAAAATCTTACCCTCCTGTAAAATACCGCTTTCACCATTTCTGCCGCGATAATATAAACTGCCACGATGCCTCCCATAAGAAGAAGGAACGAAACCGGAAGCTGAGTGAATCCAAATACTTTCCCGACTGGTATGAAAGGAAAAAGAAATGCAATTGCAGCGATTAGCAGTGTGGCTGCTGCCAGATACTTCCCAGGTATGCTCTTGAAGAAGGGCTTTTTGGTGCGGATAACGAGCACGATCAACGAAGCTGAAATGACAGATTCCATAAACCAGCCTGTCCTGAACTGGTCAGGTGCTGCATGCAGGATGAAAAACAAAGCGCCGAATGTAAGATAGTCGAATACGGAACTCAGGACACCAAAGACAAGCATAAAATTGCGGATGAACCCTATGTCCCAGCGCCTTGGATGATCGACCATTTCGCCATCCACGCTATCAGTGGCTATTGTCATCTCCGGGATGTCGGTCATGAGATTGGTGAGCAGGATCTGTCCTGGCAACAGGGGAAGATATGGCAGGAAGAGCGATACCCCTGCCATGCTGAACATGTTCCCGAAATTGGCGCTCGTTGCCATGAACACATACTTGAGGGTATTGGCAAATGTAATTCTCCCTTCACGCACACCCTGAACGAGAACACCCAGATCCTTTTCCAGCAGTACAATATCAGCAGCATCTTTTGCAACATCCACGGCGCTGTCAACAGATATGCCGACATCTGAAGCATGCAGGGCTGAGGCATCATTAACTCCATCTCCAATATACCCTACAACATTTCCACTCTTTTTCAGAGCCAGGATGATACGTTCTTTCTGGTTTGGCTCGACTTCTGCGAATATACTGATATCGTTCACACGATTGCGAAGTGCCTCATCGCTCATTGTGCGAATGTCCGAACCTGTGAGAATCTGCGGATTCGATAATCCAACCTGATGACTGACATTTGCAGCGACAAGTTTGTTGTCACCTGTAACTACCTTAAGCGATATCCCAAGGTGATGCAACTGGTTTATCGTGTCTGCAATTCCGGGCTTTGGCGGATCAAACAGGACGATGAATCCTGAAAAAGTCATCGCAGCTTCATGGTCTTTGGTTATGAGCGTTTCAGAGACATCCCGGTACGCAACTCCCAATACGCGCAAGCCCTTACTGCTGTGCCTCTCAAAGCACTTCTGGATATGTTCCCTGACAGTTGCAATATCCACGATATTTCCATCCGAAGTTTCTGCTGACGAACAAACCGATAGCACATTCTGCAGAGCGCCTTTTGTCACCATCAGGTGCTTATCATCTTTTAAGACAAGGATGCTCAACCGCTTACGAATGAAATCATACGGGACTTCATCCAGTTTCTGGCAGCCGGACACATCTAACTGGCGATAGTTCCTGATCGCGCTGTCAATCGGATTTGTGAAACCTGTCTCAAAAAAAGCATTGAGATAGACATAGAATAGGACTTTTTCACTTTCCTTTCCTTCAACATCAAGAGCGGAATTCACTTTAACAACTCCTTCGGTCAGGGTTCCGGTCTTATCTGAACACAGCACATTCATGCTCCCAAAATTTTCAATAGATACAAGGCGTTTAACGATCACTTTTTGCAGAGCCATTCGCTTTGCCCCGTGTGCAAGGTTCACGCTGATGATCGCAGGCAGCAGTTGCGGGGTCAGCCCTACAGCGAGCGCCAGGGAAAAAAGAAGGGATTCCAGAACGGGGCGTCCAAGATAGGCGTTGATGGCGAAGATGGAGATCACAAGAAGCAGGGTGATCTCCATAAGGAGATACCCGAACCGCCTGACGCCGCGCTCAAACTCGGTCTCCGTCGGTCTCAGTTTCAGCCGCTCGGAAACTTTGCCGAATTCGGTTTTTGTCCCTGTGCAGACGACCACAGCTTTCGCGCTGCCGCTCACCACATGGGTGCCCATAAAAAGTGCATTATCCCGCTGGCTGAGCTGTGTTTCTTCCGGCAATACGCCGGCTGATTTTTCTACAGGATATGTTTCGCCTGTCAGCGTGGCTTCATCGACAAAAAGGTCTTTAGACTCCAGGATCAGGCAGTCCCCTGGAATGATATCTCCGCCGTTGAGGATAATAACATCACCGGGCACGATCTCTTCGACCGGGATTTCTATCGGGCTTCCATCACGCAGCACCGCGGCTTTTATCTGCACGATAGCGAGCAATTTCTTGATCGCATTGGCTGCTCCCCGTTCCTGCCAGAATCCGAGTATGCCGCTTATGAAGACGATTGCAAGGATAATGAGAACATCAACATGTTCATGCAGGAAAAATGATAATCCCGCTGCAAAGAGAAGGATGAGGGTAATGGGACTTTTGAATTGGGTAAGAAAAAGCGCAAGTGAGTCCGATCTTTTTCCTGGCAGAAGGAGATTGGAGCCAAAACGTGCGAGCCGCTGCCGTGCTTCATCACCGGTAAGACCCTGCGGTGTTGCTTTAAGCCGTGAAAGCAGTTCGGCGGCAGGGAGGCTCCAGAATGCCAGAGGATGTTGATCCATTATATCAATCCTTTTGGAAATGTTGTTTATGTTCTTCAGGTCAATTCAGTAATGTTAATTTATTCTTTATTAACATAACTATATCCCTTTTCGAGACGATTACATCCTGAGAGGTAAGAAAATGATTTTAAAAGAAGATTGCAGCGATTTTGGATATTTAAATAATGATATTACTGGAATTGGAGAAGGGGAAGGAAGATTTTTGACTATTCCTGATTGTAGAATACATAAAATGTCTCTGTGCGGATGTTCTGAAACTTGTACCTATTATTCAAGTAATGTTTTAGTTGTGTCCGAATGAAAAAATAAAACTGTGACAGTTGTTTTCTTGGTATGGCAAATAGGAGTACAGAAGGATTGGTAATTCTATTCCTTTTGTGACACTAATTCTGAATGAAGTTTTCAAAATGACACAAGAGCCTATTTCTAACAAGGAACATACTTTCGGCATTGATGGCACATGTCTTCCAACATCAATAAAACAAAATTGGGAGACAGATAAACCGAAAAAATCAGGTGATAGACAATTTTGTCCCACAGCCGATTCGGGAGAATAATTATCTATATTTGCAGCCTTATGTTGATCATGTTCGACATCGACCCGAAAATAATAACTTTTTTTACCATCCCGCTATCTTATTTTATAGTGATTTTTTCAGTTTTGCTCATACAGTGGGGCATGGTGAACATGATCGGCAGGTATATTGGCAGGGTATCTTTCAACCATCCAAAACTTGTCAGGGCAATGAACTGGTGGGGTGTTTTTATCCATGAACTCAGCCATGCACTCACTGCAATTGCAACACTGAATAAAGTTAAAGAGTTCAAGGTCACGTCATCCGGCGGTCATGTGGTTCATGACACCAGGGTCGGGTTCTTCGGGTGGCTGGCTGCCCAGTCCATAAGCCTTGCCCCTGCATTTGTGCCGCCGATAATAGTGGCTCTTTTGATGCATTATATGGGCTATATCGATTTCACCCGCGTTAATTTCAATGCAAGTGATCCGGTCTCAATAATCTATGCCATGTATCTTAACCTGATACCATACATAATTGAAACAACAGGTTGGTTGTTTGTGAATCTCAATTATGCAAAAGTCGGGAATTTCCTGCTGCTTCTATTCCTGACGTTCTCTTTTTCATCGGCAATACCAAGTTCGATAAGCGCAAAATCAGGGACGCAGGGAGATATCCAGTCTGTTATCCAGATGTTCATCAAATTCCCTGTTTACACTATCTTATTCATGCTCCTGTCTATCATTTCTTTCTGGATATTGTTTACATACAACATACAGTTGTTCTCAATAGTGCTCACTTATATGCTTCTTTTGCCTGTATTATCGATATTCGGTCTGTTGTTCAACTATCTGTTCATTGTGATCATAAATTTGTTTGACAGGTCATCCATTATGAAGATCATTATTGCACTGGCGGCATTTGTGCTTGTTTATGTGGGTATGATTCAGTATTCCACAGCGCAGTATATTATTAATATTTCAAGCATCGCAGTACTGGTTGGAGTCTTAAAATTGTTAAGATGATAAAATAGAACGTCAGGTTGTCAAACGTAACATATTTAATGTTCAAATGCCATCTTTAAATGTTGATACTAAATGTCTGAAATAAAATATATCCAGAGCGAACTGGACATGCATATTTATTCCGAACTCAAAAAGACGGCAGAAAAGGAGGGCATCTCGATCAAGGAAGCGATACGGGAAGCCGTGCTGGAATGGGTCAGGGAAAAATCCGGTTTTAATAAGGATGATCCTTTTTTCAAGATGCATACGTTCAGAGCCTCGAAAGACCTCTCAGAAAAGCATGATGAAATCTATGAGGATTGAATATGATCTTTGTGGATACATCGGCATTTCTCGCACTGGCGAATGAAAAAGACAATAATCACATTGCAGCAACACAGTTTCTTGAAAAGATAAAGAATGGTAAAATTCGCATCAGGAAAATAATAACATCTGATTATATAATAGATGAGACCCTGACAAGAATTCGCTACTCAGTCGGGCATAAGGAAGCAGTCGAATGGGGGAAGGATATTCTTGCATCAAAAGTAATCGAAAAGATAGATATCGAAAGGGAAATATTCGGGTCTGCATGGCAACTGTTTAAAACTTATGATGATAAGAAATTAAGTTTTACGGACTGCACGAGTTTTGCTTTAATGAAAAAAATAGGTATAGAGAAGGTTTTTTCCTTTGATGAGGATTTTAAAAGAACTGGATTCGTCCTTCTCCCTTGATTTTTATATCAATCACATGAACTTAATGCCCCTGGGCATCTCTCCAACCTTCTCCCTGAAAGATTCAGGCCAGTCCTTCTCATCAAATCCCTTCTGCGCAAAGAACGTGCTCGCCCATCTTTCAAGCCCTATGCCAGAGCAGCCGCTCCAGACATCTTTTCCCGACTGCGACTTGACATTGAAGCCCTTCGGATACTTATCCCCGTTGATGCTGAGGTTCTGGAACTCAAGCCACTCGCCGTCCTTTCCTCGGTAGGGCAGCGGCGCTTCAAAATCAATGGTGCCAACGTCCTTATTGCCTGCAAGCCCTGTCAGACCTTCCTGCGCCATGAACCAGGGTGTTACCCATGCCATCCTCCATTCCAGTTCAAGGATGTCATTGAATATGTGCTTGTAGCATTCCTGCATCTCTTTTGAATGGGCTGTTACCTGCTCAGGCGAGCCAATGAAAACAAGTTCCAACCTGTGGAACTCATCTACCCTTTCCATTCCATGTATGCCGCCGCTCTCGTACCTGTGCGAGGTGCCTGAGCGGTCAAATACTTTTATCGGGAATGAATCCTCAGCAATGGTCTTACCCTGGAGGAAAGGCCAGAATGAGGGGCACTGGGCATAGCACAGGGCGCCAAGGGGTTTATCTATCTTTTCAGCGATCAGGTCGATCGGAACTTCAAGCGTGACCTTGTAATTGTCGATCACTTCTTCCCAGAAAGCCGGGTCTCTTGTTTTCGGGGCGCAGACATAATATATCTCTGGATAGACACCCTTTGCATGTCCAGAATGCATTAACACATCCCAGGGATCAACTTTTGGGAATATCATTTCGATGTATCCCAATGGTTTGATAACTTCTTCAAGCACTATTTTCTCGAACGTCCTGAAGATGCGCGCCATCTGGGGACCGTGTATCCACTGACCCCGCCCCACAGACCGCTTTATCCAGCCGCGCTTTTCCGCTTCCACCGTCGGGTCGCTCTTGAACTTCATTTCCTGTTTCGGGCTTTCCCACAGCGGGTTCCAGTGCTCTGCCTTACCGCCGAAGCTCTGAGCTGCGATCTTGTCCTCGATGAGTGAGATTATCCTGTCAGGGACTTTATTTTCAAGTTCTGATTCACCTACGTCAAGCGACATGGTTATCATGCCGTTCTCGAACTCAAGCGACTTCACATGCGGTATTTTTTTGGATTTCAAATCCTCTCTGGCAGGCATCGAAACAACGTATTCTTCCACCTCAGCACCCCTTACCCCGATCCTGAACTTCTTGCCAACTACTCCTGCAAGCGGTTTTCGTAATCTTATGAAGGCATCATGGGCTCGCAGATACCTGTCTGATTCGATATCGAATGATACGCCGCCATCGGTTATGTCCCAGTTGAGTATCTTTGCTCCCTTTCCTGCAGGGACGCCCTTTTGGAGGATGGTAGTTTTTGCTTCTTCTACGAATTTCTCTATATCGGCGCGTGCGGCTGCGGCGTCGGCGCTTGTTTTGAAAGTGCCTTTTAAGTGAAAGTAAGGTTCTGTCATAGCTTTTCCTGTTCTTTATTAATAACATATTGAAATGATACCATATTCTCTATTTTTTGCTTCATGTATGATTCCTTTATATTTATTCTTTCTTTTTAACGAATATGAATTTAAAAACCGCAGATGAACGCGGATAAATGCAGATTTGTTGCTGTGGTGGATTAATAATTTATTTTAATAAAAGTTCACCTGTGAATGAAATTTTTATGTATTTAGTTTTTCCTTTTTGTTCAATTAAAACTGCATCCATAGCAACGAGCCTGCTAATAAATCGCGAGATTGTGCTTTCTGACAATTTTGTTCTTTTAGCAATATCCGTTATTGTCGCTGGTTGATTTTTAGATATATCATCCAGGATGGATTTTGTTTTTTCATCCAGTTCGCCAGTTATTCGTGGAAGCATAATCTCACGGGCGACCCGGTCAATATCGCTATAAGAGACAGTTCTTTTAACTTTTTCCGATTTCACAAGGCATGCAACTACAAAAGGAACGAGGAGTTCTCGCGGACCTCCTGATATATTGGCTATGACTTCACTTTCGGAGGAATTGATTAAATCTGTCAATCTTATAACGCATTTTTCAAAATCCTTATGCGAAACCCGGAATATCTCAATTTTAATATCACGGTTTATCTGGTTGGTGAATTTTTGAATTTCATTCAATGTGTTCTCAGCCCTCTGGTCATTTTCCTCTTCCGGTCTGATAAGAACAAGCCTGTCGCCTTTTTCGATGCCATATTTTACTATGAGGGATATTATTTGTGAAATATCGAATCCAATCATTGAGATATATGTTTTCATTAATTGAAATATGAATTTATTGCATAATAAGTTTTGTGCTGCAAATTTTTGCAGATATAATTTAAATTTGCGATATTTTGAAATAATTTCAAATTTTAGAAAACTTTATAAACAGGATATTTCATAGTGCTAATTGTGAGAGTGTTATGGTACAGCAAATAAAGATAATCACAAGACCATCATGCGAATTCGACATTCCGGCAAGCGAAGGGTACAGGCTGTATTCATCTCTTCTCTCTTGCATGAAAGAGGCTGATAATGAAGCAAGCAAGGTGGTTCATGACTCGGCAAGAAGTTCGATCCATCTTAGCTGTCTTAAAGGGAGGTTTTTCAGGAGCAACCGCCCAAATTTCAAGAGGGTGGCGCCGGAAGAACAATATATGTTCCATATTGGCGTGACTGATCCCGCCGAGACACAGATATTCCAGGCGATGGTCAAGCCGCTAATATTTGATCGAAAGAACCTTGACCTTGAGGGTGGAGAACTCATTGTTGAAGATTTTTCAAGTTCAACAAAGACCTTTGAAGAGATATTGACCTGTGCATCCGGATATGCGCGCCCGAAACTTATTTTTGATTTCAAAAGCCCCACATGCATCCAGTACAGGAATAGCGATGTAACTGAAATGTTCCCTCACAGGCTTGCTGTTTTCAGGTCTCTACAGTCAAAATGGAACAGCGTATGCCCCGAAGAAATGAAGCTTGTACTTTTAGATGATGATATTGAGAGGTATCTTGTAGAGAAACCTGATGCACAATCCTATAGAACTCATTCTATGATGGTGAACACCGTATTTGACAAAAACAAAGGTCATGCGCGACCCATTTTCAAGCAGGGCTTCACAGGAAGCTGCACATACTGGTTCACGAAGGATGCGCCTGTATCTGTCAAGAATGCGGCGCTCATCCTTTCACAGTTCGCGGAATTCAGCGGGGTGGGGAGTAGTGTGAGTAGAGGGTGCGGGTGGGTGGAAGTGAGGGTGGAGGAGGCGGAGAGATGAATAATATAGATGATCCATTAGAAAATTTCTCAGAAGAGAATCTGGAAAAGATAGTTAATGAAAAGGACGATGAATATACAACTATTAAAAAATATCTTATAGATTATGTTTCAACTGTTGTTGGCCCGCTATTCAAAAATTCCGCTCAATTTGATGCAAAGTATAAGCGGGCTCTGAGTTTTCCAGCACACACCATTACAGCAGTTTTTACAGGTTCTATTCTTTACATCCATGACCGTTATTCGACCGGACAGGCACTTCCACAAACTCATGAAATGAAATTACTATGTACGGCGCTGACGCTCCATGATATCAACAAATTTTATAATGAAACGAAGAATGCTGATTTTTCAGGAAATTACAGTGCATTAATTCAGGATTATTTTATAACAGACCCGTTTAATCTAAAAACTTATTTTCCTGAATGGAAAGATGAACTTGAAGAGATTATATTTCTTGTCCAGCATGCTCAGGAATCAGACGATGCTCAGCATGAAACAAGATTTTCAAGACCAAAATATGCCAAACTCATGCCTTATATAAAAATAGGGGATAAAGTTTCAAGTTTAAGCAAATCAGATTATCCTTTACAGGAAATTCATAAAAAATTAAAAAATGAAG
>JAQUNZ010000092.1 GCA_028717345.1 Candidatus Methanoperedens sp.
CAGTGAATTTGCCCGCTTCGTTGGGTTTTAACCTCACTTCGATATCCCTGCTTGCGCCAGGCTCAAGCTTATATGTCGAGGTGTATTGCCCGGCTGCACCCTGGCTGAATTCCGTTGAAGTGACAGACATCCCCGAAGGGGGTTTTATAATTATCTGGACGTTCATGACAGGTTTTGTGATCAGATTGACAACGGATAATTTTAACAGGACATCCTCCCCGATCACCACATTTGTCTTTTCCCTGTGAAGCGAAACGCTGGCTGACAGCTCCTTGACAGTTTCCACCGGCGTTGGAGCAGCATTTGCAACTTTAGCAGGTGAACCTGTTTTCAGGAGTTTGAAGGAACTTATAATCCGATCAAAATCTTCTGAAAAAAAAGGAAAATCATTTACCTGTGCACCTAATGTCAATATATAATAATTACTTCCAGAGAGAATGAGTGTCTGTATTTCTTTATAATCCCTGTTATTGTAATATTCTGTAAATATTAATTCAAGCCCTGCCATTCCATTTATAGTGACTTCCTTTTCACTATAAGGAGTGATACCGATACTGTTTAGGTATTCTTTTCTCGCATCTGCGATTTCTGTGAGGGTCATTCCTTCCGAAGGCATAACAACGACCCTTACCCATGCCTTCCCTGTCTGGCTGGTGAATGTCTGGTCAGTGCCATCCGGTTCTTCGATAAATGACCAGCCGGTCGGATATGTTATCTCAAAATCCTTGCCAAGATTGGTGAATACATAGGCTGAAGCTGTACTAACCAATAATGTGAAAATAAAAAAGAATGAAAATAATATTTTTAATCTTTTTTTTACTGATATCATATACACCGGTCAGGGAAAGCTTTCTGGTTATATATCATTATTATGATTATTACATATACCTTTCCATAATGAAAAAGCTTATACGAGGTTATTCGAATTTACTATCCTGACGGGGTAATATCCGTGGATATCCGGACTACGACCAGAACAGAACTCATCGACATAACATATCGCGTTCGCGCCGCGGTGAAGGATAGCGGCATAAAAGACGGCATCTGCGTCATCACAACGCGCCACACCACATGCGGCATAATCGTCAACGAGAACGAACGCGGGTTGAGGGCTGATATTCTTGACCTGCTGGAAACACTTGTCCCGGAGACTAAGAAATACGCCCACAATTCAATAGACGACAATGCAGACGCCCACCTGCGCGCGGTGCTTCTTGGCATGAGCGAGACGATACCAATTGAGGACGGGCACATCGTCCTGGGTACATGGCAGAGCATATTTTTCGTAGAGCTTGATGGGCCAAGAAACCGCACGGTTCATGTAAAAATAATCGAGGTTTGAAAGGGTCAATTAGAAAGATTTTAATCCCCAAAAACAATTGTGGGATTTATGCAGGAATACAAAGTCAGGATACTTGACATGCAAAAAGAGGAAAGACCAAGGGAGAGATTACTGAAAAGCGGGGCTGCCTCACTTGCAGATTCAGAACTCCTGGCGATAATCCTGAGGACGGGAACAAAGCAGGAGAACGTAATAAACCTGTCCCGGAGAGTGTTATCAATGTATAACCTCAAGCAGCTTTCACAGACAAATATTGCCAGGCTGACCGAGATACATGGTATTAAAGAAAGCAAAGCCGCGCAGATAGCAGCCTGCTTTGAGATCGCACGGAGGCTTGAAACATTCAGTGAAGAGTCAAAGCAAAAGATCAACTCGCCCGAAGACGTGTACAGGCTGATATACCCCAGAATGAGAGAACAGAAAAAAGAAATGTTCATCGAACTCTGTCTTGACACCAAGAACCAGGTAATAAAAGAGGAAACCATATCAATAGGTTCGCTCAATGCCAATATCGTCCATCCCAGGGAGGTTTTCAGGATGGCTCTGACAGAATCCGCAGCGCACATAATCGTGGCTCATAACCATCCCTCAGGCGATCCAACACCAAGCAGGGAAGACATCGAGATAACAAAGAAACTGGCGGAGACCGGGAAAATAATGGGGATCGATGTGCTTGACCATGTAATAATAGGCGATGGACGGCATTTCAGCATGAAAGAGGCGGGGCATATTTAAATGGCGTACACAAGGAATTATAAGGCAACAGAATTGGGCGATGGACAACATACAGCGTCATATTCGGTAGCAGTGGAAGATACTATTGACCTGTTCGTGAACGGGGTTCGCCTGGCTTCGATCCTTGCAACGCCTGAGATGCTTGATGAACTGGCGCTTGGCTATCTAATCTGCGAGGGGATAATTAAATCCCGGAAAGAGATTAATGATATCCTTATTGATGGGAAAATAATAAAGGTGGAAATTGAACCCTCTGAACATATTGAACTCTGGCGCGAATTGCGTTCATCAGGCTGTGTAGGCATTCGATGGGACGAGAATGAACCGATCCACGTTTATTCTGATGTGGTCTTTAACAGGGATGTAATAAAGAAGAGCTTAAGGTTCCTGGAATCCGATATATATAAAAAGACCCACGGGACGCATGCGGCATGCCTTGTAAATGACAGGGGCGAATGCGTGGTAAAAGCGATAGATGTGGGGCGACATAATGCTTTTGACAAGGTGGTGGGGCGGGCATGCATGGAAGAAATAGACATTAGCAGGCATTTCCTGCTCTCATCAGGGCGCCAGTCTGCCGGAATGGTGATGAAAGCAGCACGGGCAGGGATACCTCTTGTTGCGACAAAGACCGCCCCGCTAAATACCGGGATTGAGGCTGCAGAACGCACAGGTGTCTGCCTGATATGTTTTGTATCGCAGGATAGGCTTTCGGTGTTCACGCATCCTGAGAGGGTTTCATGATGGCTGAGCCATCATGAATTTTATTTTCCCGGAATAAGATCAAGCGTCACAGTTCCGCCATCAAGGACATCCCTTTCTCCAACGTCAACCTGCTTTGTGACATTTCCAGCGGTCACAGTATATTTACCTTCTGGCTGCGTATCGAAATTCGTCTCTCCTGCGATTGGACCTCTTGTCGAATACGGGACAGTAAAGACATAAGTTCCGCCATAAGCTGTAGTTGTCTGTGAATACTTGATCGTTCTTCCGATGTTTGTTTTTACGGTGTTAGAGATGGTAACCGTACTGTTCTGGGGGGCGCGACCTGTGATGTTGGCGCCTTTTACGAATTCAAATACCTTGACGAGACCTGAGTTCTCGACCGGGATCTGTCCTCCGTACAGGAGGTTATAAACGTTCTTATGCCATTGTTCATCGCTGTAAGGATTGCGCGGGGACTCATGCACGAGCCTGTAGCGCTTAAGACCGTTGCCGTCAAAGATATGGAGTTTTGCTTCCATAACCTCGTAATACTTCCTGGTAGGCACTCTTTGCGGACCGTCCCTTGTCCGTATCTGGGTCCAATAATCATATTCCTCGTTCCATATCCCAAAGATCTCCATTATCTGGTATGCCATGTAGGCATTGCTCACAACATAGCGTGCGCCGGGTTTTCCATTAATGCCAAGAGCATAAATGACCTCATCCGCCTGCTCCTCGGTTTTTGCTGTCAGGAAAGTTGATGCGCCAGGAGCATTGGATGATCCTCCGCCGATGCCTGACTGGAACGGGTTAGCATTAGGTATCCTGTGCGCCCAATATGTTATGGCATGACCGTAATCCCACCAGCTCATGACGCCATAAGCTGTGTCGGGGTATGGATATGTGCCATTTTTCGGGTCTTTATAAACCGCAAAATAATCAATTCCCGGGTCAGGCGTATTATCACGCATCCATGTGAGAGTCTCATACCATTCATAAAATCCACCGCCAGATGGGTCTCCTTGTTCCCATTTTGAGACCGGGTTTTCTCCAATTGCTGTGGCAAGAACGCTTGGATATGCAAAGAAGAGCACAACGACCATTACTATTATCAGGGAAAGTATATGAGATATGCTAATTTTTTTGGCATCAATCTGCCATTGCCATCCTCCCCATTTTAATACTGAATTTATGATCGCTCCTCCTGCAATACCGATCAGCAGGGCGGCGTTCAGTGCAAAGTAATAAGCCCACCTGTTCTGCCCATACATTCCAATAAGCATGACGACACTCCATACTAAAATAAGCATATCCTCAGCTCTCTGTTTTTTGGCGATCCTGTAACCTATAAAGAGTAAAAGAGCTATTATCAGTAAGAGTACGAAATTATCACCCTGCAGAGGTCCTGTGATGGGGAAACCGTTATACAGCATTCCAGGTTTTTCAAGGATCGACACGGCTTCACCAATGGTAGCCGGGCCTCCTGTAGTATGTGCCCCAAATATACCGACAATTGTAGAAAATATGACGTCATACAATTGAGGCAGAATAATTTTTATTATAAGCATGCTCAGAGCAAAGAAGCCTAATAGGGAAAGGGGGTAGTAATATGAGCTGTATCCTTTTTTCTTTAACTCCCCGGAAATAATACTTAATGCCAGGGCAAGCCCCATTCCGACTACAGGTACTATAATATGGAACCATGAATAAATAGTTATACCAAAACCGTATTCCGGATTAAAATACGGCAGCATGGATATTAAATCGATCAAAAACATGGGAACTGCTGCTATTGCAAGGTAGTCAGTTGACCGGTCTTTCATGTCATCTATTATATATTGGATTAAAATAAATATGGCGATAATCATGGCAAAAAAAGGCGCTCCCGGCCAGCTAAGCTGGTAACCGGCAAGCATCACACCAGCCAGTATCGAATACAAGACCGGTTTTTGTTTTAAGTGTAATTCAGAGAATTTAATATTTATTTCCCTGCCGGATTTTATTGAAAGAATAAAGAACATGATGGTTGCAGTGCTGAATAATACCTCTGCAACGTGATTGTCGGTAAAGCCCAGGGTCGAACGTGTAAAAAACTGGCCGGGAAGTATTGCAATCATAAATGCTGCAAGCAGAGCACCAGTCCTGTTTCCCATGCTTTTAACTATATAATACACCGGGAAAACTATAAGAGCGCCAAATACAGAAGGAAAATAAGCACCTATCGTGTTCACCGTTTGCATATTGTAGCTCCCCAGACCAACTATTAGAGATATAGTGGCAATCAACTGGGTCCAGAGAGGTCCCCAATGCAGGGGAGTACCATACGGATACCTCGTAAAAATGTCGAAAGTAATCCTGTGAGGGAAATTATAAAGGGTATTCTCCACAAGACGCATCTGGAACACTGCATCATCCGATGCAAATGCCACAACACCATTTCTAAAAACACCATCATAAGGCATCACAGTTCTCAGATAAAGTGAAAGGGCAAATATGGCAAAAAGAAGAATAGTGAAAATATAACTGAAATATCGAGGGGGTTCCAGCTCTTTTTCAACTTGTTTCATAACTTTAACGGTCGATTTTTTTTCATTAAGATGTTTTCTGTTCTTAGCCATATTAAACCTGCTCTGATATGATTTTCAAATACTGCTTGCTTATTATATCCCATCCTATTGTCGGGGGATTATATAATTTTTGGCTTCTATAATGCTTAATTATTTCTTTCATTATTGCCTCGCTATTCTCAGGAGGTACAAAAAATGCACCTTCATAACGTCCCAGGGATTCCTTTAATCCGCCTACCTCTGAAACGATTATTGTTTTTCCATACGACATCGCAGTGTGGGCAACAGCACTTTGTGAAGCCCTGGTGTATGATAAAACAACAACATTTGCCGCACTGAAATAAATGGGAACCATATTATCCGGAACATATTCATTGATAAGAGTAATTTTATCCCGATATCTGGATGATTTAATTTTATTGAGTAGTTCCTCCCGTTCCTCCCAGATTTCTCCAACAATAAGCAGCCTGCATCTTTGCGCAATGCTTTCTGGTAGTTTTTCAAATGCCTGGATCAAATAAATAATTCCCTTATATTTCCGGATCAAACCAAACGAAAGGAGTACGAAATCCTCTTTAATAGAAAGGCATTCCTTTGCTGTCTTATTTCCTATGAGTTCGCCATAATGATCATAAAGACCCATAGGGATAACATGAATATTTTGTGGGTCAATATTGTACCGTTGTGCCACAAGTAATTTATCACTTGTTGAATGCACTATATAAGTATTAAGACCTTTGCGTAGAATGTTTCCCATCATATGGGAATACAGGCGAATGGGTAGTATGCTTTCTTCCAGGGGGTCAACCACTTCATGAAATTCAATTATCAACTTCGCTTTTTGCAACACACCGAATATTTTTAGCAATATATGCATGTGTGAGACAGACGATGTCCACCATTGCAGAATAATAACATCTGGCTTTGTTATTTTTAGAAATCGATATGCTCCATACCATGTTATTGGATTGTTATAATCCATACCATCAAATACCCTTACATCCTGGGAGATATCAAGGTATGAAATATCATTGCCCACTCGCGCCCGACCCGGGAACAAAAATTCTGGCAATAGCCTTCTAAAGTAGATTACAGATACAGTATTAGAAGCCGATAAGGCATTAGCCAGCCTTATAGTATAATAACTTATACCGCTCAAGAACCGCTTCGAAGGGCCTACTATACAGATATTTTTCGCTTTTTGCACAGCATTCATAATGCGCTATCTTTATATTTAAAATGAAGCATTAGTAAAGTGAGGTAAGTTTAAGTGAAAATTGCGCAAGTTTGCCCACGCTATTATCCAGATATAGGCGGTGTGGAAACGTATGTGCAGGAGATCAGTGAGAGACTGGTAAAACGTGGATTCAATGTTGATGTTGTTTGCACAGATCCGACCGGACAATTACCTGAACAGGAAGTAATAAAAGGAGTTACAATAAAGCGATTCAGATCATTCGCACCCGGAGATGCATACTACTTTGCTCCCCAGATTTATTTTTATTTACGGGATCACCACTATGACCTGATACATGCTCACAGCTACCATGCATTTCCGGCGCTGTTTGCAGCACTTGCAATGAATAAAAGCAGGCTTATATTTACGCCGTATTACCATGGGGGTGGGCATACACATTTCAGAAACTTACTACTTAAGCCATATAGATTGCTTGGCAGTAAGATATTCGAAAAGTCTGATAAAGTGACATGTATATCAGAATACGAACGCAGCAAAGTCATCTCAGACTTTGGGGTGCCTCTGGCAAAAATTGAGAAAATACCGATAGGGTTGAACCTGGAAGAATTTGAGAAACACAAATACCAAAAAAAAAATAAAGGTGGGAAAACACTACTATACGTCGGACGTTTGGAAGAATATAAAGGCATCCATCACATCATCAAAACACTCCCCTGCTTAGCAGGATTTAAACTGGAAGTTATCGGAAAAGGGCCATATGAAAAACGTCTGCACGAACTGGCTGAAGAACTCTCAGTCACGAAACAGATCAACTGGTATAAAAATATGACCCGAGAGAAACTGCTGCATTACTACGCATCCGCAGATATATTCTTGATGCTCTCAACACACGAATCATATGGCATCACAGTGGCAGAAGCTCTCCTGGCTGGAACACCCTGCATTGTGACGACTGGAAGCGCTCTTGAAGAGTTCGTAGATGGAAGACTATGCCTTGGCATAGAAAAACCAATTACTTCTAATAAGCTTATTCTAGCCATAAAACAACTTTATGAGTCAGGAATTAAAGATACTATGGAAAACATAAATATTCAAATTTTAAACTGGGATGAGGTAACAGATAAATTGATAAATGTATATAAACACACGCTATGAATATTGCTATCATTGTACCCTACTTCACGCCTTATGTGCGCGGTAATGAATACGGACTTGCACATAGCCTTGCTAAATTAGGGCACACAGTCACAATTATTACGTCCTCAGCCAGAGCCCCCAGAGAAAATATGCTCAAAAATGCAGCACTGAATAAAATGCCTGATCTAAATTTCAACGTGAAATACCTGCCCTCAGTTATAGATCTGGGAGACAATCCCATTATAACAGGAATAAAGAATTACATAGCAGGGCAGGATTTAGTTATGCTGCAGGAAGACTACCCGCTAATCTGCCATCAAGCATTTAACACCGCAAAAAAATTTGGTATCCCCACGATTTTATCATCCGAGCGAACATACTATCCTGAAAACAAGGCAAAACGATTAGCTCTTAAACTACTGGATGCAACAACAAATAAAAAATTAAGAAATGGGGTTGATGTGCTCACTGCGCACTGCACTGCAGCAAAAGAATATATGAACAATGAGCTGGGGGCTAAACGGAAAATAACAGTAATAAATGTCGGTGTCGATACACAGTTGTTCAGACCGGTTCAGTCTGAAGTAAAATATCTCAATAAAGGTGAGTTTAAGATACTAACGGTAGCGAGGCTACATAAATATAAAGGACTTAATTATTTGATTGCAGCGATGGAAACAATTAGAGAAGAAATACCTGAAGTCCATCTTTACATTATGGGAAAAGGACAGGAAGAAAGAAACCTCAGGAGATTGGCAGATAAACTGCAACTTAACAGCATTATAACGTTTCTCACAAAACCAATACCAAACTATGAAATGCCTGAACTTTATTCGCAATGCGACATATATGTACAACCAAGCATCATAGAGCCCTATGGAATAGCAGTGCTGGAAGCGATGGCATGCGGAAAGCCTGTTGTAGGGACGAATGTTGGGGGAATGAGAGATACAATAAATGAAAAAACCGGATTTCTGGCTGATCCTGGAAATTCTGAGGAGATTGCAGAGTATATTAAAATATTATATGATGAGAATAAAAGAAAGAGA
>JAQUNZ010000093.1 GCA_028717345.1 Candidatus Methanoperedens sp.
AAAGAAACACGGGTTGACAATTCCACGAAAATAAGGTTACTTCTTATTAGAAAATTTGACAGTAGAGAGGAAAGTTTATAACAGGGTGGGGAAATTTAAACCGGTGAAAGTGGGGAATTTTACGCCGATGTTGACACGATCCGCATATATCAAAAATAGAGATGTCTAATGCAATAGGGATAAGAGTCAGTTCGATTGATAAAAATATCACAACATTAAAAGAAAAAGGTTACTTGAGAAGAGTGGGTCATGCCAAAGGTGGGCATTGGAAACTTCTAAAGCAGATTGTTGAAAATAAATCACTTTGAAAAATTATCAAAATTATGAAAATCAATCAGGAGATTAAATATGAAATCTGAGTCCCTGAAAAAAACCGACCCCCTTGCAAAAGCAATAGAAATCATAATCCGGTCTGTGGATCCGGATAAGATCATCCTGTTCGGCTCACGCGCGAGAGGCGATCATAAAAAAGAAAGTGATTATGATATATGCGTAATTAAAAAAGGTGTATCACATAGAAGAAAAGTTGCCCAGCAGATTTACAGGTTTCTCTATGGTATGGGAGCGCCTGTTGATATTATTGTTGAAACTCCAGAGAAGTTTGAAGAATTGAAAGATAATCCTTTTATGATATATAAAGAGATTTCAAAATCCGGGAAGGTGGTCTATGAGAAATGAGTCACTTGTCAGGATATGGTTGAAAAAGCTCTGAAAGCTTTGCTTGTCTCCATTGATGTTTCTTTTCCCCGTACTCATTCCATAAGTCATCTTATTGAATTGATTGAAGAGCACAGCATTATGGTTCCAGATGAAATCAAAGATTCAATTTCGCTCACTGCTTACGCTGCCAGTACACGTTATCCAGGGGACTTTGAGCCAGTAGATGAACAGGAATATCAGGAAGCTCTTGAAACCGCAATAAAAGTTTTTGATTGGGTAAGAAAGATAATTGAGGATGACAAATAGGGAATATTAGGGGGATGTTTGATATAACAGATAGAATGGCACTTATTGATCTATCTGATATTTGATTACGTTGAGTGGCTATACGTACTCACGCCGTTTTCCTCAAATTCGATATCATATCCCTTATCTGCGCCGCTTTCTCGAACTCCAGGCTCTTGGCAGCCCTGTGCATTGCAGCCTCAAGCTCGATGATATAATTGAACATTTCCTCTTTGGGAGGCAGTACCACCTCAGCTACGCGCGGCTCGACAGCCTTCCTTATGGTCTGGGGTGTGATATTATGCTCCTCGTTGTACTTTACCTGCATCATACGCCTGCGGTTGGTTTCATCTATCGCCCTCTGCATCGAACCTGTGATCTTATCTGCATACATCACCACCCTTCCCTCAATATTTCTCGATGTCCTGCCTATGGTTTGCATAAGCGAGCGGTCTGAGCGCAGGAACCCTTCCTTATCAGCATCAAGTATAGCCACAAGAGCAACCTCAGGCAGGTCAAGCCCCTCGCGCAGCAGGTTAATCCCCACAAGCACATCGAACTCACCCAACCGCAGCCCTCGGATTATATCGATGCGCTCAAGCGTTTCTATCTCAGAGTGCATGTACCTTGACTTTATACCCATGCTGATAAGGTACTCTGTAAGGTCTTCAGCCATCCTTTTCGTGAGCGTGGTAACAAGAACCCTGTGCTTTTTCTCAGTCTTTGCATGTATCTCCGCCATCAGGTCATCTATCTGCCCGTTCACTGGTTTTACTACAATTTCAGGATCTACAAGTCCTGTCGGTCGGATTATCTGCTCCACGACCTGAGCACTTTGGGCGATCTCGTAATCAGCAGGCGTGGCTGAAATGTACAGCACCTGGTTGACCCGCGCCTCAAACTCAGAGTACGTGAGAGGGCGGTTATCAAAAGCAGAAGGCATCCTGAAGCCGTAATCCACAAGCGATTCCTTTCGCGCATGGTCGCCTGCCTGCATTCCCCTTACCTGCGGGAGCGTGACATGCGACTCATCGATCACCACAAGATAATCCTCAGGGAAATAATCAAGCAGCGAGTACGGCGGCTCGCCGGACTTCCTTCCGTCCATGTGACGGCTGTAGTTCTCGATGCCCTGGCAGTACCCGATCTCGTGCATCATCTCGATATCGAACTTTGTCCTCTGCTCAAGGCGCGCGGCTTCAAGGATCTTACCCATGTATCTTAGCTCATGAAGCCTCTCTTCCAGTTCCGTTTCAATAGATTCGATAGCAGCCTCAATTTTTTCCTGCGGCATCACGAAATGCTTGGCAGGATATATTACTACGCCCTCACTCTCCCTTATGGTTTTTCCGGTTAAGGGGTCAAATTCAGCAATCCTCTCGATCTCGTCCCCGAAAAGTTCTATCCTCATCCCTGTTGAAGCGTATGAAGGGAACACTTCAATAGTATCCCCGCGCACCCTGAACTTTCCTGCTGAAAAATCCATATCGTTGCGCTCGTACTGCATATCAACTAGCCTGGAAAGTATGGCTTTTCGCTCTTTTTCTTCGCCGACCCTCAGTATCATTGACATCTCATGCCATTCCTGGGGGGAGCCTATGCCGTATATGCAGGAGACGCTTGCAACCACGATCACGTCGCGCCGCTCAAAAAGCGACCGTGTGGCTGAGAGCCGCATCCTGTTTATTTCCTCGTTTATGGATGCGTCTTTTTCGATGTAAGTATCTGTCTGCGGGATGTATGCTTCAGGCTGGTAGTAGTCGTAGTAGCTTACGAAATACTCGACAGCATTTTCAGGGAAAAATGCCTTGAACTCAGAATATAACTGTGCAGCAAGTGTCTTGTTGTGTGAGATGACAAGCGTTGGTCGCTGTACTTTTTGAATCACGTTCGCGACAGTGAAGGTCTTGCCTGAGCCAGTTACTCCCAGCAGGGTCTGGCGCTTCATACCCTGTTCTAAACCCTGCACAAGCTTTTTTATCGCCTGCACCTGGTCGCCCTTTGGTTCAAATCCTGAAATGAGTTTAAATGACATCCACACACCTCATGATTTCCAAAGGCATAATCTATAGTCTATCTACATGCTATTTGAATTAAAGGTTTTGAATTTCTATTCTTTAAGTTGTTTGTGCTTAAAAAATACAAAAAATTTTAAATATTTATTCATTTTTGTAAATGGAAACCAATATTAGCAGCGAAATTCATCATGCTATAAATTGAGACATTAAAACATGTTCAGGAAAATACTTTTTTCGTTAACATCAGTAGCAATAGTTGTTTCAATCTACTTGATATTCTTCATCGCCCCGGTTCCCGTTGATCCAATGGATGCAGGTGGCGATCCCATAAACTTCAAGATATTCTACTTTCATGTTCCAATAGCTGTCACGGCGTATCTGGCTTTTGCCATTGTATTTGTTTCCAGTATAATGTATCTTAGAACAAAGCGGGAAACATGGGATACGAGAGCAGTCGCAGCATCTGAAATCGGAGTAATATTGGCAGTTCTTACTCTTATCACAGGCTCGCTCTGGGCACGATCGGCATGGGGCGAGTTCTGGGTCACATGGGATGTCAGGCTGAACACATCGCTGGTTCTTTTTTTAATTTATTTATCTTATCTAATGGTGAGAAAATCTATAGATGAGCCTGAGAAACGGGCAAGGCTTTCAGCAGTATTTGGTATTGTAGGTTTTATAGGTGTACCCTTAAGCTTCCTTTCTATCCGGCTGTGGAATAGAGCCACTGTTCATCCTGTTGTTGTAGGTCCTGGGGGAGGAGGAATCAGTGGAGATACTGTGATTGGCACAGTTCTTGTGAACGTTATTGCATTTATCCTTCTCCTGGTATCACTGATAATTTTACGCATGGAAAATGAGAAACTGGCTGACGAAATTGCTTCTATCAAACACCTGAAAAATTTATAAAACTGGAGTTTGCTGATGTCAATATGACTTAATAATGGCACCTTAAATGGTTGGATATTCACCGTAAAGTACTTATGTTTACACTGTGTGTAAAGTCATATATGATAGAACTTGATAATCTTGATGTTAAGATATTGACACATCTGAAGAGCAACAGCAGGGAGTCGTTCCAGGAGATAGCAAAGTGCTGCCTTACAAGCGTTCCCACAGTCAAAAGCCGTGTGGACAGGCTGCTTGAACTCGGGGTTATCAGTAAATTCACCATCGATATCGATAACAATAAGCTGGGGATAACCGAAGCAATACTCCTTGTAAATGCAAAGCCGGGCGCTGTCAGCAGAATAACTGAAGACCTCCGGGGGATTGAAGAGGTTAAAGAGCTGTATATAACCTCTGATTCTGACACAGCAATAGTATCAAGGGTAGCAGGGGATTTTCGGCGGATTCTTACGATACAGGAGAAGATAAATCTTACTGATGTGAATAACATACGCATATTATCAGTAAAAAATGCATTCACAAAGGATTCAACTATCCCGCTCGCGTCCTCCAGTATAACCCTGACATGTTCTTATTGCGATAAGAAAGTGGCTGGAGACGCTGTAAGAAAGAAATTCGACGATAAAGATTATTTCTTCTGCTGCACAACATGCCAGGGCGAGTTTGAAAAGAAATACGTGAAACTGCTCGCAAAAGTTTGATGTGCAATAATTATATCTTCATCACTGCCTGTTTCACGACAGATAATTGATATTCAGTATCATAAGAATCAAAAATTATCCAGTAAACCCTGCCCTTATTGTAATTCATTTTGAAATAATAGTAATTGAATGAATTATTTGCCTTCATCATATAAACACTGGGAATCTCAAACTCCGTAATATCAATTATCTCTGGAGTGGTAAAAGATCCATTCATCATTTTGGAATAGTCGTGCTCGTTATGGGAGTCTGTCTGACCAGCTTCGCCAGAGTTTTCATGCTCATCGTGTTTTCCTTTTGGACCTCCGAGCATGGAGTTCATTGTAATGAAGGCATTGTTTGCAACATTATGGTCATAAGGTTCGGCAACCCACATATGCATCGTGCCTTTATTGCTCTGATAGACTGCTGAGTATCCTTTTTCAAGTGGTATGTCCTTCAGCGCAAATATATTAGATATCTGCTGTTTTGCAGTCTCCCCGGTTTCGTATCTGGTCAATGTCATGTCCCCCAGTCTCTCTGTGAAGATGCTCTTCCTGGGTTCAAATAAGCCAAAAATAACTGATACTGATATCAAAGCAACCACAATGATCACAATATGAACTTTTTTCATATAACCTCCTTAGACCGTGGATTTTTTCGCGTCTGCAATAACTGCCCTGTCTCTTAAGATCGCTCTTGCGATGTATAAGCTTCCTGCTAAGTTTGCAAGGAGCCCGATGATTATTATTGCATCTTTATACTGAATAAGGAACGATGAAGTTGCGAGGATGAAACCCACTGCTGGCAAGAGATCGCTCACATGGTGAAGGCAGCATGCCACCATAGCCAGCGACGAAGTGGTTGAGCCTGCCATGCCTATTTTTTCAGAGCCTGATGTACTTCCTGAAGTGATATTCCTGTGGTACCTGAAAAGCCCCATCTGGATCCCAACTGCCAGAGGTATCAGGTACACGAATATCCCATTACTGAGGAACACCTGATATCCTTTCTGCAGTGAACCTTCTGCTATGGAAGCTATCGAAAGATTGAATAGAATCACCAGTATCCCTATACTTGCTCCAAAAACATACGGATTTTTTAACAGATTCTTGATGCCATGGGCTGACATATTTTTACCACTTAAATATTCTCTCTTTTACGTCTGCAACGTCCTGGATAACAAGTTCAAATCTCTTGCTTTCGATCTTTTGAAACCGCAGCGTTCCACTTGCATGATGCCCGCCTTCGCCTTCATAGGATATGGGTTTATATGTTTTGCCATCCGGATCCTTCAGAAATGAGTTGTTCTTAAAATCATCGTTGTAGTTCTTATGAGCCGTGACTGCGATATCAAAAGCGGTGGCATCACTAATATCCGGCAGATAAGTAATAGTGATTTTAATACCCGCTTCTGAATTCTCTCTCGGCTCCAATGGATCGACCGGGGGCTTCTCACTTTCTGATAAGCATCCGCTCATAGTAACTACCGTCAAGATCAAAAGCGCTATTATAATACTGGATATTCTCATGTAAATTCCTCTTTTTTATTTCTTAAATTATCCATCTTGAAATAAATCTGTATCGCTTTTTCCCTGTACTCTTCCATCAATTTCCTGTATTCTTCTGATTCTTCTGATCCTGCGTGTTTTTTGAATCCATAAATGGTCTGGAAAATCTTTTTTTTCTCAAGTTCCAGCTCTTCAATAGTAAGCTCTTTTTTTCCTCTGCTTTTGATCTTTCCCTTAAAAAGATAAACCAAACCCGTTGAAAATATAATAAACAATCCTGTTCCTGCATACAGATAATCCGGCGCCTTTATTGTTTTTACTGGAATACTGACTGTATCTCCTGACATGATATCATTAAAAGTGATAACATCGTATTCAACTCCAGAAAGAGTGATAGCATCATATCGCCCTTCCAGGCTCATCCCGCTTTTTTTATCAACGAAGATCGATAGAGAAGTGGTATTGTATATTGCACTTTTATTGAACACATATTCCTGACCCTGAGGAATAAGTATATAGGATATCATCATCTCGAAGTTTTCCCCGGGCTTGATAGACTGCATCGGATCCATATATACAACCCCTTCTTCCTGCACAAGACAGCATTCCATTGCCTGGGTTTTCAGATATCTTATGTCCGGTGGAGTTGATATGGCAAAGAATGTATGGTTATCCTTGCTGTAATATATCTCCTGACCTTCATTCCTGAATACAACTATCTCAGATATCTCAAAAGAATTGTTTTTATTTGATATGAAAACATGGTCAAGGGCAACCCTTATATTGTATGTCTGGTTGCTCAGGTTTTTTGCATTTATCGAATTATCCTGAGTCTTTTTTTCATCAGAGACTATCAAATCGGTTTGTGCAGAGGCTGAACTTATGAAATAAAATAAAACTACGAACACTGAAATGTATCCTTTAAATATGAAGCTCATTTCTCCTCAAATTCGGAAACGAACTTCCTGTATTCTTCTTCAAAACGCTCTTCGTACTTTTTTATATCAGGTATGAGTCCAGTCTTCATTTTTCTGGTGAAGATGTACCCAAGGAAAACAAATAAAATGATCAATGATGCTCCAGCCATCCATAACGACATTGAATTTGTTTTTTCTGGATGTATCAGGATATCTTTTCCATATTCTGCCTGGAGAGCTGAATATATCTGTTTTTCCGAAAAGCTATTTTCTTTCATCTGAGCTATCTCTTTTTTAACCTGTATCGCAGTGGTGCAATCACATGTTGAAATAAGCATGGCACATTCACATGGGCAAATAAGATCAGAAGTCATGTCCTCATCTGCCATACCATTATCAATTCCTGATATTAGAAGAATGAATAGTAGGATTGTTTTGAGCATTATTCCCCCCTCCATATTTACTCATTTTGTTCGATCTCATCTATCCTCTGTTCATGTCTTATCATCTCATTTATATAATACTATTAACTTTACAATGTGTGTAAACTACATATATACTTTACGGCTGGTGTAAAATAATATGAAAAGATTAAATAAATAAAATCACTGATTTTGCAAATTTAAACCAAAATCCTGATAAAGAATCGAATGAATCTATATGAACGAGGTGAAAACATTGAAGATTATAAAGATAAAAAAAATTGCCAGAGGAACTTGTAAATGCCACTCTTCCTGCGCTTAATCAAGGCTTAGCAGATGACAAAAAAAGAGATAAATCCTTATGTGACCCTTATCTGCACCCACTGCGAATTCTACAAGGAAGATGATTTCGAGCTTGAATGCGCTGCATTCAAGGTCTTAAAAACCATGCTCCAGGAGGGCAGGATAAGACCAGGTGAGATAAAGGATGTTTTCAGATAAGTATCCCATTCTGGCGCCGGGTCATATCCTGCGTGAGCTTGAATCTCCTGTTGTTTATGATATCATTAAAGATGAGTTGTACGAATTGGACGATGAAGCTTTCCGGTTTTTGAAAAAATGTAATGGCAGGAATCCGTTTCCGGGTCTGCTCGTGAATGGCAAAAGTGATGAAAATATTGATTTCATGCTGGAAGAAGGGATAATCCGGATGACAGGCGGAAAAAAGATAAAAAAAGTCAAAGCTCCCCGTTCCCCGACCCCCTCACTTCGTTATCTTCTTTTAAATATTACGAATATATGCAATCTTTCCTGTAAGCATTGCTATCTCCAGGATACTGGAAAGCTTGAAATGGATCTTGATATTTTTGAAAAAACAGTGTCACAATTTGAAGAAATGGGGGGTTTAAAACTCATGATCTCAGGGGGAGAACCGCTGATCCATTCAAGATTCTGGGAACTTATGGAGATACTGCCATCGTATGAATTACGTGTGGTTGTATTATCAAACGGAACTCTCATAGACAATACCACTGCAAAAAAATTATCAGGTTATGTTCATGAAGTGCAGGTCAGTATAGACGGTATCCGTTCCCATGACCTGCTGCGAGGAAAAGGTTCGTATTCCAGGTCCATGAAAGGCATAACCAATTTATGTGAATCCGGGATTCCTGTTTCTATTGCGACTATGACACATAAATTCAATACAGGAGAGTTTGATGAGATGGAGAAGCTTTTTTCAAAGATGGGAGCGATCTCATGGAGCGTTGATGTCCCATGTATCGTGGGTGCACTTTCAGAAAA
>JAQUNZ010000094.1 GCA_028717345.1 Candidatus Methanoperedens sp.
CATTGTAAGGAAAGTTTCTGATGTCAGATGTATTTTAACTCAGGATTGGCTGGATGCTGCCACGATTAGAAGTGAAGTCAGGAAAACAAAAAAGGGGTTGGGTATGATGGATGCGCTTATCATTGCCCAGCAAAAGAGAATGGGCTGCAAAGTGGTCAGCGGGGACCCGCATTTTGAGGATTTGAAAGATGTGATTTTTATATGAGAATAAAACTATGAGTAAAGATAAGTTAAGAAATCAAATTACCATCTATGAAACAGAGGACGGCAAAGCCCGGATAGAAGTACGTTTTGAACATGAAAACGTCTGGCTGACGCAAAAACTCATGGCTGAACTCTTTGATTGCTCTACGGACAATATTTCTTTCCATCTTAAAAACATATTTGCCGAAGGTGAGTTAGACCAAAATTCAGTTACCGAGGAATACTCGATAACTGCCTCTGATGGAAAAAATTATAAAACAAAGCATTACAGCCTTGAGGCGATTATTGCTGTTGGTTACAGGGTGAATTCTGAGCGCGGCACTCAATTTCGTATATGGGCTACAGATAAATTAAAGGGTTACATTTTGAAAGGTTTTGCTATTGACAGCGAGAGATTCAAGCATGGGACACGCTTTGAAACGCGATATTTTGATGAGCTTCTGGAAGAAATTCGCGAGATTCGTGCAAGCGAACGCATGGCGTATCAAAAAATCACGGACATTTATACTACAGCCATTGATTATTCGCCACATACCGCACAAGCGGAAAAGTTTTTTGCTGCCGTCCAGAACAAACTTCATTTTGCAATTACAGGACAGACAGCAGCGGAAATTATTGCCTCACGTGCGGATAAGAATAAACCGAACATGGGGCTTACCACCTGGCGAAAATCACCAAAAGGCAAGATCCTTCCCGGTGACGTCAGAATTGCTAAAAACTACCTGCAAAAGGAGGAATTGGATAAACTTAACAGGATTGTGAATATGTACATCGATTACGCTGAATTCCAGGCAAGCAGGGGAAAAACCATGTATATGCGGGATTGGAGTGGAAAACTCGATGCTTTTCTCAAGTTCAATGAGCAGGATATTTTGGAAAACGCAGGGAAGGTATCGCATGAAGTGGCTGTGGCGCTGGCGGAAAAGGAGTTTGAAAGTTTCCGTGTAGAGCAGGATAAATGCTTTGAATCTGACTTTGACAGGATGGTAAAAAAATATTTATCTAAAAATGCAAAAAAATAAGCAATTTACGACTATCTGGTCAAAAAAATCAAAAACAACAGAGATATACTCATGCAAGCAATATAGCTCCGGGGAAAATTATAAGTCCCTTTGGATACTATAGATTTTAAGAAATTAAGAGGGAACATATGGAAAAGGCGAGCACCATCCAAAGTGAGGATATAAGCAATGCGGATAAGAATGAGATAAAATCAACTTTTTTAGGCTGATCCTAACATGAACTTCGAAGAGTTAAAACGAATAGCACAAACAAATCTTTCACAGTTTGACGGTAATGAACAAAACGTAAAACACAACATAGTTATGCGTTTTCTTGATGCTTTTGGGCATAAAAAGTTTGACCTAGAACATGCAGCACAAGGGAGCAGGGTTGACATAAATATTGGCAACAAAATAATTGTCGAAACAAAAGCACTTGATAAAAATCTTGATGATGACGTAATTCAGCTCAAAAGGTATTGTGATGAAGAAAGACCTGTCCTCGCAATTCTGACAAACGGCAAAACTTTTCGCTTTTACTCACCTTTCATGCGTGTCAGCAGCTTTAATGAAACTCTCATTTACGAGTTTTCTCTTGCTGACTTTGAACAACAGGAAGTTGCAGACCGAATTAACAAACTTATCGGATTTGACAATTATCAGAATAAAACTTATCTGACTTACATTGAGGAACGAGAGACCGAACTGAAACAAATTATTGAATTCGTTGACGACATTGACAAAAGAGAACTCAAAGATATTCGGGCGATTCAAGAAGATATAGAACAATTAAAGAGCGAAGTAGAAAAATTAGAGAGCAAGATAAAAATCAAACAACAGGAGATTGATCAGATTAAGAGCACAAAAATCTCTGAGAAAGAAGAGTTGTTCAAAAAATATTTCTTCCCGAATGTAACAACACCGGCAACGAAAAAAATCGAACCAATCGGGCATGAACCAATACCAACAGACAAGATTACTTACAAAATATACAGCATGAAGAAAGGTGTTAGTGCGTTTGGAAAGTTTTATGACACAAAGAAATTTATTGTTTTTAAAGGTTCTACAGTTTCAAACGAACTTGATGAATCTTTTGGCAAAGGTGCGGCTGACGGTGCATACGAACGTCGAAAAGATTTAGAGCGGACAGGAAAAATAAACTCAAATAGAGAACTTACAGAGGACTACCTTTTCGATTCAATAAGCCAAGCGGCTTGTGTTGTTATAGGCGGCAGTCGAAACGGAATGAAAGAATGGAAGCCTTCATCCCCTTAATTACCCACAAAAATATCCATTTCCGCAAACAATCATGATTACTATCATCTCATCAATTTCCCACAAATCGCAATCTATATATACATACTGAACAGTATGTTACTCTATGGTAGGCTTCATCAACCGAAAGAATGAGCTCCACATTTTAGAGGACATTTACAAATCAAAATCATCATCCTTTGTCGTAATCTACGGTCGTCGCAGGGTCGGAAAAACCGAATTGAGCCGCGAATTCATAAACGGAAAGAAAGCTGTCTATTTTTTTATAGAAATAAAACCTGAAGCGCTGATCTTTAAAGACCTGGAAGAGTCGCTTGGAGAAATACTCAAAATAAAGCCGCGAATTGATAATTGGGATGATTTCTTTGATCTGATCTTTGAGCAGAAAGAGAAATTGATCGTGGTGTTCGATGAATTCCAGAACCTGAGTAAGGTCAATCCCGGCATATTTTCAAAATTCCAGAAATACTGGGACTTGAATCATAAAAAATCGCGGCATATGTTCCTGATAATCGGTTCGTATGTCGGAATGATAAAAAAAATATTCAAAGATACCAAAGAACCGCTGTTTGGAAGAGCTACGATGCTCTTTAACCTGAAATCATTCAGCTTTTTTGATAGTTATACATTTCTGAACGCTTTTTTTGATATGGAAACAGAGGATGCTTCAAAGTTCTATTTCATATTTGGAGGCGTTCCCAAATATCTTCTTCTTGCCGGGCAGATGGGAACTGATGACCCGCTGGAGACGTTTAAAAAATTATTCATAGATACCAGGATACTTGCCGAAGAAGGAAAAAATATACTTACTCTTGAATTTGGCTCCGAGCACAGGAGCTATTTTTCGATACTTGAAGCAATTTCATCCGGGAACGCAACCCCGAAGGAGATTTCAGATTATACCGGTTTGCCGTCAAGCGCAGTATCAAAATACCTTAACGAACTTGTAAATAATTACGAAATAGTGATAAGAGAAAAACCAGTGATAATGAGCCGCGCCAGAGATACCAGATATTTCCTTCTGGATAATTTTTTTAATTTCTGGTTCAGGTTCATATACAAAAATTCACGATTGCTGGAAATCAATCCTGAAAGGGCGTTTGAATTTATCATGAAGGATATTAATTCTTATTTCGGAAAGGCTTTTGAAAAACAGGCAGCCGAATTTTTGATAGAAATGAACCGAAAAGGTTTGCTGCATTTTGAATTTATGGATATTGGCAGATGGTGGCACAAAACTGAGGAAATAGACATAATTACTTTGAACAAAGAAAAAAAGGAAATATCCTTTTTCGAATGTAAGTGGAGTTCGTTGGATGCTGAAGAGGTTGAGATAATATTGGCTGACTTGAAGCGCAAAGCGGAGCAGGTGAAATGGCATAATGCCAGGCGAAAGGAAAGATATGGCATTATCGCAAAGGACATCAGGGATAAAGAAAAACTGATCACTATGGGTTATTTCGTTTTTGATCTCAGGGATTTCGCTCCTTTTCTGATTAAGGGAAATGAATGATCAGAATTGTTGCAACCTTATCCCGATCTTTTTCTCAACCGCCTTCCTGTACACCATATCCGCTGTCGCCACATCCTGTATCGCAAGCCCCGTGGAATCAAAGACGGTGATATCGGAATCGCCTGTCCTTCCTTTCTTCTTTCCCGTGATCACCTCGCCCAGTTCTGCGCAGATGTCCTTTACACTGATCAATTTCTTTGATATCGGCACATTTACCTCGCCTGAATGTGAAGCCTGCGGTATGTCATCCACCACGACCCTGGCACGCTTTAATATCGCAGGATCAAGTTCTTCCTTGCCTGCTGCATCCGCGCCTATCGCATTTATGTGAGTTCCATCTGCTATCCACTCGTTTTTCACTATTGGCTCTCTGGAAGGCGTTGTAGTAACAAGTATATCGCAGTCACAAACCTCCCTGATGCTCCTTTTAACAGTTATTTCGCAGCCCACCTTTTTCTCCATATTATCTTTAAATGCGAGATTACTTTTTTCAGAAATGCTTGTAACTTTTACTTCCCCTATGTCTAAAACTTCGTTTATCGCCATCACTTGCGTCTTTGCCTGGTTCCCCGACCCAACGAATCCAACAACTTTTGAATTCTTCCTCGAAAGATATTTCACAGCTATCCCTCCTGCAGCGCCAGTCCTCATATCTGTTAGAAGCGTGCCGTCCATTACTGCAAGCGGCGCGCCGGTCTTTGTTGAGTTAAGGATAACAAGAGCCATCACGGTTGGAAGTCCTTTTTGCGGATTATCGGGATGGACGTTCACGATCTTCACACCTGTTATATCCTGCTCTTCAAGGAACGCAGGCATCGTCCTCAGGTCGCCGTTGTGTTTTTTGAAATAAAGATACAGCTTGGGCGGCATCTGGACTTTCTTAAGACCATGCTGCCTGAATGCATCTTCAACGACCCTGAGCGTGTCTTTCATGTCAAGTAGCGATTCCACTTCGTTTTTATTGAGCCAGAGGATCTGATTTTCCATAATAGTACCCTAATAATAATTGTTCGCAATCGGCATATAGATTTCGAAGATTTTGAAAACAGCCACGATTTCATTACAAATATTGCCTCATTCATCAGGTATATTTAAACCCCGATGAGTTAAGCAACCCATAATCATATAAATATCATCCCGAATATCGAGGAACACCATGAGCCTTAATAAACTTGACATCGCGACCCTTAAAAAATCCGGTTACATGAAGCAGCGCCAGAAAGACCTGTTCGTTGTCAGGCTTCGCATGCCCTGCGGCAATGTGACATGCGAGCAGCTTGCAGGAATTACCCGCATCGCTAAAAAATACGGCACAGGATACGTTCATATTACCACCCGTCAGGGATTGCAGATCCCCAACGTGGATATCCATAACCTTGACACGATCACAAAAGAACTTGAAGACAACGGCACGCCTCCGGGCTCATGCGGACCGCGCGTACGCAACATAATTTCATGCCCGGGGAACCTTGAATGCAACTATGGCATAATAGACACCTACGGCATGGGAGGAATGCTTGACAAGGAATTCTTTGGCGAGGACATGCCAGTAAAGATAAAGTTTGCAGTAACAGGATGCCCCAACGCCTGCGCAAAACCGCAGGAGAACGACCTTGGTGTAATGGGGATACTCAAGCCCGCCATTTATACAGAGGACTGCACTGGCTGCGGGACATGCACCTTCATGTGTCCTGAGAAAGCCATCATTGTCGAGGATAATAAGGCAAAGATACTCTGGGACAAATGCAACCTTTGCGGCGCATGTGTTGGCGCATGCCCGACCGATCTTATATCAGAGGAATGGAAAGGATATAAGATATTCGTGGGCGGAAAAATTGGCAAGCATCCGAAACTTGGAAAGGAATTCGTCGATGCAAGATCGGCTGAAGAAGCGGTCACTATATTCAGAAAGATCATGAACTGGTCGAAGAAGAACACCAATGTTGGTGAGAGGTTTGGCGATTGCATTGACAGGGTGGGATTTGAGAAATTCAGGAAAGATATTACAGGAAAATGATAACCGGCAGGGATAATAAATGGAACTTAATATTGAACAATTAGCAAAAGAATATGATAATAAGGCGCCGCAGGAAATAATTGACCTGGCGCTTTCGAAATTCTCTAATATCGCGATATCATTCAGCGGTGCTGAGGACGTGATGTTGATCGACATGGCGAAAAGGACTGGAAAGAAGTTCAGGGTTTTTTCGCTTGATACCGGGCGGCTGCATCCTGAGACATACCAGTTCCTCGAAGAGGTCAGGAAAGTTTATAATATTAACATAGAAGTGTTCTTTGCCAACCGCGATGCGACTGAGAAACTGGTGAAAGAAAAAGGATTATTCTCCTTCTACAACGACGGTCACAAGGAATGCTGCGACGTTCGAAAGGTCGATCCCTTAAAGCGCGCCCTCAACACTATGGACGCATGGATAACAGGGCAGCGAAAAGACCAGAGTCCTGGAACAAGAGCCAGCGTTCCAGTCATCCAGAAAGATCCCACGTTTGGCACTGGCAAACTTGTGAAGTTCAACCCGCTTGCGAACTGGACATCAAAACAGGTATGGGATTACATCAGGGAAAATGATGTTCCTTTCAATAAACTGCATGAAAAAGGATTCGTCAGCATCGGATGCGAGCCATGCACAAAACCTGTGCTTCCGGGTCAGCATGAGCGCGAAGGGCGCTGGTGGTGGGAAGATGCCACAAAGAAGGAATGCGGGCTGCATGCAGGGAATGTGAAGAAATAAGATATCCTTTTGTGGGAGGCTTCCGAACTTGCGGATATTGGACCGAGAGAGATGCTTGATCTGCTTATGGAACATGGGATTAAGGGGAACGTGACGCTGAAGCAGCAGCAGAAGTCGCTGGAGTGTGGAGAGAATGCTGGAATCATGAAATACATTTCTATGCAGCTAGATTCATTCATATAAAGTCCTAGCGATTAGAAATGTTTAAATATGATTACAAATGTATTCAAATGTAATATGATTGTTTCCAATGCTTCAACCCTGATCCTTTTAGCAAAAGCAGGGGCGATCAGAATATTCCTTAACGAATATGGAGAAATATCTATTCCCACAGAGGTGGAAAAAGAAATAACAGAAGGAAAGACATTCGATTCAAAGATTCTGGAAAAGGAAATTGATGATGATCATATTATTGTGAAGGAAATAAGATCAAATACAGAAAAAGTTATGAAAGAATTCAAAATACATAAAGGTGAAGCTGCTGCCTTCATACTATATAAAGAATGTAATGCGAAAGCGATTTTGACGGACGATGGCGAATTGATCAAGTTATGCAAACTGTTCGAGATTCCATTTATCAATGCTTTGGCAATCATAGTTCGAATGTTTGAAAAAGGATCATTGACTCAAACTGAAGCGTGTGAATATTTAAAAAAACTGAATGATTATGGCAGGTATTCAAAAGAAATATATAATTACTTCAAGCAGGAGGTGAATTGTCCTTGACAATATCTGTAAGATATGAACATCCAAATGACCTCAAGTTCCTTAAGGATATGATGGGTCTTAAAATGTCTGAAATGCTTCGAGAGTTGATAGATGAGGGGAGAAAAATGAAATCTATCGAACTATATAAACAGGGAAAGGTCAGTCTCGGTCTCGGGGCGAAGATAGCCAGGCTCTCGATATCCGAATATATGGACTTGCTGAAAGAATATAAGGTCATGATAAATATCGATATCGACGATGCTAAAAGTTCGCTAGATTATGCGAGAATGATTCTTTAACAGGTATCTAGTCGAATAAGGAAGAACGATTTCTCGCTCTCCCTCTTCTAAGAACGGTACGTGAAACTTTCGCTTCATACCGCTCAAGCATTTATAACCCTTTCAGTATCGGGCAGCAGTTACTATCATGGTCATGGTCTTAGATTGACAGATTCTTAAATGTATCAATCCCATCTTTTTTAGTCGTACCTGTTAGATTTATAACACCTTGTTTTATTTTACGTGAAACAAAGTAGTTTTTGTCAAGATAAGGGTTCTTATCCAATTTTAAATTGATGTGTCTAACTATCTTCGTATCGGATAGGTTTTTCAGTTGTTTGCTTCCTGTTGAAAATACCCAGTTCCTATTCCCTATTTCGTGCCAATACTTATCGGCAATCCATGGTTTGGATTTCAGAGGGTGTCTTCTTTTAGCCCAGTTCCAAAGCATATTCCATATTGTTGAGTCGATTTTATTGAATATTCTTTTGGATACAACAGGTTGGTGATAATTTGCCCATCCTGTTATAATTGGATTGAGGGTATCAATCAAAGCCTCTTGTGTCCAAGCTTTACTTTGCTTGATAGTATTACTGATTTTTTCAGTAATTTTGTCAATGGATTTCTTAGACGGTTTAACAAG
>JAQUNZ010000095.1 GCA_028717345.1 Candidatus Methanoperedens sp.
GCAGGCATTCCCGACCTTGCTCTTGGCGTTGCCAAGGGGCGCATGAACGATGCAAAAGAAACTGGCGCACAGGCTCTGATCAGCACATGCCCCTTCTGCAGGCGCAACCTGCTTGACGGCAGGGACGATCTCAAGATGGACATGAGCGTGGATGACCTGGTTGTTCTCACAGCCCATCTCATGGGTCTTTCGACAGATGTCAAGCCTCCTGCACCGGGCGCTCCAAAAGAGAGCATCAGCGACCTTTTCAGGACGCAGACCATACCGCCTAAACCACCGGCTGAACCCAAGAAGGAAGAGCCGAAAGCTGCCGCCCCGCAGGCAGGAAAGAAGTAGGCACAAGCCTGCTTCTAACTTTTTTTTAAAGAAGCGTCAAGTTTAGTTCAAATAGTGTTGTACATAAACAACAAAATCAATGTATTTTGTCGAGTATAAACGATATATATAAATTATTGTGAGTCCATTCATATTTCATGGACACAAAAACCAAATTGAAATATATTTTTGTAGAATGGCAGGAACGCGAAATCCCGGTATTCCACACGCGCCATAAAACACTGCTCCTTGAAACCCCCCATGTTGCAGATATTCTTGGAGTAAGGCGCTGCGGCAAGACATATTTTATGTATCAGCTTATCTCTTCAATGATAAAGTCAGGCATACCTAAGACAAATATAGTTTATATCAATCTTGATGATGACAGGCTTCTACCTTTAAACGGCGATGAATTACGATTGCTGGTCGATACTTACAAAGAGTTTTATGAAGTATCACAAAAACATAAATTATACCTTTTTCTGGATGAGATCCAGAACGTGCAGGATTGGGAAAAATGGATAAAAAGTACTTATGACAGGGAACGTAATATCAAGATCATAATCAGCGGTTCGAATGCATCGCTCTTATCAACCGATCTCTCAACACTTTTAACAGGAAGACATTTAACAACCCGCATGTTCCCATTCAGCTTCGCTGAATACCTTGAAGTTAATCGTATCCAGTTTGAACTGAAGACACTCCTATATTCAAAAAAAAATATCGAAATAAAAAAAAGATTCAATGAATATATTGAAAAAGGCGGTTTTCCTGAAGTCATATTTTATCCATTGATAAAACACAGGGAATTACTGCAATCCTATTTTGAAGACATAATACATAAGGATATAATCTCACGGCACAACCTTCGCAACGCTCAAACCCTGAAACAATTGAGCATCTTCTGCATATCAAACATCGCCAAACCATACACGTTTAATTCATTGAAAAAAATATTTGCAAATTATGCGACATTAAGCACAGATGTAATAATCAATTACCTGTCATATCTTGAAGACGCCTTTTTATTGTTCAGCGTAAAACATTATGATTACTCTTTAAAGAAGCAGATAAATAAACCAAAAAAATTATATTGCATAGATACCGGAATGGTAAATGCTGTTTCTTTCCGCTTTTCAGAAAATATCGGGCAATTATATGAAAATCTCGTATTCCTGCAACTTTTGCGGTCAAATTGCGAAATATATTACTGGCAGGATGATAAAGGTCTCGAAGTGGATTTCGTGATAAAGGAAGGATTAAAAGCCAACCGCATAATACAGGTTTGTTCAGATATATCAGATGGAGATACGCGCGCCAGGGAGGTCAATGGTCTTATTTCGGGACTTGTCTATTTTAATCTTCCAGAAGGAACTGTCATAACTTCTGACCTGTTCACCAATGAAAAAGTAGATGGAAAGAGGATAAGGTATGTTCCTCTCTGGTACTGGCTGCTTGAAAACGAAGGATTGTATTGAAGAGGACTGGTCAGACAAACGTTTGACTTTACTTTCCCCTTTTCCTGTAGTGTTTTTTTACTGTTTTTCTGAATTCAGTCATGCACTCAAAAACGGTCAGATCACTCATTGTGGGTCTTACTATCGAAAAAGCGCTGTTAAAATGCTCCAGTTTTATTCTGACATCACGGGCTGCCTGAATAACATCTTCCTTTTGCATTCCATGTTTGATACTATCCCTTAGCGCAAGCATCGCAGCCTCGCGGCATATAGCTTCGATATCTGCGCCTGAGTAACCCTCTGACATTTCTGCAAGCTTTTTGATCTCCACACCAGGATATAGCGGCTTGCCTCGAAGGTGAAGTGTGAATATCATCTCCCTTTCTCTCAGGTCAGGCGGTCTGATGTATATAAGTCTGTCAAGCCTTCCGGGACGAAGAAGCGCAGGATCAACCATGTCAGGACGGTTGGTAGCAGCCACAACCACCACATCCTTTAGCTCTTCCAGCCCATCAAGCTCTGTGAGTATCTGGCTCACAACACGTTCTGTGACTCCTGAATCAAAAGAAGAGCCTCGCGTTGGCACGATGGAATCTATCTCATCAAAGAAAATTATTGAAGGCGCTGCCTGGCGCGCTTTCCTGAATGTCTCCCTTACTATGCGTTCTGACTCGCCCACATATTTGCTGAGGAGTTCCGGACCTTTTATGCTGATAAAATTTGCCTCGCTTTCAGTAGCCACGGCTTTTGCAAGAAGCGTCTTACCCGTGCCCGGAGGTCCGAAAAGCAGCACACCTTTAGGCGGTCTGGTGTTTATGGCTTCAAATGCTTCGGGATATTTTAGCGGCCATTCCACAGCTTCAATGAGTTCCTGCTTTGCTTTTTCAAGCCCGCCTATATCATCCCACCTGACTTCCGGTACCTCGATAAATACCTCTCTTAACGCAGACGGTTCTATATTCCTGAATGCATCATGAAAATCTTCTTTTGTCACTACAAGCGTTTCCATTATCTCAGGAGGTATCTCCTCTTCGATATTGATCCTTGGCAGGATCTTCCTGATGGCGTGCATCGCAGCTTCCTTGCACAGGGATGAAACATCCGCGCCCACAAAACCGTGAGTCATATCCGCTAACTCACGCATCCCTTTCTCTTCTGCCATATCCTCTGAAAGCGGCATTCCGCGCGTATGCACCTGCAATATCTCAAGCCTTCCAAGCCTGTCGGGGATACCTATCTCTATCTCGCGGTCGAATCTTCCGCCGCGGCGCAGCGCCATGTCAATAGCATTCGGTCTGTTGGTCGCTGCGATTACTATCACCTGACCGCGCGCCTTTAGACCGTCCATGAGCGATAATAACTGCGCCACAACACGGCGCTCAACCTCGCCTGTGACTTCCTCTCTCTTGGGCGCTATGCTGTCTATCTCATCGATGAAAATAATGGCAGGTGAGGTCTTCTCAGCCTCCTCGAAAATCTCCCGTATCTGCTTTTCGCTCTCGCCATAGTATTTGCTCATTATCTCAGGACCGCTTATCGAGACAAAATTCGCATCAGTTTCGTTCGCCACTGCTTTTGCTATCATTGTCTTTCCGGTACCAGGAGGTCCATGCAATAGTACTCCTTTTGGTGGATCAATACCCAGCTTCTGGAAAAGTTCAGGATGCCGCAGGGGCAGTTCGATCATTTCCCTTATCAGTCCGATCTCCCGCCTTAAGCCCCCTATATCCTCGTAAGTAAGATGCGTCGGACGCACTTCCAGTTCTTCGATCACCTTTTCCTTTACTACGATACTGGTATTTCTTGCAACAAGAACAGATCCTGATGGCTGTGTCGAAACTACGATGAATGATAAAGGATTGCTCACAGTCTCCACGCGAAGGCGCTGTCCTTTCATGACAGGTCTTCCTTCAAGCAGCCGCTGGAGATACTGAGGTCCTCCAACAAGCCTTACCTGCTGTGTGGGCGCAAGAACTATCCTGTTCGCCACCTGTGCAGAAGATTTTTGTATCTGCACTTTGTCATCGATACCCACGCGCGCATTGCTCCTGATATTCCCATCTATCCTGATAATATCATATCCCTGGTCTTCAGGATAGCCAGGTCCAGCCAGTGCACATGCTTTTTCTTTTCCGATCACCTGGATGACATCACCGCTTGAGATCCCCATTCTATCCATCAGGTCTCGGTCAATTCGCGCAATATCCCTGCCCGCATCCCTGTGATGCGCCTCAGCCACTCGCAATATTATTTTTTCGTTCATGCAGTAATTAATAATATCGGCTCATTATAGATAAAACGGTATGTAGAACTTTTTTAAGGTCTCTGGGCACCGGGGTGCTATCTTGGCTCTGTGGCGCAGGGGTGTACAAAGTTTTATATTACAACTCTTTCCATTGATATTGGAGTGAATTTACATGAAGATTAAGGTGGATGACATACAATTATATTATGAAGTGCACGGTGAGGGCGAACCGATTATTTTTTCTCATGGATGGATGGGTGAATGCCCGGTATGGACCTCTCAAATTGAGTTTTTTTCTAAAAAGTATAAAGTGATCGCATACGACCATAGAGGGCATGGCAAATCAGATAAACCAAAAGCCAATTATTCAGTTGAAACATTATCTAATGACCTGTACTCTCTTATACAAGGACTCGATCTTAAAAAAGTTACACTCGTTGGTCATGCGATGGGAGGCATGACAGCTCTCACATTTGCATTAAATCATCCTGATAAAGTCTCTAAGCTGGTTTTAGTTGGTACTACTGCAAAACAGTCCCTTTCAATGCGTCTCTCTTTATGGATCATGATGCATATTTTCTCTTATGAATCATTCATACAGATAGGCATTAACCACAACTTCTCTCAACCTGCAGAACAAATAAGAAAGGAAGCATTCAACAGGGCTATCAAAACCCCAAAGCATGTGGCATATGAGTGTTTAAAAGAGTCAAAAAATTACGATATCAGAGATAGAGTTTCCGAAATAAAAATACCGACATTAATTATCGTTGGTGAAAATGATAAATCAACACCTATAGAAATGAGCCAGTATCTGAATAGAGAGATTGAAAGCTCAAAATTGAAAATCATACCGCAAAGTAAGCACATAGTTATGATTGATAAACCCAAAGAATTGAATGAAATTATTGAAGAGTTTATCAGGTGAGATAGTCCATTTCTCCACTCTCTTCAACCGCTTAATAATCCTGTTCGTCCACCGAGGTTAAAATCCCGCCTTGAGAGCCAACTCACTCATGAAGAGAACAGACGAGATGATGGAGGTCGGAAGACCTCCCTTTACTCTACTTTCAGATTCTGATTCTCACTGATATATGAAGTTCTCAGATATCTTCTTGTATTTCTCCATCTCTTTCTTGGAATACGGCTTCACTTTTGTCATGGCATCCCTGAAATGGTGATAGCCAAGCTTCAGTTCCGCGATGGCTCCTTCACCTGTGGGTTTGCCTGAATTCACATACTCTCTTATTGCAAGCATCGTGGCTTCATTGCATACCGATGCGATATCTGCGCCAGTGAAATCCTCCGTGTCTTTTGCAAGTATGTTAAGGTCCACATCGCTATCGATAGGCTTGTTAGCAAGATGAATACTGAAGATATCATACCTTGCCTTCTCATCAGGTGGGGTTACGAATACAAGGCGGTCTATCCTTCCGGGGCGCAAAAGCGCAGGGTCGATTATGTCGGGTCTGTTTGTGGCTGCGATCACAGTTACGTTATGCAGCTCTTCAAGCCCATCTATCTCAGACAGCATCTGGCTGACCACTCTCTCTGTGACGTGTGAATCTCCTCCGTTCCCGCGAGCAGGGGCAATAGAGTCGATCTCATCAAAGAAAACAATGCACGGAGCTGACTGTTTTGCTTTCCTGAAGGTCTCACGCACAGCTTTCTCGCTCTCTCCGACCCACTTGGACAGGAACTCAGGTCCTTTCACACTGATGAAATTTGCCTGGCTCTCCGTGGCAACGGCTTTTGCAAGCATGGTCTTTCCTGTACCCGGAGGACCGTATAGCAGTATGCCCCTTGGGGGTCTTGCGGAAAGATGTTTGAACAGCGCAGGATATGTCATAGGCCATTCCACAGCTTCTTTCAATTCCTGCTTAACATCTTCAACCCCTCCGATATCGCTCCAGTGGATATTCGGGGACTCGATGAAAACCTCGCGAAGCGCCGAAGGGGACATCTCGCGAAGAGCATTATTGAAATCATCCGCAGTAACTGTCATCTTATTAAGTATATCTGCCGGGATGCTATGCACGGCAAGGTCTATCTCGGGCAGTACGCGCCTGATAGAACTCATTGCAGCTTCCCGCGCCAGGGCTGCAAGGTCAGCTCCCACGAAACCATGCGAGAGGTCGGCAAGCTCATCAAGATTCACGTCCTCAGCAATGGGCATCCCACGTGTGTGTATTTGCAGTATCTCAAGCCGCGCTTTCCTGCTTGGTACGCCAATCTCGATCTCACGGTCAAATCTTCCGGGGCGGCGTAGAGCCGGGTCTATTGCATTTGGTCTGTTCGTGGCTCCTATGACAACGACTTTGCCCCTTGCCTTAAGACCGTCCATCACAGCAAGAAGCTGAGCAACAACCCGCCTTTCCACTTCACCTGTCACTTCTTCGCGCTTCGGGGCGATGCTGTCTATCTCATCGATAAGTATGATACTGGGGGCATTCTCTTCCGCAGCCTTGAAAATATCGCGAAGTCTTTCCTCTGACTCACCGTAGAACTTGCTCATAATCTCAGGACCGCTGAGAGTATGGAAATTGGCATTGGTTTCAGAAGCAAGCGCTTTTGCAAGCAGTGTCTTTCCCGTACCCGGTGGTCCGTGCAGCAGGACACCTTTTGGCGCCTCCACTCCCAGACGCTCGAATATCTCAGGATGACGCAGCGGGAGTTCTATCATCTCCCTTACTTTCCTGACCTCGTCACCGAGCCCTCCTATATCTTCATAGGAAACTCTCGGAATGGAAGGAAGCTCCTTTGCAGGTTTATCGCTTATTTCTATCTGGGTGCCGTCGGTGATTATTACTGAATCGCTCACCGGTCTTATGGAAATTACAATAAGATCTACCCTGCGCCCCATTATGTTAAGTTCGACCGCGTCCCCTCTTGAGATGACTCGACCATCAAGATTGTGCAGAAGGTACGACTCGCCTCCCTGTATCTTCAGGGGCTGGGTTGGCGCGAAAAGTATTTTTTCAGCAGGTGCAGTCTGTATCTTTCGTATCTGCACTTTGTCGTCAATACTTACGCCGGCATTTCGCCTTACGGTCCCATCCACTCGTATTATTCCTGTATGAGTGTCTTCAGGATATCCTGGCCAAATAAGAGCTGCTGTCCTTTTTGTGCCTTCGATCCCGATGACGTCCCCGGTCTGCAAGCCCATTTCACGAGCAACATCGGGGTCTATGCGTGCTATCCCACGACCTGCATCATAGGATTTTGCTTCGCTGATCTTCAGGGTAACAGTTTTGTCTTTTTTTTCCATAATACTATAATATATTGTATGTTTTATTTATATATCTATTCCATGTGTTTATTCGATATCTATCTTCTTTCCTTTTGGCTTATCCGATTCTTTGAGCCTTAGAGTGACTTCCAGTACCCCGTTGTTATATTTGGCTTTCGCACTATCGGGCTCAACCGGTGATGGCGCAGCTATGCTCTTATAATATTTCCGTCCGTTGCCTTCTGCTTTAATCACTATTTCGCTCTCTGTCGCATTGACCTCTATGTCCTTTTTCTCTATCCCCGGCATTTCAGCTGTGATATTTAATTCATTGTCTTTTTCGTTGACGATGGAGCTTGCAAATGGCTCCCTGACATCATGGTCTTTACCAACAGGCAGGACGTTCCCGAACCGCTCTACATGCGGTATTCCTTCAGGTCCGACCTGAACGCTGAAACCATATACCTGCGGCTCTTTTCCAAGCTGGGTCATCATATGGTTCATGAGTTCGTTCATCTGTTCCATCTCTCTCTCGAGTTCATCAAAGATTCCTTTTTCGGTTTTTCTCCAGTCTCTAAACATATTTTTTTCCTCCGATATTTTTTCTTCTGTCTTATTCCTTAAATCTGTTTTTTCAGTCTATACTATAATTATTTTCATCCTGTTTGATCATATTTTTCCTGAGCATTTTCTCAAGGTGTTCCTCGATCACGTATTCCGGGATACCAAGCTGCATGGACAGCGCGCGCTGGCTCATGGGACATTTGAGCAGGGCATATAGTATCTCTGCCTCAACCGCGTCATATGCCACTTCCTCGATGGCGTCCATGCACTGTCCCATCGCATCCGTGATGCTGGCCTGCACTTGCTGGTATTCCAGCATTATCCGCTGGCTGTCTTCCATAAGACCATGTATTCTGCAGTACAGGGATTTCAGATCTGAAAGCGCAGGGTCGGCTCTGGTCGGAT
>JAQUNZ010000096.1 GCA_028717345.1 Candidatus Methanoperedens sp.
CTCTGGAGGCTTGACCTTGAAAACCTGGAAAACCAGCTTGAGCTGGAATCAAAGAAGGTAATAAAGAATCTCAAAGTTAAACTTGAATTCGAGGATGGCAAAGTATTCTATACCTGCAAAAAGCAATGCAGCCGTTTCCTGTTTGAAACTGCGTCAGACCTTTTGTTCATCTGCCCTGTTTGCGGTGAGGACCTGGAATACCAGGATAACGAAACTGTAATTGAAGCGCTTAAACAGAGGATCAATAAACTTGAAAGCATGACCTCTGGTGCAACAGCTTGAAAGAAAAAGATGCAATAGACCTTCTAAGGAAGTCCGGATGTTCATCTGATGTTATTGAGCATTGTCTGGCTGTAGCTGCATATGCAAGAGAAATTGCGGTTGATATCAGGAATTGCGCCGTGGAAAAAAAAACGCAGGTAAAGATCGATATAGATCTTGTTTATACCGGGGGGCTGCTTCATGATATTGGAAGGTCAAGAACGCATGGAATATCCCATGCAGTTGAGGGTGCGAAGATTGCGATTGAGAACGGACTGGATGAAAAGCTCATAAATATCATAGAACGGCACATTGGTGCAGGCATACCCGAGGAAGAAGCGGTTGCACTCGGACTTCCGGCGAAAGATTACATGCCTTTAACGCTTGAAGAAAAGGTAGTCACGCATGCCGATAATCTCATATCGGGTACAAAAATAGGCAATATTGATGAACTGGTCGCAGGATTGAGGAAAAAACAATTTGATGAGAAAATAATTCGGCGATTTATCGAATTGAACAAAGAAATATGCGCCATGAGATGTTAACTGACTGGTACTTTTTTACTTAATGCATTATTTATCATATCTGCATATTCTTCTTTTAGTGAGTACACTGTTGGAGTTTTATATGACTCCTTGAATACATGCAGAAGTCCTAATTTTGAATGGATATAACCCAGGGTGGAAGCTACTGCACTGTATGAAACCCTGAATTTCTTGTTGATCTCCTTATATAAAAGATCAACTGTAACTTTTTTTAATTTCAGGAGCAGATTTAATACCAGTTTCCTTATCCCATCAATATCCAGTTCGAGGTATACCTCAAGACGCCTCTTTATTCTTATTTTAAGTGTCTCCATAGTATCACCTTATATGAAACTTTCCTTCATTATATAAATACTTTTCTGAATTTTTATTAATGTATCTATATTCCATCAATTAGAAGTATCATATTTTACAAACTATTTATATATTACCAGAACGTAGGAAGGAAAAAGGAGAATATCCATGATCGAGATTACAGATGCAGCGGCGTCAGAATTAAAACAACTACTTGAAGAACAAAACAAGACAGACCACGGATTGCGAATTTTCGCAGCCGGGCTTGGCTGCAGGGGAGTTCAATATGGTCTCTCCCTTGAAAAATCCCCCGGAAAAGAGGACGATGTTCTTGAAAGTAAGGGTATAAAGATCATTTTCAGCAAAGAACTTCAGGAAGACATTGAAGAATTGAAGATCGACTTTATAGATAATGATTACGGAAAAGGTTTTGTCATTAATAATCCTGGTATCGAGTGCGGTTCTGGTTGTGGAAGCTGCGGGTGAGATAAATGTTTCCAGGTCTTGGTAAAGGTATAAATCCTCGCAAAATGGCATCGATGATGAAGCAGATGGGGATAGATATCAATGAAGTGGAGAATGTCGAAGAAGTGATCATCCGAACTCCTGAAAAAGACATAATCTTTAAGGACGCGGAAGTTTCGATCATGGACGCAAGAGGCATGAAGACATATCAGGTCGTAGGAACTCCGCATGAAGTACCGCGCGAGGTGAAGATACCTGAAGATGATATCAAACTGGTAATGGAGCAGACAAAATCGAATGAGGCTGACGCTAAAAAAGCGCTCGTTGAAACAAAAGGCGATATTGCTGCTGCGATCATGAAACTCACAAAGACTTGATATTTAATGATAAAAAATAGTAAAAAGATCGGATTTATTGGCACGGGAAAGATGGGTGAATCCCTGATCAAAGGTATTCTTCATGCAAAACTCATCACTCCGGATATGATTTTTGCAAGCGATGCTGACACAGCAAAACTGAAGTCGCTTGAAAAGACATTCAGGATCAACACATGCGGAAATAATTGCGATGCTGTGCAGAATTCTGATATTATAATCATAGCCGTAAAACCCCAGATCGTCCCGAAAGTACTTGAGGAAATCAGGGATTCGGTAAAGAAACAGCTCATTATTTCGATAGCAGCCGGAGTTCCGATCGAGACTTATGAAAATGCGCTTATTAAAGGTGCAAAAGTTGTAAGAGTGATGCCTAACATAGCTGCCACAGTGCTTGAAGCTGCCTCAGCCGTATGTTCAGGAAGCGCTGTCGCTGAAGAGGACGAAGCTGCTGCGATAGGGATATTTAATTCAATAGGGAAAACCGTAGTATTGCCCGAACATCTTCTTGATGCTGTCACAGGACTTTCAGGAAGCGGCCCGGCATATATATTCCTGATCATCGAGGCGCTTGCTGACGGTGGTGTGTTCGAAGGACTTGACAGGAAAACCGCAAAGACACTGGCAGCCCAGACCGTAATGGGAGCTGCAAAAATGGTGCTTGAGGACGGAGTACATACAGGGGAACTGCGTGACATGGTCACATCACCTGGCGGAACAACCATTCGCGGCATCAGGGTTCTTGAAGACCGGGGCGTACGCATAGCAATGATGGATGCGGTCATCGAGGCGTGTGAGAGGTCAAAGGAACTGGGTAGAAAAAAATGAAATGAACATGCTTTTAAAGATCGAGAGAAAAGCAAAGGCAAACCATGCAAGAATAGGGCTTGGCATTGGGGAAGCTTCTGAAAAACTTATCAGGAGCGCACAGGATGCACGGGAGTATGCTGATGTAGTGCTTGTGGGGGATGAAGATAATATCAGAGCCACAGGTACGAAACTTGAAATAATCCATTCAACAGAGCCATCGAAAAAATTAGTGCAATTGCTCATTGATGAAGAGATAGACGGGGTGGTAAGAGGGACACTCAGCGCCACGAAAACACTTTCAGCATTAAAAAATTCCCTGGGAATGAAGAAATTATACAGGATAGCATTGATGGAAACAGCAGATGGGATACCATTTTTCCTTGCGCCTGTGGGGATCGATGAGGGGAATTCAGTTGAGGATAAAATAGAACTGGTAAAGCGCGGCGCAGAGCTAATGAAACGTCTTGGTATCGAAGCTCGCGTGGGGATACTCTCTGGCGGGCGGTTCGAGGACAGGGGAAGAGATAAGACTGTGGACAGGACGCTTGATGAGGCTGAAATAGTGACGCAGCGACTTCGGGATGAGGACATCAACGCAAAGAATTATTCTATCCTGATAGAAGATGCTATCAAAGAGGTAAACTTCATTATCGCGCCTGATGGCATTTCGGGGAATCTCATCTTCAGGACGCTTGTATTCCTGGGCGGCGGGCACGGCTACGGCGCGCCTGTGCTGATGGATAAGGTGTTTGTGGATACTTCACGCGTGAAAGAGGATGCAGCAAGGGCTATCATGCTGGCGAGCGCACTTGTGAAATAAGATTTAAGTCCAGATGTCACTACGAGAACTTTTAAAAGATAAACTGCAAGAAGAAAAACTCTTACTTGTGCCAAAACGCTTTGAAGTCATCGGAGATATCGCTATATTAAATCTTCCGCCATCGCTTTATGATGAAAAACATCTTATTGCACAGGCTCTTGCATCCCGCAACAAAAATGTAAAAGTTGTTCTCCTGAAAAAGAACAAGCTTGCCGGAGAGAAGCGCACGGCAGAGTTTGAAATACTGATCGGTGACAGGACTGCCACGATCCATAAGGAGAATGGTTGCTTATTCAATGTTGATATCGCAAGAACGTATTTTACCGGGAAGCTGTATTTTGAACGCAGCAGGATCGCGGATAAAGTAAAGGATGGCGAAGATATTCTCATTTTGTTCTGCGGTGTTGGACCTTTCCTGATACCTGTTGCTAAAAAGAAGGAAGTCAATATCATCGGGCTTGATAAGAATCCATTTGCCTGCGCTTTATTCAGAAAAAATGCAGAACTCAATCATATTGATGCTGACATCATCCTGGGGGATGCGAACTCGATTTGCAATATTTTCAGGAAAAGTTTTGACAGGATAGTGATGCCCACCCCCTATGGACAGGATCATTTTCTGGATAGTGCAGGTTCATTATTAAAACCGCAGGGGATGATCCATTTCTATACCTTCAAAAAGGATTTTGAGATAGCACATTTTAAAAAGCTGCTTGAAGAGAAAGGGTGGCAGATTGATTATTACAGGAAGTGCGGGGATGTGGCGCCAAGGGTGGGAAGGTATGTTTATGATATGAGAATACATGAAGCCTGATCTTCTACCTTATACCATAAATCGCTATAAAACCATTTTTATACGATCAGAATAAGGATAATACCGAACCAGCCAGCATGATTTGTATGTTTGTCTTCGATCTTTTTTGAAAAAGCAGAGCCCAGTTCTTCTCCTGCTCCCTTTATCCGTTCACCCATTTCCTGGACATTTTCCTGGATTGTTTCTTTTGGGGCTGGTCCAGCTTTTCAGCCTTTGGCATAATAATTACAAGAACAATATATAATATCAGTCCAATCCCGTTAATAAACACGAGTGCGACAAATGCAAGCCTGACAAGTAGGGAATCGATCCCAAAATACTCAGCAAGTCCGCCGCAAACACCATCAATGACTCGATCAGTTTTACTTTTTGTGATTCGCGTAGTCATATTATATCCGACTTTTGTAGGGCGTATCTTTTTTCCGCCTCGCCTTCTCAATCTCCATCCCAACCCTCCTCTCATCATCCTTGATCTCTCATTCAAAGCACAAACAGGCTGAACAGCAGATATCCTATTGTCACCATTATCACTGAATGCTTCAATCCTGAGAGTACGCTGCCTTCTCCCATTACCCCGGCGATCAGTCCGGAGAAAGCTCCCTCTATCAGGGCGCCATGGAAAAATATACGGTTATAATCAGCAAGCCCAGTCCGCGTCAGGCTCATTGCAACCGCCCGTGAGCCGCTGGCTGTTGTCTTTTCACCGGCTTTTACCATTTCTTCAAGGAATGTTGAGGAGATCACATATATAATTCCGATGAATACAAGGAATGAAATGTATATAATTATAATATATATAAACATACTAACTCTTCGCTCGTTCTTTAATTCCTGTTCCGCAGCAGCATCCCTGGCTGCCACGTTGAGCACTTCACCTATATCACCACTTGATTCGTTGGCTTTTGTCACAAGAGTTATTGAACGCGCTACCACATGCGTCCTGACACGGTTTGCAAAGCGTCGCAGAGCCTCATTGATAGTGAGCGCCCAGTCTATATCATTATATATTTTTTTTATCTCCTTACCCATACCCATATCAGTACGCGTCATCAGTTTTATTGAATCCCGAAGCGTCATACCGGTTTCATTAGTACTTGCAAGCTTTTTCAGGAAGTCAGGGAACTGGGATTGAATTTTTTCCTCCCAGCCCTTTTTATACTCATGGAAGATCAGAAGAGGAATTGAAACAATGTAAAATGAATAAACAATAGGATCATCCATATGATCGACAATGTTCACCGACTTAAGACCGCTAACAAGCGTAATTATTAGATAGATGAGGGCGATCGGCATTGTAATTATGAGCGTATAAACCGGTTTTTCCTTAAAAGGTTTAAATGGGTCACGAAGCATTTTTTTAAACTGAAGAGACCCCCTGGCTTGAATAAAATTTAAAAATTTATTCTTTTCTTCAGTCTCTGGTACAACTATCTCACCAACGTATGATTCCGTGGGTAAAAGTGGTGCTTCTCCTGCTGAACCTGGAGTAATGATGCTGATCATTACAACGAACATCATTGAGCCTATGGGTATGACAGCATAGATTATAGCATATATCATTACATTGCTTCCGTGGCTCATGACCGCCATCATCACACCCAGGATAATAATGAATAACGGGCCTGCCACGAAAGCTGTTACGTATGATTCAGCTATCAGACCCAGTGTTTCAAGAAATCCTTTCTGTTCAACTTTGGCGGTATTGAGATATTGTTCGGATTTATCCTTGAAGTAAACAGAGATATTTCCACCGCTGTCAATGACAGTAAGAAGATTATACATGAGATCCTTTAATTTCTCAGATGGCGTGATCTCACAAAGATTATGAAGAGCACTCTTCAGATCGCTTCCAAAATAATCCATATCGCGAAGAACTACATCGATTTCCCGGGAAGTCTCTTCATATGTGTCCTCAGACCTGCTGATAGCTCTTAAAATATCAATAACGTTCATACCGCCCCGGCTCAACGCATACATAAAAGTTACTGCGAAGGGGAGGTTTTTGTCTATGGATTGTTTTCTTTCCCCTGCCTGGAAAGCCGGATAAACAAGGAATAAACCATATGTTATTCCCCCTAACAAAGCGGTCAGGAAGATTACGATAAATAATGAGATGCCTATATTCCTGAACCCGATAAGCCAGGCAGTTGATTCAGTGAATGTAAGATGCGTAACCGTTTTTGGCAGCCCGACTACAGACACAAGAATGTATGCCATGATCACTCCTATTATGGCTCCAATAAGCCCGGCTATAAGTGAATAAAACATGGCATTTGAAATATACATTTCATACGACATCGGAACGCGCGCCTGCCGCAATGCTATCCTGAGGTCATAGAACTTTTCCTGACGTGCCTTTATTTTGTCTCCGAGCAGGACAAATGGCAGTCTCTTTAATTTTCTAAAAAATAAATCAATATCAATGCTGGATTTATTTTCTGGCATGCTATTTGTCCGTTATATTGAGTTTTGTCAGTATCTTTTCCGGAGTGGACTGATATTCATGAATGATAGTGGATATCGCATTAAAATCGGTTATTTTATTGTTAACCATGAACTCAAGAATTTTCTGCCTATTCGACAATTCTTTCTTCAGGTCAGAAAGATTCCAGCCTCTTCTTATCATAATTTCATTAAGAGCCTTGGACTCACCTACCCTGAGGAATTTATCAGTTAACGGGTCCCAGATAAAGATATCATTAGTTCTAATATTCCTCGTTGTGGGGTCAATATCAGTGATCTCCACAAGTTTCATATTGCGTCGCGCTCTTTTTCCTCCAACATATGTCTGAGACTGTATACTTATTATGTTGAGCGCCTGGATCATTGTCCTTGGAACGCTGATAGGCGGGTTCTCAAGTCGATGAATGGCGCTTGCTACTGAATCTGCATGCATTGTCGAGAAAGTAGTATGACCTGTGCTCATCGCCTGGAACAGTGTAAGAGCTTCCTTGCCTCTAACTTCACCAACAAGCAGGTATTCAGGGCGCTGACGTAGAGCAGCTCTGAGGAGTTCATACATATCAATTCCACCCCTGCCATCTGGCGTAAATGAGTCCCTGGTTACCCCCGGTATCCAGTTCGGGTGAGGAAGCTTTAATTCCCTTGTATCTTCAAGTGTTACTATTTTTGCCTGCGGGGGTATGAACAATGAAACTGCATTAAGAGATGATGTCTTACCTGAAGCTGTTCCGCCTGCAAATATCAGGCTTTTATTATTTTCGATACATATCCAGAGATAAGCCATTTCCTCTGCAGAGAATGTACTCCAGTTGATAAGGTCAACAGGTGTTATCGGGATCTCGCTGAATTTCCTGATAGTAAATGTTGAGCCACGTGAAGTAACTTCAGTTCCCAGCGTCATCTGGATACGCGAGCCATCAGGCATTGTGGCATCAACCATTGGTTCTGCGACCGATATGTGTTTGCCGCATCGTTGTGCGAGCCTGATAACATATGAATTCAAATCATTCTCTTTAAAGTATATGTTGGTAGGAATATTGGTGTATTTCTTATGGTAAAGGTATATAGGAATATCAAACCCGTTCGAAGAAACATCCTCGATCCTGTTATCGTGCATAAGGGGATCTATCTTCCCGAAATATATGAAATCCCTTCGCGCATAGTACAATACTTTTTCAAGGGTGAGTGGGCTTATATCCAGGGCATAATCTTTTACCAGCTGGATAACCTTTGATGTAAGAATCTTTTTCTTATCTTCTTCTCTCTGAACTGTCTCAACAAGAAGGACATCCTTGAGCCTGTCCTTGATCTCTTTAAGGAACAGGTCCTCGAAATCAGTTAGCACAGGTTCT
>JAQUNZ010000097.1 GCA_028717345.1 Candidatus Methanoperedens sp.
GGTTGACAATTCCACGAAAATAAGGTTACTTCTTATTAGAAAATTTGACAGTAGAGAGGAAAGTTTATAACAGGGTGGGGAAATTTAAACCGGTGAAAGTGGGGAATTTTACGCCGGTGTTGACACAAAGGGGTGGGGAAAATTAGACCGCTATTGACAACTTTACTGCAAACGATATGGGGAACTCTCTGAATTACATTATTCTTTGACGAATCTAAACATTAACGTAAAAATTTCATCTGTTGAACAGATGTTAAATCATTCAAAAACAAGTTTAAATCCTATAATCTTATAATATTTTATGAACAAATTCTTTTATAAAACGATATTTTTTTGATAACCAGCCTTTTTTCTCATTACAGCAGTTTTTATCTTCATGAAATGTTTCGCAAACCGACCAACAGTCCGGGGTGATATCATTATATCTCATACATTCACCAACATTTTTACACATTGTAGGATTTATGCCAGATAACATTTTTTCAACAATAGCTTTAATATCTTCATCGGTTTTATTTGTGTCATAAAAACATTTGAATATATTCATATGAATTTGTTCAACAGTACTGTATAGAGTGATTAATGATTTCTTGGATCTTTCAAGATAATGCTTATAGTACAGATTCGTGTCGTTGTCCAGTTTAATTACCTTAATCAACATTCTTTTGCGAATCCAGGGGATTACAATAAATCCATTAGCAATGTATCCTATAACTGCCCCTGCAGCAATAGAAAGCTGCGGAGCATATTCAAAATTATTCTGAGGGAAATAAGTAAGAATCAGTTTGCTAAGAATAACTACACCCCCAACACCACCTAAAGTCATTCCTAATATTCGAGGGACTGCACTTTGCAAGTTGAGAGTAAATTGAGAATAGTACTGAATATTTTCAATTTCTTTATCTCTTATTGCCTTTATTTGGTCATAGTTTAAATTTCGACCATTCGTTATGGTGGCTAAATTACGATATGTGGCTTCTATAGATGAAAAAACCCAATTAATGTATAGTATTTCGGCTTCTTTTTGGCTACTACCCTCAGCGTTTTTCCTGATGTTTTCCATCAGTAGTGTTGCTCGATTTCCTGCCTCCTGAGGTGCTTTGGAACTGGACAACTCAAGAGTAAGCGCCCAAGCAATTCTTACAGCCATATCAGGCGGACAAACTTTTGTTTTACCACCAGCAGATTCAACTTTATCTAATACCAACAGAATCCCTTCTATTATTTCAATGCATTTATTGTATATATAATTTTTCTTTAATTAATTTTAAATTATCATTACATAATATCTGAACCCCAGCCCGTCACCCCAAGCGAACCGAAACCAATGGAAACATCCATCTCCCACAACGCCAGACAAAAGCTGCCTGCGGGAAATCGTGCATTTTGATGAATTCCAAACCATCCCAATAATCGAATATCCAACACCATTTCGGAATACGAGAACAGAGTTTTTTTATCATGAATACATTTCACCATGATGAGAAACGCCGTCCCCTATTGCATCCTTCTCTCTATCTCTTCCAGCATCCTTGCATCAGTCTCACGACTGACAAAAAGCTCATGGATTTCCTCAAGCGCCCTGCTGCGTGCATGGCTATCGATATTCCATTTAATGCCAGGATATTTAACATTCATTAAAATGAGCCCGTTCGCTTCCATCGGCTGGATCGTATCGGTTATTGAGCTGTCAATCAAGTATCTTTGAGAGCCATTTCCCATCTTTTTCGCCCTTTCCTGTGAGTTTCAGGGCAGCGGCGATCTTGCGTACCATGTGCTGCAAGAACCTGTTCCCCGCGATATCAAAATAGAACCAGTCGCCATCATTCCGGATAGATATCGTCTTAATGTCGCAAAGCGTTGATTTTTCCTTATCTTCATCTGCAAAGTTCCTGAAATCATGCGTTCCCGGGAATATTGAAGCAGCGTCTTTCATTTTATCAATATCAAGTCCCTTTCCCCAGAACACATACCTGTATTCCCTCTCAACAGCAGACATCCTGGCGTTGAAATCCTTTCCCACCTGAGCCCATGCATATATCCAAATCTGGTGAAGATCACCGTTGATAGTTCCTGGTTTTGCAGCTTCGGCACTATCTGTATCAAAGGCTATCACCTGACCGAGGGCATGAACACCCCTCAGTTCTTCCTGCGGCGGAATATCTTGCTTTTGAGAGGTTCTTGAGCGCGCCTGTTTCCTTTAGCGCCTTAAGAAGCTTACCTTCGATCGTGGGAACGCCGTGCTGGATCTGGTAGCCATAATATTCTGTGCCAAGATAGGCTAACTTGAGTGCTATCCTCACGCGTCTATTCCTCCAGTAAGACTGTCCGGTAAAAAATTCAGTTCATCAGGTGATGGCATTCTTAACCTCAGGCTGGTATCGTATTATGTCGAAATGGTATATATTACAAGTGCGAAAAATATGTGGATTCCAGTGTGAGGGAGAGAAAAAGATAACTATATAACTTGAAGAAATATATAAATATTCAAGTGATCAAATGCCTACTACGGTTGAAATAAAAGGTGAGTTTGAACTAAAAATAAAGCGGTTGATAGATGCAGGGTTATATGGGAATATAGCCGAAGCTGTTCGTGACGCACTGCGCCATATGCTCCGGGAATACGACGAGAAAGAGATCGCAGTGGGATTATACAGGCAGGAAAAAGTCTCACTTGCCAAAGCTGCCGGAATAGCAGGGGTCTCGATAACCAGAATGAAAGAGATCCTCATTGAAAAAGGCATTAGACCCAGACTTGGAGTGGAAGGGGTAAGAGAGCTTTACGAGGACTATGAAACTTTGAAGGGGACAGAAGATTGATAGTCCTGGATACAAGCGTCATAAGTGCGTTCGCTGAGATAGGAAGGTTTCCTCTGCTAAAGGAGATATTAAACCGGTTAGAGGTAAAAGTCATCATTCCGCATACCGTGGAAAATGAAATCATATTCCCGGAAGCCAAATCAGCCCTGAAGGAAAATGGTGGATGGATAGACATAGAAAAGGCGCAGGATTTTGAAAAATATCTTTCAAAATTGCATGATGGTGAAGCAGGGGTTATTGCACTGGCAAAACAACATGGCTTGATAGCAGCCCTTGATGACCTTGACGCAAGGAAGATCGCAAAGAAAGAACATGTGAAGATCACAGGCACACTGGGATTGCTAAAAATGGGGTATGAACTCTGTCCGATAAAAGATAAATCTGAACTCCAGAAAATAATAAATGAGCTGAGAACTGCTGGATTTTTTATGGCGACTGATATCATTGAAGGTATTCTGGATACGAAAAAGAAACCGAAAGCCAGGAAGGAATGATTTCAAGGTTCGGGTAGATATCGCTTTTTTTAACTTCTGATGCCGGAGCGCCACGATCGCATACTGAATACCCCGGCTGAGTGCGAAAAATGTGAGGTCGCCAGGAGCATCCCGGCGCGCGCCTGCTGGGAATCATGCCCGCGACACAGGGGATGTGGACGCGCTTGTTTTTGATACGGGAAGCTTGTTCTTTTGCTGTTTCTTGCATTGCTTTTTCGATATTATCCGCAAGTTCGACGCCCGATTCTAGGGATTAGGTAAAGTCAAACGTATTATTTTTAGATTGAGAATTCCCGCTATCTCTTTCCAATTGAAAACGCCTTCCCAAGATATTTCCCGACCCCATAATACCCCCCAGAATCCGGGGTAAATATGACTGGTTTTAATTTTCCAATATCAGTAAGCCCATCTTTTCCCAACACATTTTCTTCCACCTTGACATCCATGATCTCGCCGATGAACTCGGTATGCATCCCGATCTCAAAGGTGTGCAAAAGCTTACACTCCAGGACAAGCGGGAATTCTTTCACGTATGGAGCATCCACCAGTTCGCTCTTCACGCTGGTAAGACCGGTTTCACTGAACTTATCCGCATCCCTGCCCGATATGGTACCAAAATAATCTGTCTCCTTCACGTACTTTTCTGAAGGGACATTCACCGTGAAAGCTTTACGTTCCATAATATTTCCATGCGAATACGTTGCTTTCCTGAGAGATATGGCGATACATGGCGGTTTTGAGCAGCATATCCCGCCCCATGCCACATCAGCTACGTTCGGCTTTCCGTCACTGTCATACGTTCCTATCACCCAGACCGGAGCCGGATGAACAATAGTTTTCGCACCCAATGATTTTTTCATAGAATCCTCCTTATTCGGCTTCTTTCAAACCTGCGATGTAGTCATAGACAAATGCTGCGATTATGGCACCCGCTATAGGTCCTATGATGTAAATAGGGAAAAAGTTCCAGAGATTTGGTCCTCCGAACAGCATATCTCCCAGATAGGGTCCGAATGTACGCGCCGGGTTCAGTGATGAGCCTGTGATGTTCCCGGTGACGATGATGTCCACCGCAATAACCATACCGATGGCAAATCCCGCGAACTGTCCCGGAGCGCGTTTATCCACTGCCACGCCCATTACCGTCAGCATCAGAAAGAACGTAGCTATTGCCTCGCTGATGATAGCCTGAACATAAGACACGTCTTCAAATGGGGCAGTAGCACCCAGACCGCCAACGGTAGCCGCCCTTGTACCAAGTACCGCAACCAGGCTCAATGACCCCAGTGCAGCGCCGATAAGCTGCGCCGCTATATAAGGAATTACGTCCCCTGCCGGGAACCGTTTTGTTGCCCAGAGAGCAAGAGTAACAGCCGGATTGATATGCGTCCCCGAAATATGCCCAAAGACATAGATCATGCACATAATAATAAATCCGAATGCAAGACCTATGGCAAGCCAGTCACCAAGCCCGCCGTAACCTATACCTATATTGAACCCGCCCTTATTGGTCTGCCCTTCTGCCAGCAGCAGTGTTATCACCGCGGCTCCTGTCCCGATGAACACAAGTGCAAATGTGCCGATTAATTCTGCAAGAAAGCGCTTCATTATACCGATTTCTGCCATAAGATCACCTCACTTCAATATATTATAACATTCATGGCAAAGTATTTCTTCTTTTCCTCAGACTGCCTCTGCCCACTGGCAGTACTGGTGTCTCACATCAATGGAAGTTATGGCACAGTGCTTGCACACCCTGGCAGGCGCTCCGGGATTATCCTTATGCAGCGCGATTATGTTTGTCATAAGGGTGGCTGTCACAGGTTCGCTCGTGAGCAGGCACGGATAATCCGCAAGCCTCATGAGTGACGAAAACCTGACAGATATTGCACATCCGGGATATGCGTATCTTTGCGGGTTCATGATAACTTCATTCTCATCAATAGGTGATAGGTCAATTGCATATCCGCCGGATATGGGGGTTAGCTGCTCTTTCTTACCGTTCCTTGCCCTCTGGGCTTTCTCCAGTATCATCCAGCCACGCCAGATCATATCCATGAAATCATGGTTATGAAGTTCTGCAGCCGCACCCCTTGTGGGATAAAGCTGCACATAGTTATGGAACCTCTTGGTGAGGAGGTCCACGATCATTGGAGCTGTGAACCCGTCTTCTCAAGGATATACTCGGCGCCTGCCGCTGTAGCTGCCGTGGCAAGGCTCAAAACCTTATACTCGTTGTCTATGCCCTGCTCTATTGCCCTGTTCATTGTACTCTCAAGAACCCCGGTCTCTGCCTCGATCACTGCCATTATCACATCATCCTTGCACATATTGAAGGTTGACTGGGATATGTGGTGTGCTATGTCGCCGACGCAGTATGCAGGAACGGTCACTATGTTGGCATCAAGCACCTCATCGTCTAATGCAGCCTTAATTGTGGGTTTCATCCTTTCCTTATACTGCTCCTGGTATTTCCTTACATCAAATGAAGTATGCCCGGCATCTTCCATGAGTTTTGTCTGTGCTTCTATCGGCTGGTCGTAGATGAACTTGAGCATCTTTATCTCTTCGTCCAAATGGAACAATACTTTCACTTCACTAGGCATTGTTATATAATGAGGCTGTATCAATATAACGTCGGGTGGCACAGGGAATGCATATAGTAATTGATCACCGGGAGAAGCGCGCAGGTGTAATAGAAGAACTTCAAAGGCTTGGCGCAGACATCGAACTCGCTGCCCTGCAGGTAGCGGACTATATCGTAAGTGACCGCGTGGCATTTGAAAGAAAGACGGTTGATGACCTCTTTGCCACCATGTTCGAGCGCAGGGAACTTTTCTCACAGCTTATTGACCTTTCAAGATCGTACAGGCTGCCAATCCTTATAATGGAAGGCGAAGATCCGTTCTTTTATTTAAAACGTAGAGTAAATCCAATGGCGATACAGGGCTTTCTCAATACTATTGCCCTCATGCGCATTCCAACGCTATATACGCTTAATCAGGCAGAGACTGCGCAGGTCATTTTCATGATCGCGCAAAAAGAACAGGATTGCAGGAAAAAACCATTCAATTTGCATGGAAAGCGAAGCCACCTCTCGCAAAGCGAATTGAAGGAATATATCGTGTCATCGATCCCTGGCATTGGTCCGGTTGTGGCTGGGAATCTGCTCGGTCATTTTGGAAGCGTTGAGAATATCATGACTGCGAAGCTGGAAGAACTTATGAAAGTGGATCGTGTCGGATCACGAATAGCAGATAATATACGGAAACTTGCTGCAGACCGGTTATGAAAAAGCGAAAAAATAAGAAAATATCTCCGCTCTATTGTAGAGCAGAGAAAAGAATATACGATATTATCAGTGTCCATATAACGTTAAACGTCTGTGCCACAGTGAAAGCTATTGCCGGCGCTCTTCCAATTTTACTGAACTCACGAATGGATGTCTCAGCTCAAATGCTCACAAAGGCAAAGGCAAAAATCCATGAACGTATCACTTTTGTTACGTTTACAGCATCGGTAGAAATCAGTCCCAGGGAAGCTATTATCGTAACTGCTGCAAACCCTAAGATGAATTTAGGGAACCTGTCCCATATCTGACGGGGGCTTACTCTCTCACCGCTTTTCTCAACTACGGATGTGAAGTAGATTGCCAGCAGGAAAGCAACGAACCCGATGAGCACGTTCTGGGACATCTTCACAACTGATGCGGCTTTCATCGCCTCATCCCCATAGAATGACCCTGCTCCGACCACGGCGGCTGTGGTATCGATCGTACCGCCGAACCATGCACCTGCCCATGCCTGGTTCATGCCTATCGCTTTTGCAAGGAGCGGCATACCAAGGAACATGGGTATGACGAATACCGCAATCAATAATAGTGTCATATTGAGGTGCTTCTTATCACCCTTGATAGCGCCGAAAGTAGCGATGGCAGCCGAAACGCCGCATATCGAAACTGCTGTCGAGAGCATATGGGCGAACTTCCTATCAATGCCGAGCCTTCCCGCGACCCAGAGGGATACGTAATACACTGCTATCACCACTACAAGCGCCTGTGCCAGTCCGCGCCATCCTTATGCCCATAATGTCCCGATGGATATTTCGGCGCCAAGCAGCACGAGCCCGATCTTGACAAGAAGCTCAGTCCTGAAAGCAGGTTTTATTTTTTCAAAGCTGCTGCTCAGTGGCAGGGATAG
>JAQUNZ010000098.1 GCA_028717345.1 Candidatus Methanoperedens sp.
AATCTGATCACAAAACCTGTCATGAACGTCCAGATAATTATAAAACCCCCTTCGGGGATGTCTGTCACTTCAACGGAATTCAGCCAGGGTGCAGCCGGGCAATACACCTCGACATATAAGCTTGAGTCTGGCGCAAGCAGGGATATCGAAGTGAGGTTAAAACCCAACGAAGCGGGCAAATTCACTGTGGAAGGATGGGTGGTATATTATTTCGGGGATGATATCAAGTCAAAAAAAGAAGAAATTTTGAAAGAGCCTATAACTGTAAGGTCTGCCGGAGATATCACATCAACACAAAAACCACAGGATGGAGGGACATCCGATGGCTCATCCATGATTCTGGGGATAATTGCTATAATAGCAATGATTTTTACTGCATATGTGGTCTTTAATAAGATATCTAAAGTAATTACAAATGCAGCAGGGAAAAGTAAAACCTCTGCTGCGGTTGAGGGCAGATCATCAGTGGTTGATAGATCGACACAACATCAGATCGAAATTGACCATGAAGAAGAACCGATACGAATTGAGACAAAGGTTGAGAAAGAATCAGCATTCGATGCTGAAAAAAGAAAACAGCACAGCATATTGCCGCCGGAGGATCTCGACATCGAAACCAGGAACTACCTGGGTTCAGGGGCAAATGCCGCAATTTCAATGCTTGATGCTGAGATCGCAAAAGCCCAGAGCGATGCGTTGCAAGTTCATAATGAAATAAATAAAGACGAGGAGGTCCTTACCAAACTCGGGAACAGGCTTGTAAATAAAGATATCTCAGACCAGACCTATAATGATCTGAAAAATAAGTATATGAGAAAGATCTCTGGATCGAAAAGTGAAACCGTGAATTTTGAAAGCAAGGCAGAGAGACTGAAAAAGATCCGTTCATTTATTCATGAAAATGGAAAATATTACGAGTAGTTTAGTATGAAAAAAATACAATACGCTATTCTGATCCTTTTGCTTATTTTCCTGGTTAATACAGCTACTGCTCCCGCGAATAATTATGTTCCTCTTACTTTGGGGCCCGGAGATGAAATTGCCCAGACACTGAGTTTTTCTGGAGCTTATGGTCGCTTATTTGCCACAGCTGACGTGTCTGGAAGCGCTGCTTTATGGGTCACACCAAGACGCATAGATTTCGGCGCCATCGATCCCGGAGAAATAATTGAAAGGGATTATACAATAAATGTTCCCAGGAGTCAGAAACCTGGATATTATGAGGTAACATGGAAATTCAGTTGCAAATATACGGATGGATCAGCCTGTTCCTCAGCCAGCAATGTGGTGCTTCAAATCACTGTAAAGGCCGAGCCTGTACCAACATCTTCAGGGGCTGAATATGAATATCTTACAATCAAGCCGGGCGAGGAAACAAGTAAATATTTATCTTTTTCAGCCAGGAGCGACCAATATGGCTTATCTGCCTGGGCTGATGCTTCGGGTAATGCGGCATCGTGGGTCACACCAAGACGCATAGATTTCGGTGTAATTGCTGCGGGAGATTCAATTGATAAATATTATACTCTAAAGGTTCCAGAATATCAGAGACCTGGTAATTATGAACTTATCTGGACATGGGGTTGCGAATATAAATCAGGGAAATCCTGCCAACCACTTACAAGCGGCTATTCATATAAGATTACAGTATTGGAAACAAGGGGCATACAGGAATATACGCCAGAATCAACGGACTCAGATATTGCCCTGGGTATTTTCATTTTGATATTCGTTCTGGTATTATTTATTGTCGGGTTATATATTCTCGTCTGGGTCGTTAAAGATGCCAATAAAAGGGGATCAAGCGGAACCCTGTGGGGAATTTTAGTATTGGTCTCAGGTATTATTGGTTTGATATTATATTTCATTTTTCGACCAAAAGGAAATTTCGTATCATGCAATTATTGTGGAAAGGGAAAATTAGAAACATTGATCCAGTGTCCGCACTGTAAAAAATCCCCGGCACCCGCCTTCGGACCAGCTCCTGCACCCATGGCAGTTCAACTTCCTGTTACACCTGTTAGACCTGAAGCTGCTATTGATGATTTGAAAAAACAAAAAGAAAAGCTCAGCAGGATCAAGGAACTTCTTGAAAAACTGGATGAAAGGCTTGCGCAGGGTGATATAACCGAGGGCAGATACAAGGAATTATCTGAGCAATATCAAGATGAGTCTGAGAAACTGAAGAATATGATAACGGAGAAAGAGCTTTTGAAAGAGGTCGGGCTCTAAGCCTGATGAAAAATATTCAGGGACGAGATCAGGATAAATCATGATACCGGATAAACAGAATGAAATGGAAGATATCAAATCGCACAAAGATAAGATCAGTAAGATCAATACGCTCCTTGATAAACTGGATGAAAGGCTTGCATGCGGTGAAATAACTGAGGCTCGATACACGGAATTGCGCGACCGGTATAAATCCGAGGCTGAAAAACTGAAGGATCATTTGACTGAGCAGGAACTCATGCATGAGGTCGGACTGGAAGCCGGGGAAGATGAAGTGGCAGAGTATCGGGAAGAAGAGCCGGAAGAGGCAGTTCCTGCACAGCGCAATACGAAATATTGTTCAAACTGCGGCGCCCTGATAGATGAGATGGCAGAGATCTGTCCCAGATGCGGTGTGCGGGTCATGATCCCACAGGCGTACCGGCAGAAAAAAAACGGCGGCATTGCGGCTTTCCTGAGCGCCATTATCCCGGGTCTTGGTCAGATATATTGCGGCAGGGGGATGAGAGGAGTGGGGGTTTTCTTGTTGAATTTCGTCTTGCTTTTCTCATTCGGGTCTGCATCTTCGGAAAACCCGAATTCTGATGGGACAGGCTTTCTGTTTTTATTGGTGATCATAGCCTGGATATGGAATATTCTTGATGCCAGGAAAATTGCTAAAACTGTACAGTAAGCTTTTTCATTATTACTCAGATATATACCAAAAATGCCAAAAGGAAAATTAATTACACTCGAAGGTATCGACGGGACAGGGAAATCCAGTATAGCAAAGATGTTGAAGACAAGGTTCACTGAAGCTGTATTTACACGGGAGCCCACTCAAAGCTGGATAGGCAGGGCTGTTAAGAAATCGATTGATGCCGACGGAGACCCGCTGGCTGAACTGTTCTTATTTGTGGCTGACCACGCCGAGCATATCGCAAAAGTGATCCTGCCCGCGCTGGCTGAGGGCAAAATTGTGTTCTCAGACAGGTACTCAGACAGCAGATATGCCTATCAGGGCGCCACACTTTCGGATGATTTCGATGATGCGGTGGCATGGGTGCAGGGAATACACAGAGGCTGGACAGTAGTGCCAGACATGACGATCCTATTTACCATTGACCCTGCTGTTGCGGTTTCGCGATGTGGCGTGCGTGGGGAAAAAACCAAGTTCGAGAAGCTGGAGTTCTTAAAAAAGGTACAGGATAATTTCTTAAGGCTTGCAAGAGAAGAACCTCGCAGGTTCGTTATCATTGATGCGGGAGCAGAGCTTGAAAAGGTGGGGCACGAGGTTGAGATGAGGATAAAAGATTTCCTCAAACGATAACTATTTACAACCTGATTGCTTAAAAAGTACTAAAAAAAGAGGGTGAGAGCATTAACCTTAAGGAGTTTCTTCAACAGAGCAACACTGACCCAAAACTTTCAGAACTTATCCTGTTCCTCAGCGAACAGGGAAAAGCCATAAAACAGGGATTTCTGAAAGCTCAGGATAAAGCAGGCACCAAAAACATATATGGTGAAGAGCAGATGGCTCTTGATAAATGGGCAGATGATGTATTGATCAGTGGATTGAAGAAAACAAGGCTTGTCAGGTATATTGCAACTGAAGAACAACCAGGGATAATTGAGATTGACAATCCAAAAAACCAGTTCGGAATAGTAATAGATCCTCTTGATGGCTCTTCTCTTATCGATGTTAACCTTGCTGTTGGCACCATCATAGGGATTTATCCGGGAAGCGTGCTTGAGCCGGGGAGCGCAATTATCGCGGCAATGTACATCCTTTACGGACCGCTCACCACACTGACGCTGACGGCTGGAAAAGGGGTGCATGATTTTGTGATGGATGAAAAGGGCAAGTTCACCCTGACGCAGAAAGATGTCACGATCCCGGATGAAAAAATATACGCACCTGGCGCCTTAAGGAAAGATTACCTGCCGCAGCATGCAAAGTTCATCGATAAACTTGAGAACGATGGCTATAAGCTTCGTTTTTCCGGGTCATTTGTGGCAGATATGCACCAGATCCTTCACAAAGGCGGGGTGTTCACCTATCCAGGATATAAGGGGAAAGAGAACGGGAAGTTGAGGTTGTTGTTTGAGGCAAATCCTATGGGGAAGATAATAACAGAAGCTGGCGGGGCGATCAGCAATGGGAAGGTAGATATTCTGTCTATCAAACCCGAAACTATCGATGTGAGGACTCCGATATATGCTGGTGGCAGGAAAGAAATCCAGATGATTGAAAAGCTTATGGCTGATTGATGATATAACTAAAACAAATATTGCACAAAAGAGGGAAATAATCATGGCTGTTGTAAAAAAATTAATAGATTCCAAAAAACACATAGATGAAATTAATTTAGAAATTAGCATTGCCGACAATGTAGATGTCCGACCCCGTCTTGAAAAGCTGCGCTTCCTTGAGCCCGGAGTCGAAGCAAACCTCTACCGCATGCTCTATGTCAACGGTCCGGGAAACGGCACAGCCCTGTTCATGCCCTTTGACCAGAAAAGTTCTGAACACGGACCAGGTCATGAGTTCCTTTGGGAGCGGGACGGTGCGACCGCGCAAGAGATCAACATCAGGGGAAAGGGCTCTGCAGACATGCGCGCCATTGCTGAACTTGTGAACTGCGGCAATTTTTCAGGCTATGTCCTTCATCCGGGCAACGTGAGGCAGTTCAAGCACCTGTTCAGACCTGATATTCCATTAATTTACAAGATAGATGGTCACATTTCACAGCCTCAGAGCGCAGGGTTTATGTCAACTGTTGGAACGATCCAGGATGCACTGAAATATGGTGCATCCGCTATCGGATTGACAATCTATCCAGGAGGAGAGCACATAAAAGAAGATCTTGAGAGGGCTGCCGGGATTATCAGACAGGCGCACGAGGCAGGATTGGTGGCTGTGGTGTGGGCATACGCGCGCGGTTCAGGTCTTGATGAGAAAAGTAAATTCAAGGACAAGGAAGGGGAATTCCAGGGCGTTACCCAGGCTGACAGCCTGTACTGGACGCATTACGCTGTTTCAATAGCCTCAGGATTCATCGGGGCTGACATTGTAAAGACCAAGTACCCGGCAAAGGTCAAACCCGACAACAGGCGGGCTTATGATGCTCACATAGAAAGCCTTGCAAAAAAGAATTCAAGCATGGTCGCTTACAAATACCTTGAACCAGGAAATGCTGAAAAAATATTAACTCCAGAGCAGGAAATATTCAGGGCAAGCCTTGTAGTGCAGGCGGCTCCGAATTCCATAGTAATTTTTTCAGGAGGTCCGAAAATACCCGGAAATCCAACAGAGAGCCTTGTGAAACAGACAGAGATGGTAATGAAAGCTGGGGCTGAAGGCGGTATTTACGGCAGGAACATCTGGGGTCTTCCAGTGGATGAAGGGCTTGAAGCGTCAAACACCATCAACGAAGTTATCAGCAGGCAGGAATTCCACAGAAAATTGACAGAACCAAGGTTCGCAGGCTATTAAGATTAATTTAAAAAAATCAAAAAAAAGGCTCATTTTGTTGCGTTTTGAGCCTTTTCTGTATCAATTGAGACCAGGGTTACATTGAATGTCAATGTCTTGCCAGCAAGTTCGTGGTTCTGGTCTATCGTTAATTTGGTTTCGTTGAACCTAACGATCATAGAACCATACATGCTCTGAATCTTTGTCTCTGGAATCGCATTATGCCTGAGAGTGATGTTATTGTCTGTTACTCCGATAACTGTTGAATTCCAGGGCGTTTTCTGGAACTGATCAAGCTGGAATCGGACCACATCATTTTTCTGTACGCTCGGTTTAATTGTAATATTCTTGGCATCGATCTTTACCACGGTCATATTCCATGGCGCCATTTGTGAGTATATCTGAAAACCTTCCTTAAGATCGTAAGATAGCGAAACACTATCGGAAATGTTCTGGACTGTCAGGTTGATGTTTGTTCCTTTGATAACAACGGTATCGCTCTTATTATGATCAGGACCATATGTTCCCTCGAATTCTTCAAGAGAGATATTAAATACTCTGGGGAACGAGTTCTCTTTTGCTGAAACGTTTTCAATAATATCATAAGCGCTGATCATTTCCGGTTTTGGAAGTCCATATGCCTTTTCAGGCTTGATGGTGAGAGGTTTTGTGTCCCCGACCTTCATTCCTATAACTCCCTCATTGAGCCCTTCAATGACCCCGGGTTCTCCAACTTTGAATTGAAGAGGAACAAACTCTGGCTTGAAGATATCATATTCTTTTGCCACACTTTCTATGGAAGTATCAAATACTGTTCCATCCTCAAGTCTTCCAGTATAGTTAATAGAGATCGTATCCCCTTTTTTTACAGTTTTTTCACCAATGCAGCCGCTGAATAGTATTAAGGCTGCAAGAAATAAAATTAATATTTTTTTCATGATTTTCACTTGTACTCAGACAGATGATGCCATATAAGTAATTTATGATAAGTTGAAGAGCTGATAGTTGTATGGATTATATTTCATCCGAAATTAGCAATCCCAGCTCTGCAAGCAGGCGGCGCGCTATTTCAAGAGATTCTTCCTTGCTTGCGGTTTTGATGATTATCCTGCCGCTTGGGTAAATGGAAACCTCCACACCATTATAATTCAAAAGCATAAGATGTCTTGTCGCAACTTTTGCCTTAAATATGGCGCTGGCTCGTATCATATCTATTTTAATCCCGGTTGTGACTTCAAAACCAGTTCTACCCGAGCACAGCCTTACCGAAATTGTCATGGGCAAAAAGATGCAAAGGAAATATATAAGCCTGCGTACGAACTCATTGTAAATAATATGGTGATGAGACAAAAAATATTGGTCTTATTATTATTCTTATCGATCATACCGTCAAC
>JAQUNZ010000099.1 GCA_028717345.1 Candidatus Methanoperedens sp.
CCTGCGGGTTCTGCAGGGTATAGGCGCAGCGATGATATTCGGCACTGGAGTTGCGATTCTTACCTCGACATATCCTCCAGGGGAAAGAGGGAAGGCGCTTGGAATAAATGTTGCAGGGGTTTACCTCGGGCTCTCTCTGGGACCGGTAATAGGCGGTTTCCTGACACAGTATTTCGGATGGAGAAGCATTTTTCTTTCATACATCCCACTGGAGTTAATAATAATTGTTTTGGTCTTCTGGAAAGTGAATGGAGAATGGGCGGATGCAAAAGGAGAGAAGCTGGATTCCATGGGCTCAGCAGTCTATGGCTTTTCGCTGGCAGCGATGATGTACGGATTTTCTTTGCTGCCAGGGATATCGGGGGCAGAATTGATTCTTGCAAGCATCATTGGTCTTGCAGTTTTCGTTAATTGGGAAACGAAGGTAAAAGCCCCGGTACTTGATATGAACCTGTTTCGTAAAAACCCGGTATTCACGTTCTCTATCCTGGCAGCTCTGATAAACTACAGCGCAACATTCGCAGTAGGGTTTTTCATGAGCCTCTATCTGCAGAACGTAAAAGGGTTCGACCCACAGGCTGCCGGGTTGATTCTTGTAGCCCAGCCTGCTGTTATGGCTGTTTTTTCGCCTCTCGCCGGAAGGCTTTCGGATAAGATCGAGCCGAGAATAGTTTCCTCGGCAGGCATGGCTTTCACGACCGCAGGGCTTTTGCTTCTTGGCTTCTTAAATGAAGCAACATCGATAGAATATATAATAGCCTGTCTCATTATACTTGGTTTTGGGTTTGCCCTGTTCTCTTCCCCAAATACGAATGCTGTTATGAGTTCGGTCGAGAAAAGATTTTACGGAGTAGCCTCTGCAACTCTCGGAACGATGAGGCTGACCGGGCAGATGCTCAGCATGGGGATTGCGACCCTGATAGTTGCCGTGTACCTCGGGAACGTGCAAATCACGCCTGAATATTATCCTGTTTTTTTAAAAAGCGTAAAAGCGGCGTTTATGGTTTTTGCAGCTTTATGTTTTATCGGTATGTTCGCATCACTTGCAAGAGGTAAAATAAGATAATCGTTAGTATATAATAATTATATAATATATTATAAAAAGGAGAAAAATTATGAAAATAGTCGGAATATCCGGAAGCCCGAGAGCAAAGGGCAATACAGAAATACTTGTGCATGAAGCATTGAAAGCTGCATCTGAATTGGGAGCTAAAACAGAATTCATAGCCCTATCAGGCAAGAAAATCAAACCCTGCAACGGCTGCGGGACATGCCGTACTGATAAATCAAAGGGAATATGCGCAATAAAAGATGACGATGTACCGCGCATTTATGAAGCGGTCAAGGAAGCGGACGGGATAATCGTAGCTTCGCCCGTGTATTTTCTCTCTATAACTGCCCAGCTCAAGGCTCTTTTTGACAGGAGCGTTATACTGCGGTATGCAAAAGGCACACCTCAGGACAGACCTGGTGTTCCCGGAGGACCTGAATTCCTGCTGAAAAACAAAGTGGGAGGCGCCATAGCAGTGGGCGGAGGCAGGGATGGAGGACAGCTTTTCACCATTAACTCCATAATCCAGTGGATGCTTATGCAGAATATGGTCGTAGTGGGCAACAACTACGGCATGGGTGGAAGTGCAAAAGCGGGAATGAAGGGTGATGCCATGAATGACGAGATAGGGATAGCGATGGCAAGGCATGTTGGCCTGCACGTTGCGGAAGTTGCAGGCAGGTTCAAGAACGAGGCATGAAAATGATAGCAGATGAAAATCCAGTGATAGTAAATATAAAAACCCGGCGCAGTGTCAGGGAATATCTCGATACGCCGTTATCAGAAGAAACAATCAAAAAAATTATTGATGCTGGCAGGTACGCACCCACTGGACTAAATCTTCAGCCATGGCGTTTCATAGTTGTCCAGAATAAAGAGATGCTGAATAAACTCTCAGAATACGCAAGACCCATTCTGGCAAAAAATCTTGAGGGAAGAAAGGATGCAGGAGCGATAAATTTTCTTAAACGATTGCAGGATAAGAATTTTAATCTGTTCTACAATGCACCTGTTCTAATCCTGGTTATCGGCAGCAAGAACAACTCCCTTACCGATTACGACTGCTCGATGTGCGCCGGGAATATGATGCTTGCAGCACACTCCCTGGGTATCGGAAGCTGCTGGATAGGCGGCGCTGCCGTTATCCAGCAGAGTGAAGAACTCATGGCAGAACTCAAGATACCCCGGAATTACAAAATCGTAGCGCCGCTCATATTCGGATATCCAGGGACAATGCCTCCGACCCCTGAAAAACGCGAGCCGGTAATATTCTGGATGCAGTAGTGCCGTTTGTATGATGAAATTTCGCACAATTCTCTCGCCTTCGGACCGTCATTCCGAAATACTGTTCGGGCTAATAATGGTGCTTGCCATAACAGGCACGGTCTGGCTTGGAACCCACTCAACTAAAGCGATTATAAGCGCCGGGATAGGCGCATGCATTGCATGGGGAATCGTGGACGGCATAATATACGTTTACAGCAGCCTTCTTGAGAGAGGGAGAATCGCGCTTGCTGCGCAGGAGGCTTCCACATGCACGGGGGAAGGATGTGATCTCAGGACGATAAAAGAAGAGCTTGAAGGTACTATCGTGGATACCCTGGGCGAGCGCGAAAAACACGAGGTAGCCCAACACATCCTGATGCGCCTTAAACCTGTTGAAAACCATACCCATGCGACCAGGGATGATATCATGGGCGGCATTGCGGCTGGAATGCTTGTCTTCGTATCAGGAGTGCCTCCTCTTTTACCGTTCATATTTCTTGACGGCATCTGGGCAATGAGGCTCTCCAGCATTATTGGTTTTGTGATGCTCTATGCCATAGGCTACAGATGGGGGGGCTATGTGGGAAGAAGCAGGTTCTGGACTGGTGTTACTATGATGAGTGTTGGTATAGCGATTACAGGAGTTGTCATCGCCCTTGGAGGATAAAAACGGTAATCATGGAAAGACTCGCCGGTACGTGCACATCTTTTAAGCATTCCTAGCGATTTTTTCGCACATAATCTTAAATATATGAGAATTATCTAAGCATACCTTCACTTTTATGAGAATTAGCATGAGCCCTAACATTGACAAAAACGATCAGGATGGCTATAAATGGACTGCCCTTTCCGTAACTTCCCTCGGAATGCTTGTCGGTATTCTTAATGCCAGTACCCTGATAATCGCTCTTCCCACAATGATGGTGAAACTGAACACAGACCTTTTCGGGATAATGTGGGTACTGATAAGTTATACCCTTCTTCTCACAATTCTCGCGCCAGCATGGGGCAGGCTTGCAGATATCTACGGGCGAAAGAAATTATACGTTTACGGTCTTGCAGTGTTCACAGTCGGTTCACTACTTTGCGGTTTTGCAGCTAACATAAATCAGCTTATCGCTTTTCGGGTATTGCAGGCTGTGGGAGGGTCGATGCTCGTGGCTAACGGCACCATAATAGTAACTGATGCCTTCAAACGGAATGAACTTGGAAAAGCAATGGGTATCCTCAGCATGGTAATGGCAGCAGCTTTTGTTGTGGGTCCGATACTGGGAGGTTTTCTGACATTGATAGACTGGCGGCTGAACTTCTTTTTTAATGTCCCGATAGGTATAGTTGTCACAATATGGGCGCATCTCAAACTAAAAGATGTTGCAGAGCTGCCAAAAGGTGAAACATTCGACTACAAAGGAATGGTCTTATTTACTATCGCTTTTCTTGCATCCATGATCTATCTCACAGCGGGATTCATCATCGGACTGACATCACTCCCGATGCTTCTCTCGCTTGTTATCGCCATTGTAAGTTTTGCCGCCTTCCTGCGCGTTGAAAAGAGAGAGACCTATCCTCTGATGGACTTAAGCCTCTTCAAAATAAAAATTTTCTCTTACGGGCAGCTAAGTAATCTCCTGAATTCCATAGCCAGGGGAGCGGTAATGATTCTCCTCATCCTTTTCTTCCAGGGACCAAGAGGCTATGACCCGCTTACTGCAAGCATACTCACCACTCCCCTTGCAATCGGTCTTGCGATAACAGGCCCGATAGGCGGGGTACTCTCGGATAAATATGGCTCAAGGATGATAAGCACAGTCGGACTGGTCATATCCCTCATCGGTCTCCTGGGTCTTGCGACGATGCATTACAATACGCCGTACTGGATACTTGCAGTATGGATGTTCATCAACAGTTTCGGTTCAGGGCTTTTCCAGCCTCCGAACACCAGCGCCATCATGTCGGCAGTATCCCCGCAGCGGCGCGGTGTCGCCTCATCCATGAGAGCATTTTTCAACAGCGCCGGCATGGTGCTGAGCATGGGAATAGCTTTCCCGCTGATCATGGGAACTATCTCTCTTGATGAGATGATGAACATGTTTGTCGTAGGCGGGGCAAACATGCCTGTGGCTGTGCAGGAAGCCTTCACCAGCGGGATAACCGGGGCATTTATTCTGTCTTCGATCATCACCGTCCCTGCAATTATTGCATCAGCGTTAAGAGGGAAAGAGAATAATAGGGATTGAATTTAAAACTCCTGACAAAATTATTTAAAGAGGTACGATAATATATTATTCTAAATTAACAGGTACTAACAGGCGATCCCTTTGTTTCCCATAGAAACACACTCCCTCACCAAACGATTCGGCGAACTGACAGCAGTAGAAGATATTTCCTTAACCATCAAACAAGGCGAGCTTTTCGGCTTCATCGGCCCTAACGGCGCTGGCAAAACAACCACCCTGCAAATGCTCAGCGGTCAGCTTCCCCCTACCTCCGGCACCGCAAAAGTGTCAGGCATAGATGTTGTTTCCGACCCCATCTCAGTAAAAGCCGCTATCGGCATAGTTCCCGAACTTGAATACCCGCCCTCATTTTTGACAGTGGAAGAATATCTGCATTTTGCAGCATCTGTCAGGGGACTGCCTGATAACGGGAACGTGGACAGGTGGATAGAATTTTTCGGGCTTGAAGAAAAGCGAGAGACGATGTGCATGAGCCTCTCCAAAGGGCAGAAGAAAAAGGTCACCTTATCTGCGGCGCTGCTTCACGAACCCAGAATGCTGTTAATGGATGAGCCTTTTCTTGACCTTGACCCGCTCATCCAGAGGAAATTCAAAGCCTGGCTGCTGGACTATGTGAAAGGTGGCGGGACCGTGTTCCTCAGTACCCACATCCTTGAGCTTGCTGAAAAGCTCTGTACCCGGGTGGGCATAATTGATAAGGGCAGACTGGTGGCTGTGGGCAGCCTGGAAGAACTCCGCAAAGCAAAAGGTGAAGACCTGGAGCAGATATTCGTGCGTCTTGTTTCTGCTTAGGAGGAGACTGTGCTTGATGTAAATATCCTTAAACTGATGTTCAAGGAAGAGTTCAGGCTTCAGGCATCTTTTTTCAACCGCTCCTATTTTCTCTTTTCGTCCCTGACTATCGTCCTTTTCGCATTCATAATGGGAGCGACCCTCCCCATGCTGCGGCGCGCCGTGGCGATAGATGACCTGCTGCTCGTGGCGCACTGGATACTGTTGTTCTACGGACTCGGCGTTGGCGGTTTTGCCATGTTCGGGGACCGCATCCTTGAGCGGCGCTTTGGCAGCGTGAGCCTCCTCCTGAGCAGCGGTTACGCCCTGCCTATACGTTTCAAGCGGCTGTTTTTCCTGTTTTACATCAAGGATACACTTTACTATATCTTCTTCACCATCCTGCCGATGATACTGGGACTTGCGCTGGCTTCCATGTTCACGCCTATCTCTTTTTCTTCCCTGTTATTCCTCTTCGTTTCCCTTACCCTGTCCTTTATACTCGGCATCAGTTTCAGCGTTCTCCTGTTCGCAGCACTGGCGCGGCTGGGCGCTGCTGGATTGGTAATAGCTGCGGCGGGAGGGTTCTATTTGTGGTTTACAGGGATTGATGTCAAAGAGGTAGCGGCTCAACTCCCCGCACTTGTATTCTACCATTCCCATTCTTTTTACCTTGTGCTTGGAGTATTTATAACATCACTGGCGCTCGGAGTGATATCTTCCTTTTTCATAAAAGAAGTGCCCACTCCCCATGAGCGCAAAGCAAAAGAAGCGTTCATGGGAACAGCGCGTTTGACCTCCCGGCTTTCATCAAAATATAGCCCCATGCTGTCCAAGGATATCATAGACCTTGTCCGCAGCGGCATCATATTCCCTGTCATACTGACTTTCCTGACGCCGCTTCTGTTTTTATATGCAGTGACGTGGTTTGTCGAATCTGTAATGCTCTGGAACTTCAGTTTTTCCCTGCTTTTCTATGCAGCCATGGTCGGTTTCTTCTGCACACTGCTATATAGCTGGCTGTCTAACATTGACATATCAGAATGTTACAATTCCCTGCCCCTGTCCATGCCCCACGTAATCAGGACAAAATTGATACTTTTCCTGTTCTTTATATGTGTTGTGGCAGTGCCCTATCTTGTAGCAATAGGATATCTGAAAGGAGAGACGGACTTGCTGTGGATCGGTCTTTTCATAATGTTCACAGTGTCAGTATATGTGGGTTCTGTACTTGCTTATCTCACAGGATTGTTCACGAACAGCTATCTGCTTGACGCAAAAATCCTGCTTCAGTTCTCGCTGGCTGTGGTTCCTGTACTGCTGGCTGAAACGCTTCTGTCATTCTATTATCCGATTAACAGCGAATTTTCAACGCTTTACATCGCAGGCATGGGACTTATCCTGGTTGCAGCTTCCATTGTATTCCTGAACAGGCTGGATAGCCGCTGGAAAGGCAGGATGTTCAGGATGGCCTGATATTGCCATACCTTGC
>JAQUNZ010000100.1 GCA_028717345.1 Candidatus Methanoperedens sp.
AGCCATCTTTGGGGCACTTCTATTCTTTGAGGTCGTGCCGCCTATGCCCTGCCGCAGAAAGATGCCAGGTGAGCAGCGGCTCTTTATTAAGCGCTGCATATTTATCACTTAAAAAATATTAATCCCCTGCGCCGATATGTCCCCATGCAACCGCCTCGCATTAAAAACCGTGCCAGATAAAAAACGCTGCCTGGTGTCGTTTGTGCGGGAGGTTGGGCGGCAGTCCTGCGCGTCCCACAATTATCATTAGCCGATGTAACTTGCGCTTTCCCTGTCAAAACCCCCGACAAGTTCCATTCTCGTTTCATCAGGCTGCCATGCCGCATCAGGATAGACAAGATTCTTGAAAAATCGATTCGTATCAAGTGCGATCATAGTAGCCAGATGCTCTTCTCCGAACACGTTCCTTGTGATCTCGATTACCATCTGCCTGACCCCACCTTCATTTAAGTATCCCAGGGTATGCAGGTATTCATGAAGCAAAACATGGAAAATATAAGGTTTGTATAGTTCTGGCAGTGTCTCTTTTATCCTTTCAAGAGGTATTTTGTTCATTACGATCACATTGGTACCCACAGGATAGAAAGCTCCCAGAAATCCCTGTGGATGATTCCCAAGATTGGCAATGCCCAGCATAAGACCGCCGCGGCTTGCTCTCTGATTATCCCATACTACAGCCTTCACGACCTCAAAGATATCAGCAAGCGTCTTTGAATTATCGAGTCTTGAATGAAAGTTCGTTCTTTTTTTTGCATCTTCTGATTTCATTTTATCCAGTTACCTTATGTTGATGTTCGTATTCCTACGAACATATATTGGTAATCAATCGTTAAATAGGTTTTGGTCAGTTCTTTTTTTTCAGGGAACTGATATACTTTTTTAAGCGTGGATAAATACACTTTCTGCTGTTTCTCTTCTAATAAAAAATGCAGCACTGCCCTGTCATGCCACACTGCAATATTTCTTAGCTCCTGGATATGAACAGGCTCAGTAATAATAATCTATAAATGTTGAAGCGCCTGCCCCCACATCCAGTATGGATTCATCCTTATTAACATGACATCTGGACAATAGTTTTATAGAAGGTTCAGGTATTTCTTCGTACCAGGTCAGCTCATCAACATCCAGCGCCGCATAAATTTCGTCCCAGTGTTCTTTCATCGAAGTGTTCATAGGTCATCCATGAATGTTATCGCCTTTTTATTTTATCTACATTTCCCCAGCCTTACCGCCTCCAGATACACCCCATCGCTCATCCTGAACCCCGCTTTGACCAGCGCTTCCAGCAGGTTCAGGTATTCCTCATACGAAAGATGCTTTTTCCGAAGTGCCACAGCAAGAACGAATACTGTTCCCCTGGGTTTTAATCCGAGCGCTCTGGCTGCGATCCTCGCATGCGTCTGATCTAAGAGAACCGGTACCCCAAGTGATTTAGCGAGTGATATAGCCTGCGCCTCGCCAGGGTCGATCCCGAAACCTTCCAGTTCTTCATCTGTTTTGATATCCTTTATCTCGATCCAGCCATCTTCCACTGCTTTTTCAACTATTAAAGCATCGAAGTGCTGCTGTTCCTTTCCTCTTATAACGACCTCGTTGAATACTTCGGCGGGGATCAGGATATTTTTAAATAATCTCTTTAAAAGGCTGAGCTTCCCTATCTTTGCAAGGTAGATAAGTACAGTTGAGTTGCTGACAATCATAGACTCTCTGCTGCCTGAAAGTCTTCTTTCAGATCGTCGAGGTTGTACTGGAAGGGAATGCCTTTCTTTGCTGCGATGGCTATCATCTCGCGAAGCGGCACACCAGCCATCCGGGCCGCCCTTCCTATGGTTATCTTGCCGTCCTTATACTGTTCCAGAACATGGTCTATCTGCCAATCCTGCACAGCCTTGCTCAGGAGTCGGCGCACTACCGTTGATTTGTCAAGGTGCTCTATGCTGGAGATGTCCTTGATCATCTTATCGATGGCGTCTGGCACGCGGGTGGTTATTGTGGAGCCCATAAGTATCTGTATTTAAAAGATAGTGATTGAATACATATATAGTTAATGCCAGCGAGGTAGATCACGGATTTCACGGATTGGGTGGTGAAGCTCCTGGATATGAAGGGATATTAACCTACGTTGATCGAAGACCCTGTTCACTATGGAGATAGGCAGGTACCGGTAAAATGGCGAATGCTGAAGAACCCGAGTGGAGGACTATCCGATGCGGAAAAGTGCTTGTGATGAGGGATAAGGTGTGAGCAGGCGACTCCATGGGGTATGTGGGGGGCTGAAATTCATAAAGGTATGGATTTTTATAAATTCACATTCCTGCCATGTCTTTACATATTAATTTTGCCTGTTCCAACACAGTCTCAGTGGCTTTCTTCTGCTTATCCGGAGGATAACCATATTTCTTCAATATCCTCTTTACCATAACTCTAAGTTTTGCCTGGACACTTTCTTTTAAAGTCCAGTCGATCGTCACATTCTTTCGAACCATATCAACAAGTTCACGCGCGATAATTGTTAATTTTTCATCGCCCAGAACTTTAACTGCGCTGTCATTTACTTCCAATGCATCGTAGAAAGCTAGTTCCTCTTCATTTAAATTTAATTTTTCCCCCCTCAGTCTTGCCTCGCGCATCTCTTTTGCCAGCTCTATTAATTCTTCAATAATCTGCGCCGTCTCTATGCTCTTATTCTGGTATTTTTTAATCGCTTTTTCCAGCATATCCGCAAAAGACTTTCCCTGCATCAGATTCTTTTTTGATCTTGTTTTTATTTCATCATTCAAAAGCTTCCTGAGCAATTCAAATGCAAGATTCTTATGGGGCATTCTTTTAACTTCAGCTAAAAATTCATCCGATAGTATTGATATGTCTGGCTTTTTCAACCCGACAGCATCAAAAATGTCTATGACTTTATCCGTGACAATAGCTTTGGATATAATCTGCCTGATAGCTGAATCCAGTTCTTCATGCGGTTTACCCGCTATTACCGTTGTTTTAGCAAGACCTGACCGGATTACCTGGAAAAATCCAACCTCATCTCTGATCTTTAAAGCTTCCTCGTGCGGTACAGCAAGGGCGAATGACTGTGATAATCTGGTTACATACTCAAGATATCTCTCTTTACCATTTTCCTGCTTTAATACATGCTCCATAGCCGCCGGAATAATAGACATCTTTTCCCTCGGCGGCGCTTTGAAGAATCTTTCATAATCAAATCCATGGAATAATTCTGCTACAAGTTCATATTTCTCAAGCATTAATGCAACCGCTTCTTCTTTATCAAATACGGTTTTACCTCTGCCACCACTTTCGGTATAGTCAGATAATGCCTTCTTTAACTCATCTGCTATTCCCAGATAATCAACGACGAGTCCACCTTTTTTATCCTTAAAAACACGGTTCACCCTTGCGATAGCCTGCATCAATCCATGGCTTCGTATGGGTTTGTCAATATACATGGTATGCAGACTTGGTGCATCAAATCCTGTCAGCCACATATCCCGCACGATAGCCATTTTAAGAGGATCGGCCGGGTCTTTCATGCGGTCTCCCAGAGCTCTGCGCCGGGGTTTAGTCCGGATATGCTCCTGCCAGCTTACATCGTCACTTGCGGAACCTGTCATTATAACCTTGATAATTCCCCTGTCGTCGTCCCGATGATACCATTCAGGTCTTAATTTAACGATCTCATTGTGAAGTTCAATGCAGATGCGCCTGCTCATACAGACGATCATGCCTTTCCCTTCAAGTGCTTCAAGCCGCTTCTCGAAATGATCAACAATATCCTTTGCAATGAGCTTTATGCGTTTTTCGCTCCCGACAATTGCTTCAAGCCTTGCCCATTTGCTTTTCAGCTTTTCTTTCTTCTCTACTTCCTCGCCTTCTGTGACGTCTTCAAATTCAGGATCGATCTTGGGGCGCTCTTCAGGTTTTAATTCAAGTTTTGCCAGTCTGCTTTCATAATAGATCCTTACTGTAGCGCCGTCTTCTACTGCCTGTTCGATATCATAAATATCAATATAATTCCCGAATACAGCAGGAGTGCTCCTGTCTGATTTTTCTATCGGCGTCCCGGTGAAGCCGATAAATGAGGCATTGGGCAGTGCATCCCTCATGTGTCTGGCAAAGCCGTCAATAAAATCATACTGGCTTCTGTGCGCCTCATCTGCTATTACGATGATATTTCTCCTTTCGGAGAGCAGAGGGTATTTATCACCTTTCTCTTCGGGGAAGAATTTCTGTATCGTTGTGAAGACTACGCCGCCCGAAGCAACCATGAGGAGTTCTTTTAATTCGCTTCTTGAAGCTGCCTGTACCGGTTTCTGTCTCAGCAGCTCATGGCAGCGGGTAAAAGTGCCAAATAACTGGTCGTCAAGATCATTCCTGTCCGTCAGCACAACGATCGTGGGATTATCCAGGGTTAAAACAAGTTTTCCGGTGTAAAAAGCCATTGTGAGGCTTTTTCCTGAACCCTGAGTATGCCAGACAACACCGCAGCGCTTATCACCCCCTGGGTTTGATGCTCTGAGCGTTGTTTCAATCGCTTTATTGACCGCGTGATATTGATGATAGGCTGCCAGTTTCTTATGAATGTCCTGTCTTTCCTGTTCAAATACTATGAAATGCCTTATCAGGTCAAGCAATATTTTTTTATCAAACATTCCCTGGAACAGAACTTCTAACTGAGGCATTGCAGAAGGCGCAGTCTCTTTTCCCTCGATGGTTTTCCATGGCATGAACCTCTCTTTGTTTGAGGTTATTGTTCCTGCCCTTGCTTCTATTCCATCGCTGATGACTGAGATCGCATTGTAAGTGAATAGCGAAGGAATCTGCGCTTTGTAGGTTTCGAGTTGATTAAAAGCAGTCCAGATCGTTGCATTCTCATCAGCAGGATTTTTTAATTCAATGACAACAAGAGGAAGACCGTTTATGAAAAGGATTATATCCGGTCTTCTGTTATTGTTGTTTTCAAGGATTGTGAACTGATTTACAGCAAGGAACTCATTATTTTGAGGGTTTTTGAAATCAAATAGCCAGACCTTATCATTCGCAATGCTGCCGTCTTTTTTTCTATATTCGATATCAACGCCCTCAACCAGCTTCTTATGGAAGTTCTGGTTGTTAATGATGAGCTGTTGGCTCTGTGCCCTTAATACTTTTTTAATTGCTTCTTCTCTTGGTTCTTCGGGTATGTTCGGATTAATTCTTTCAACTGCATCTCTTAGCCTTTTAACCAGAACAACCTCAGAATAGCTCTTCCTCTGCGGGTTTATGCCATCAGGCGCAATGTCAGGACCTTGAAGTATTTTATAGCCCAGTTCTGAGAGAATCTCAAGAGCGACATCTTCAATATTTGATTCTGTCAATATGGATGGCATTTTTCAACCTTTACCTGATTCCATTTCATCAAGCCATTCGTAAATGGGCTTTATCACTATTTTTTTCTCATCCAGATTAATTATCTCAGCCTCTTTTTCAGTTATTATAAGTCCTTCCCTTAGGTTATATGCATCCATTGCTTCGAGCAATCCTCTGATCTCTCTTTTTCTTGTAGTTTCATCTTTCAGGGATAGGGTTACCTGAACTGCATGTTTTATCTTCATGCCCTCTTTGATCAGAAAATCGCATTCATGGTTTTCCCTGTGATAATATATCTCTTTTTTTCCTTTTATTAATGAGATGTAAACAAGGTTTTCAATTAATCTTCCCTTATTTTCTGAAAACCTGAATGAGATTGAATTTACAAGTCCTGTATCCAGGCAATATATCTTTTTAGGATTTGCGAGCTGTTTTTTTACAGATGCATCATATTTTGTCAATGTGTATATCAGGTATGAGTTTTCTGCGCAGCCGATATATTCTTTCACTGTTTCCACTGCAATGCCAAGTGTTTTTGCAATATTTGAGTAAGAGAAGTTTTTCCCGATATTGGAGATGAGAAAATAAAGCAGGTCGAATACATCTTTGTTGTTTCGCAGGTTATTGGGATAGATTATATCCTTAAGATAGATGGTCTGGAAGTAATTTTTGAGAAGTTCCTGCTTTAAATCCTTATCATCTTCAAGTACCACTCTCGGAAAAGCGCCGAATTCAAGATAATCATTGAAGTACTGGAGCTTCTCAATGGTCGCAGGTTTTTGCAGCCTTTTGAAGATTAGGTATTCCCTGAATGAAAGCGGGTAGACTATGATGTGAAAGTACCTGCCAGATAGCCTGGTGTCAGCACCGGTCTAGATTTCCCCACTTTCTCCGGGTTAAAAATCCCCAGTTGACAATCTTGGGTATAAATCCCAGGATTGGAGACTATGATCGAAACGGAGGAATGGTTTATGATAAGAGATC
>JAQUNZ010000101.1:0-1512 GCA_028717345.1 Candidatus Methanoperedens sp.
CTCAAAGCCCAAAGTATATATTGGTTTTCTCTGCTTATACCGCAATAAGAATATGGCAATACAACAATATTTATTTTTCATTATTTATCTATGAATCATTAGATTCATGATTAGTTTCCTATGCGTTAACAAAAATCGAGCATTTTGGTAATATTCAGGTTCGTGGGTGACTGTAAGATTATTGCTACCGGGAGTCTTCAGAATTGCTTTTAAGCATTCCTTACCGTGCCGGTTATCGTTCCTTTGGGCTTTTCTGTTAGAACGATATCGAATATAGTTGTATTCGATTGGGTAACTACAATCCCTGCGGTGATATTATCGTAGTGTGTTGGCTGTTTGGTTGCAGTGACGGTGTATGTATTTGCATCAACCCTCAAGGAATATTTACCATCAGGACCTGTAGTATAATTTTCTCCGATCGTGGATACATATACCCCGCTAACAGGTGAAGTGCCATTCGTGACCGTACCGTTGATGTATCCCATTGCAGTGACAGTCAATATCGCAGTTTGGGTCGTACTCCACTGTTTACCGATATCTACGCCGCGAACATTAATGATGTATGTTCCTGCTGTTAAACTGCTGGTATCAAGAGTAGCTGTAACATCTTCCCAGTTCCTGTTGACTGCATCAAATTGTCCATCAACTGCGTTCATCGGTATTCCACTGCCGTTACCTGGATCTGTGCTGGAGTAATAATATTCAGCTCCGCCTACCCTGCTCGCTGCACCTGACGAATCGTTGACCCTGGATGTTATAGTGACAATTGTTCCTTTTGCTACTGTAAGGGATGTGCTGCCATTAAGATATACTGTATCTGTATAACCTCCTCTTCCTGTGAAGCCACGTTCGTTCCTGTTTATGTTATGTTCTCCCAATGAATCAATAACATTATTTCCATTATCAGGATAAGTACCATGGCAGGTATTTGAATCACAAAATGATGAGTAAATCATATCCGTTCCTGTAAGGTTCGGCGCCTTATATCTTGAAGCATTGACTGAATGGCAATCGATGCAACCTCCTCCAGGTATTCTGAGGGATACATTATGCAGATCAGATGCCCCATTATCCACATGGCACTGATTGCATGTTGCTGTAGGTGTGTGAGGTGTTGTTATTAACTGCGGGTTCCCATAACTTGTGTTCGCTGGATTGTGGCAGTTATTGCATTCCCTGTTGTACGAAGATGCATCGCTTGAGTTCATAAATCCATTCACCGGTCTTGCTGTCTGATTAACGGTTGGTTTAACAAGTGATGCGTTCGTTCCATAGTGACCAACACTTGCATTCACAGAATATGCATATCTGTTGATGCTGTTATTGTGGCAGGTTGAACAATATGCACCTGTTGTTATATTTCCTCCTGAGACTATTGTCTGTTTGGGAGGTTTGTGATTGCTTATTATTGGTGCCTGGTAGCTGCCGTCAATGTGGCAGTCCGAGCATACCTTTGTGTTCGTTGTGAACCCGGTCTGGTTCATTTCAGTGTAGTTGAAGTTGTAATGGCAG
>JAQUNZ010000101.1:1612-6062 GCA_028717345.1 Candidatus Methanoperedens sp.
GTGGTGCAGTCATCGTTGGTGAGATTGTTCTGACCGCCTGTTGTGTTGACGTTGCTGTGTCTGGTGAACAGGCTGAGATTGATCGCCGGGTAACCTCTCTGGTCCTGCGTATGGCAGCTTATGCAGTCGTTTGTGTCTGCGAGTTTGACACTTGCATTGTGGAAGTCCACAAGTGAAAGACTGGAGATACTATTGTCCTTGTGGCATGTATCGCACTGGCTGTTCTGGGTCTCTGTGTGCGGTCTCAGGCTGCTCGTGGATATGTTCACTGGTGAACCCCATATGGGGTTACTGGTGTTGGGACCGTTGTGGCAGTTCAGGCAGTTGGTGGTGTTTATCGGGCCGAAGTGCTGGTACGGGATCGTTGACCTGTTTGTAACGTCTTTGACGTAATGTGAGATCGCTGTTGAGCTGCCGTTGGTTCCTGTGTTGGGGAGATACATGCCGCTATTATCGTGGCACGTGTTGCAGGTGGCTGTTGCTGTTATTACCTCTTTGCCGACCTGGGTATGTTCGTTTACGAGAGGGGCACTGAAGTTGCCTGAACCTGTGTGGCAGTAGGTACAGGTCTTTGCGGCATCTTTTGAGAAGAGATAGGTGCCGTTCATGTTAGTGTCTGTGGCATTTGAATGGCAGTTATCGCATGACCGGTTCTTATGGACGCCGGTGGTGAATACTCCTGCATCTACCTCTTTGGGTGCCATTGTCCTGTCTGTCCTGTGGCAGTCAAGGCAGTTGATCGAGGATATTAACGGTTTGTAGAGCGTGACATTGTGGAAGTTGGTGGTTGAAACGTTTCCGTGGCATGCGTAGCAGTCTTCCCTGGGCGTGCTGTCTATGCCGTGCGGGAATGTTGTACTGTTCCACGGGTCTGTTGCATTGCCCCATTTGGTACTGTTTACGCTGTTCTTGTGGCACCAGGTACAGTACGTGGTGTCGATGAGAGAGATGTTTGTCCCGTAATGACCAGCACTGGCGTTCTTACTGTATGCGTATTTGCTTATGCTGTTGTTATGGCAGTCTGAGCAGGATGCAGGTGTGGAGATGTTTGCCGTGCCTGGTACGTGGTTCTTGATGATCTTTGCTGAATAGTTGCCCTGGGTATGGCAGTCCGAGCATACCTTTGTGTTCGTTGTGAACCCGGTCTGGTTCATTTCAGTGTAGTTGAAGTTGTAATGGCAGGTGGTGCAGTCATCGTTGGTGAGATTGTTCTGACCGCCTGTTGTGTTGACGTTGCTGTGTCTGGTGAACAGGCTGAGATTGATCGCCGGGTAACCTCTCTGGTCCTGCGTATGGCAGCTTATGCAGTTGTTGGTATCCGCAATACCAAGGTTGTGCATGTAGGCTGTGATGCTTGAGGTATTTCCCTTATGGCAGGTTGTGCAATCGTTATCATTATTTATGGTGAATCCCGCATGGTCGGTTCCGCTTGCGTTATAGTATGGGTATCCTGATTTGATCTGGGGTGGTATCGGCGATAGATTGCCTTTCATATTATTATAATTCGCAGATCCGTTTACATGACATCCAAGACACCAGGTGGATTGTGTAAGATCCGTCTGATCAACCTTATTATTTCCTTTGAATTTTGATGGTTTGCCAAGTGCTGAGGCATTATGTCTTGTGTCTCCATGGCAGTAATCACATGATGTGTTAACTCCGCCCCAGTAGTTGCCCCACTTCTGACCTGCATTGTCGTTGCTGTGATTAAGTGGTGAACTGACCTTTGTTGCGTTTGAGAATCCTGTGACGCCTGCTCCCTGATGGCAGTTCTGGCAGTCTGCTGACGATATATTTGAGGTGTTGAATTTTCCTGTGGAATTGATATATCTGATTGGGTGTGCCTTATCTCTTGATGCACTGCTGTTCACGTGGCAGTTGATGCACTGGACACTGTTATTGTGTTCCTGCCTGCTGACATGGCAGCTTATGCAAAGAGTGTCGTTCAATGCAGGGATAGTGAGGTTGCTGTCATGCTGTCTTCCTTCTCTGTGGCAGTCTGTGCAATTGGGTGAAGTTGTCGGATAATTCAAGCTGTGGTTCGATATGGTTCTATTAGCACTGAACGTAAAGTCGAATTTAGTACTTGTTCCATTATAATGGCAATATTTGCAATTGACAACATTGTTCGATACAAGCAATGTATTGTTCCTGCTCTTTCCGTAGTGAGATACATTGCTGTATTTAGTTCCAGAATTGTCGGAGAATGGTCTTAGCATCTCACTTTCTATATGGCATGCAATGCATGAATCATTGTAATTGATATATAATTTTGTCTTTATCTCGTCGCCACCATAGTAATGCTCTGATACCATTCGAGCGCTAAAATTATAATTTTGATTTGCATTTCTATGACAGAGAGTGCAGTTCTTGGGTGTGTCATACCCTGTTGGATGGCTGTTTACTGGAATAGTGTTGTTATTCACAACTCCACTGGCATTTATATAACTGTCATTCGTATGACATGCATAGCACATCCTGTTCTCAGATCTCCCGTTGTACGTGCCACCCAGGTTCAGGTTAAGGTGAATGCTGTCTGACTTGTTCATATTATCCACATTAACACTCTTTCCTGTAGTTCCATCGTGGCATGAAACGCAGTTCTGACCACCAGCGCCTCCTCTGGTTATGCCTTTATCATGCAGCTTGACCGATGATGGGAGATTTCCATGGCATCCGTAGCAATTTTCATTCTGTGCTATATTTGAATCTGAATGAGCGAACTTTGAGCTGTTCTTCGGATTAAAAGGTGTTCCCCAGCTTGTTGATAAGTTGTTTATTATATGACACCATCTGCAGTCGTTGCTGTGGTTGGTGGTGGTCATCAGGTTGATGTTGGCATCTTTCAGATAATGCGATGCTGTTGCATTCTGGGGATTTGTTATACCGAAACCATCGTTCTCATTGATCGTTGTAAGGCTGTTGTTGTGGCATATGGAGCAGATTATACCTGGCGTCGTGACCACCGGAGCGCCATCTCTATGTTCCACGACCTGTGGAGCACTGAAATTGGAGGTTGAATAAGTGTTATTATGGCAGTTAGTACATTCTCTGGGATTCTTGTACATTGATGTATTATGAGAATCCACTGGCTGGTCGGTCTCATTGGCATATCCATTAGCATTTAATGTTCCGTGACATGCCCAGCATTTCCTGTTGGTGATGTTACCACCTGTGTACTGAGAGCGATTGCTCAGGTTGGCATGGGCGCCGTTGCCCATATTGGTTATGTCAACATCATGCCCTGCCTGACCTCCAATATTATGGCATGAAGTACAGTTTACTCCTCCTGCTGTACCTTCGGCTGCGTTATGCATTAATCCAGTAATGTTCGCACTTGTGCTCAGGCTGCCATGGCAGTTATCGCAAGCACTGTCATTGTAGCTTGCAAATCCAGTATGACTGAAATATGCTGGATTGCTCTTATTCGCCCCATAGGTCGCATTGCCGCTTATCTCCGGGGGGACAAGCAGGTTATCAGCTTTAAAAGTATTTACCATCTTGGCATAGTTATCCAAACCTACGGAATAGTTCTGCCAGTGGCATGAAGCGCACCATGTTGTTGTATTTGAAATCGTAGAATTGACCCTGTTATTATCATCGAACAAAGATACTCTACCAAGACCTGTATTATTATGAATTGTCTTACCATGACAGTATAAACATGAAGTATATTGCGCGCTGCCAGAAGTCCCGTTTGTCCAGTAACCCGTTGTCTGGTTCCACTTCTTTCCTGCCAGAGGATCATCACTGTGGTTCAGAGGTGTCTGGACCTGAGGCGCCAGCCTTCCTGTGTAATTGCCTGCTTTTGACTGGTTTTTCAATGCAGCTAAAAATGATGCGTTCTGGTGGCAGGTTGTACAATTACCTCTGGCAGGATTCGGATTATTATGATTTAAGTCCACATATGTGGCATTCTGTGCAAATACCTGTATATCATGCACGTCGTCGCTGTGACATAAGGTGCAATTAAGGCTCGCATTATGCTTTTTATAACTTGAGTGGCAGGTTGTACACTGAGTATCTTCTGTAATTGTATTCAAAGAACCTGTTGAAGGGTCTGGTTTACTTATATTGTGCATCGGTCCATGGCAGATGATGCAGGGCACTGTGGAGTTTGGAGTATGGTACTTGTCGTACGTCCCTGTAGCCACTGTTGTATTAGAATAATTGCTGACAACACCGTTGAGAGTGGATTTCATTGAAATATCGTTTCTTAATGGGTGACAGCTTGCATTGGTGCATGACCCTATGGTTATGCCTCCGGTATTATGGTTATTCCATGCACTTGTTCCATTGGGATCATGGCATGACGAATTATCGCAGCGTATGTTCCTGTGGGTATCGGTTGTAGTAAAATCTTTTGCTGGACCGCCTCCCGCATTACTGGTTGTGGGATTGCCATCGTAGTTCTGGTGGCATACTGTACAGTAATCTCCCGCCCAACCAG
>JAQUNZ010000102.1 GCA_028717345.1 Candidatus Methanoperedens sp.
TATGGGAATCTTCCCACAAAATTACAGGGAGGGGGATTTTTCTGTTCGTAGATTCTAAAATCATATTTTTAAGCTCGCTTGACGAGAAGTCAGTGGCGCTGTGGTCGAACGACCTGAGTTTAGCCGAGGTGGTCAGGAATATCGCCTCAATTGAAAAAATTGGAAAATATTCATCCTGTTTGAGTGCATCAGCAAGCAAATTTAGCAGCACCGTTTGAATCGGTAAATTAAAAAAGCATAAAGTATTAAATAAACCTAAATCAATAATCATGTAGCAATAAGTTATTATTAAAGGGCGTGAATGATTGTTCAGAAGATTTCTGGAAGCGTATATAGAGGTCTGCAATAATATCGTTACTGAAGCCGCGAATTCAGTCTTGATGTTTGAAGCGGGGGAACAGGCTGCATTGAATCTCAAATATGATCGGATCGAAGACAGCTGCAGGGAATTTGAAAAAGATGAAATTAAGATAACTATCGAAAGATCAGAAAAAAAAGTCTTATTCAGGGTAAAAGGGCTGGTTTTAGACAAAAAATGTAAATATTGCGATCTATTAAGAGGGTTTTTCGGTGGGCTTGCTAGAAAACACTTTGATCAAAGATATTATTGCAAGAAAGGAACGGAATGCGCTATTGAAGGAGCACAGGAATGCATTTTCATTGCGGAGATGGTTGAATGAACTTCTGCATTGCAGGGTGTGTTACTTCCTGGGTTTTTGATTGATGCGCAGTGACTAAAGGTGTGAAATGGCAACAATCCTGAATGTAAACCTCAGCGATATCGAATACGATATCTTGAAGACGATGACGATAGTTGAGGGAGAGGAGGGAGAGAAACTCAGAAACCTTTTGAGGTATTATATTTTCAATTTACCTGAGCTATCATCAGCAAAATACGCTGTAAAAAGAGTGGAAAACAAGGAGGAAATAGAGTCATACCTGCGTGAAGTCTGGGCTGCATATGAGCTTACGGATAACCCAACTGAGGTATGGAAAGAGGAGAAAATAAATAAATTATCCACCGATCTGATCGAGTTAAATGTCCTTTTAAGGACCGGAGAAAAACAATATGTTCCTGCCAATAAGTTCAGAAGCCTGTATAAAATGCTTCTTCATGATATAGCAACTGAATCCAGGGACATGGACGAATATTCGGCATCGTGCGTTGCGACGATACAGTTGCTGATGGAATTCGGAGCAGGAGTATTGAGCAAAGAGATGATCCGGGATGGAACTATTCTGCTTAATGAAGGGTGGTTGTTCGTTTATGCCACAGCGATGAAGAAAGCAAGAGAATTCATGAAAACAAAAAAAATGATCCCTGAGGCAGCTACTATCGCAGCTTTGACCAAAAAAGTATAAATATTATAATAATTATATACATAGTTAAGTTCGGAGGGAAATAATGATGCGAACTATAAAAGATGAAAGAAGGTATTCCTGATGCCTTCACCGGATCTTAACGAGATGTACAAAGAATTGACCGGTGATGACATATCAAAAGCGTATGAGATACCAGTAAGCAATGAGATCGATAAGGAGATAAGCATTTTTGTGAAGAAGAATACTTCTTTGTCAGAGAATGATATTTCTGATTATGCAAGATTTCTGACCTTCAAACATGGAGGAAATGACAGATCAGTTCAAAAAGACCTGCTGGAAAATATTTTCAGCAGGGTCATCCTGTTGAAAATGAAAGATCATTGATCCCTATTTCAAAGGGCACTCTGGTCTTGAACATCTGGCAAACTATTTTATCCCTGAAATCTAATAAGTGATAGAAATAGTAAATGCAAACTAAAATCGCTAATATATCTGAGGGGATATAACCATGGATGAGATAACGCTAACTGTTGCAAAAGCATACCCGAACGATTCTGGAAGAGGGATTGCACGGCTTGACCCGCATACGATGATGATCCTGCAGCTCACGCCTGGGGATATAATAGAACTTGAAGGAAAGAGAACCACATCAGCAAAAGTATGGCGTGCTGACCGTATTGACTGGGACCAGGATATCATACGCATCGATGGTTTTATCAGACAGAACTCCGGCGCCGGGATAGGCGACCATGTCAAGATAAAGAAGGCTGATGTTAAGATAGCTAACAGGATAGTCCTTGCGCCCCCTGAAGGCACATCCATACAGTTCGGTGGCGAAGCAGAAGAGATGGTGAAGCGACAGATAATGAAACGTTCCATCATCAAAGGAGATATTATTCCGGTCATGAGCACAATGGCTCATCCCTTCCTTGGGCGCGTTGTGACTGGTCAGACTATCCCGCTTGTTGCGATCGAAGCTGAACCGGATGGCATATTGTCCATAGCAGAATCAACCGAGATAAAACTCAGGGAAAAGCCTGTAATCCTGGAAGTGACAGGTACTGGTATAACGTATGAAGATATCGGCGGTCTCTCAGATGAGATCCAGCGGCTTCGCGAGATGATCGAACTTCCAATGAAGCACCCGGAAGTATTTGAGAGATTGGGCATAGGATCCCCGAAAGGCGTTCTTATGTTCGGTCCTCCGGGAACAGGTAAAACACTCATCGCCCGCGCTGTCGCAAATGAGTCTGGCGCCAACTTTTTCTCCATAGCCGGACCTGAAATAATGAGCAAATATTATGGTGAGAGCGAACAGAGGCTTCGAGAGCTTTTCGAACAGGCGAACAAGGAAGCTCCATCCATAATTTTCATCGATGAACTTGATTCCATTGCTCCTAAAAGGGAGGAGGTGACAGGTGAAGTGGAACGGCGGGTAGTGGCACAGCTTCTTACCATGATGGACGGGCTTGAGGAGAGAGGTCAGGTAGTGGTGATAGGTGCCACGAACCGGATAGATGCCATTGACCCGGCGCTGCGAAGACCTGGCAGGTTCGACAGGGAGATCGAAATAGGTGTACCTGACAGGAATGAAAGATTCGAGATATTGCAGATCCATACACGGGGCATGCCGCTTTCAGATAACGTCAAGCTTAATGAAATTGCAGAAAGGACACATGGGTTCGTAGGCGCTGACATATCAGCCCTTGCAAGGGAAGCTGCCATGAAAGCACTTCGCAGATATCTTCCACAGATAAAACTGGATGAAGCTGTTCCGCGCGAATTACTGAACAGCATGCAGGTCACGGTTTATGACTTTGAAGCCGCGCTTAAGGAAGTCGAACCATCAGCGATGAGAGAAGTACTTGTCGAGATCCCGGAGATTTCCTGGAATGATGTTGGCGGGCTTAATAGTGCAAGGCAGGAGATAATCGAAGCAGTTGAATGGCCTCTAAAGAGACCTGAGAAATTTGAGAGGATGGGTATCAGACCGCCCAAGGGCATACTGCTCTACGGTCCGCCTGGAACCGGCAAGACGTTACTTGCGAAAGCAGTGGCGAACGAGAGTTCTGCTAATTTTATAAGCATAAGGGGTCCCCAGCTTATTTCCAAATGGCTGGGTGATTCAGAGAAAGCAGTACGTGATATTTTCAAAAAAGCGCGCCAGGTAGCTCCATCAATACTGTTCCTTGATGAACTTGACGCAATAGCCCCAATCAGGGGAATGGACATTGGTTCGAAAGCTTCAGAACGGGTGGTCAACCAGCTTCTCACAGAACTTGATGGCATCGAGACGCTAAAGAACGTTGTGGTGATCGCTGCAACGAACAGACCTGAGATCGTAGACCCTGCGCTTATCCGTTCAGGCAGGTTTGACAGACTGGTTTTCGTTGGACCTCCTGGCAGGGAGGGGAGGATCGAGATATTCAATATACACCTGAAGAATCTTTCCAGAGAAACCACAGTTTTCAATTGGGTGAATGTCCCTGGAAACGATAACAATATGCTCATAAAGTTCCTCACTGAAGATCTCGGCATCGATCGTGTAGATCATGTAAAAATCACCAGGAACGAAACTGAGAAAATCATCCGCGTAATTAATGAAGCCAGATCAGTGGAAATAACGCTTGATGAAAATAAGGAATTTGCGACATTTAAATTCAATGATGGACGAACGTATGACCTGCATGTCAGAGAGGATAACGGGCAGTACATTATATACGATGAAAAAAAGCTTTCTGATGATGTTAACATCGAAGAACTTGCAGACCTTACTGATAATTACGTTGGCGCAGACATCGAATCGTTATGCAGAGAGGCTGTAATGCTGGCTCTGCGTGAAGATTTCAATATCAAGAAGATCGAAATGAGACATTTCCGCGCAGCATTGAAGAAAGTCAGACCTGCTCTCGTAGAAGGAATGATAGAATATTATGAAAAGCTGCAGGAGCAGTTCAAAGGCGGAGCAAAACAGGAACAGAAGTCTTATATAGGTTATAGATAAAAATAGCAGATTTGATGAACATTCCAGTTCATTAAGGGATTACTATGGCGAAGATACTTGCAAAAAATCTATCAAATAAAAGAGTTATGCTTACGGACGGTTCAGAACTCGGCACCGTTAACAACGTGATCATGGAATCAAAAACGGGTCAGCTTTTGTATCTGATGGTAAAACCCAACACCTTTGTTGACATATCTAAATACAAAAACCAGGCTAATTACCTATTGATACCTTTTGAGGCTGTCAGGGCTGCAAAAGATTATGCCATCGTAGATAAAAAATTGATAACGGGCAGCGATTTTGATTAATACGATCAAAGTTTAGAAGGCAGTGGTTTGACTAATGAGGTAAAAGTAACGGTAGTTTGTTCAACTCAGGACAGAGCCAGTCAGAATATCAAAAATAATCTTTTAACTCTTCGAAAATGGGAGCAGAAAAGTTCTGATATCTATACTGTTTTTGAATTTAAGAATTACAGGCTGATAGAAATAAAAGATCCTCTCATATATCAGGACGGGCTTGACAGGAGACTGCAAGAATCCGGATTTCCAGCGAGCCTCATTATATTTGCATCCAAACACAGGAGCAAAGATGCCAGAGCAATTCTTACAGTTCATTCCACAGGGAACATTGATGAAGCAAAATTCGGTGGACTCAAAAAACATCTTGCAGCTTCATCCCCCCAGGCTGTGCGAACGCTTCTTCGTTCGCTTAAATTGATGGCAGAGAACGAAGAATACGAGGTCACACTTGAATGTACGCATCACGGACCCACAGATATTGATGTGCCATCAGTTTTCATAGAAATTGGAAGCAATGAAAAAGAGTGGCTTGATGAAGTGGCAGGAAGGATAGTTGCAGAGGCGATCCTTTTGTACAAAGAAAGCGATTCCCCCGTTGCTGTCGGGTTCGGCGGGACTCACTATGCACCAAGGCAGACCGCTCTCATTCTTGAGACCGATGTTGCTTTCGGTCATATCTTCCCATCACATACTCTTGACCTTCTGGATGAGGAATTGATACACCAGGCATTTATCAGGTCAAAAGCTGATTTTGCTTACATCGACAGAAAATCCATGAAAGCACAACAACGAGAAAGGCTCAGCGCAATGATAGAACGCGCAGGTTACGAAGTCTTCAAAGAAAGCGATATCAGGGACATGGATGGAGTCCCATGGCAGTTCTGCAGGCAACTTAGGGAAAAAGTAAAAGAAGTGTGCCCGACCGGTCGTACAAGGATCACGAACGGAATAAAATGCGAATGCCACAACTGTATTTGTCCCAGGGTAAAAATAGCGCGAATAAGCCCTGCCCTGTTATCTGAAGCTGAAAAAATTGACAGGGAGCGACTTCGGAAATTCCTATCAGACCATAACATAGCATATATCGAATATGAGGACGGCAGGTTCGCCCACGTTCTTATCGGGCTGGATAGCAATTGCGCAAGGCTTGCTGCTGAGGAATTAACGAATGAGTGTATTGAAATAATCAAAAAAAAGTATGATGTTAATATGAATAACGGAATCCTTCAAATAATCGAGAAAAAATTCAGTACAGAACGTGCAAAAGCTCTCGGAATAAAAGAGGGACCTCTCTTT
>JAQUNZ010000103.1 GCA_028717345.1 Candidatus Methanoperedens sp.
TTTCATTTCTATTCTTCGGGACCAAATAAAGACAGGAATACAATGCATTCCATGGGAGGCAATTCAGACTCGATGTTTGATTTCATCCAATTGCCCTAAGAACACCAACATGTAATGTAACGGTCACTATCTTTCTGAGAAATTGTGAACCATCTATTCCAGCGGAAATGGTTTAACGAGCGTTCAAAAATGAATGAACCGATTGGAAAAATTTAAATACTACTATAACATAGATGGTTTTTGTAAGAGATAATGGACATGGGAGAGGGAATCATCGTGCCCAACCTCTCAGCCAACAGAAAGGGTGCAAGAGATGGGCACAATCCCAATTAAAACCATGATTTGATTAAGGAGGCAAATACAATGGAAGAAAAAAATGAAGCAAGAATTAAAACACTGTTGAGCGATGTAGATAAAGAATTCCGGAGCATGAATCACTACGGGAGAGCAAAGTTCGCAATAGAGCAGATAAGTATGTGGCGGCAGAAATTCAACGAAGCAAAGGACAAAATCCTGATAGAAAACATTGTTGACGCCACTCACACAGGCACAATACTCAGTTCCTATCCTGAACTGGATGCATGATTAAGTTTGAAATGTCCAACTTTGTGCCTGAGGGCAATTTTTTTTTGCATGAATAAAAAGATAATTCACATTAATACTGGTTCAAACTGAGATCGTCTGCCTCAGCGCCATTTTTATTCTTGCCTCTAACTCCCTCGGATCAAAAGGTTTTACAATATAATCACGTATCCCCATACTCATTGCCTTGAGCTTATCTTCCACACTTACCTTGGCAGATAATATTATTATTGGAATACCCCTTGTCGAATCATGTTCTTTTAATTCTTCACAGACTTTATAACCATCCATTTCAGGCATCATGATATCTAAAATCATAATGTCCGGTGATCCCGCAAAAACCATCCCTAAAGCTTCTTTTCCATTTGCGGCTTCCATAACCTCAAATAGATCTGACGGAAGCGAACACTTGATAATGTATATAACATTTTTATCATCGTCAGCAACCAGGACTTTTATTTTTTCTTTGATCTTTTCCTCTCCGGTTGTTAAAAACCAGATTTTTGCAGTTCCTATCTCCTCATAATCAACAAGTTTTTTTTCTCTTAAACACTCAAGGTATTTCAATGCTGTTACCTTGCTCATATTTACCCTGCTGACTATCTCGCTGGTTGTCAGTTTTCCTTCTTTCACCACATTAAGTAATTCTTTTTCGCGCCAGTGCATTATTCACCTTTATGTTCATTAAAATTTGAATAAAAGGTATATATTGCTCTATTAATTATTAATCTTTTCCATGAAACAGGACTTATATGAATTAATGAGATAGAAATGTGTAATACATTGTATTACATATGATCGGATTTATTTGTAATAGTATATTTTTACGACAGCCTTATCCTTCAGGAAATCTATTTCATTGATGGAAATCCTTTGGATATTAAGCCCTGTCCTGTTCTTGATATCCTCTATCAGTTCAGGCTGACGCTCGGGTCTTATCATCTCTATCTTTTCATAATTGATGATTTTTGAGTATTCTTTTCTTAACAGGAAGTCGCTCTCAAGGGTATAGGTGAAGACAAGGATGATAAAATTAATAAGCAGCAGTTCCTCAAGGCTGTCTTTCTGGATAGCAGTTATAAGACCTATCGCTATGAACAGGAAAAGGTAGGTCATATCTTTCATGGATATGTTCTCTGTCCTGTAGCGAAGCATAGAAAAAACAGCAAAAAGACCGAAAGCTGCGCCTATGGACAGCTCGACTTTGTTCAACTGGAAAGTGATGAGGAAGATAGTGAGATTGAAAATCGAAAATGTAAAAAAGAATTCCCTGTTCCTGTAATTCGGGTAATAGATGAAACGAAGCAAAATGAATAGAGTAACAAGGTCAATTGCAAGATGAATAAAGAAAACCTGATTGAATTCCGGATACATTATCTATAAATCAGCTTATTCAAACATAATAATTTTGGCTTAAAATTGTTTTTTTTGATGCTTTCATGGAGGGATATCACGCCAAAGCAATACTTGCTTATGAATCCATCTTTTATGTGATGTTCTCTCATCAGCCTTATGAAAGGAGAAGGAGAGGATTTTTCCTGTTTTACCTCGGCGATGACAAGATCGTTGAAATTCCTGTCAGCAATATCATTTTTGAAATTCAGATTGGTGTCAAGAGTAAGTCTTTCTCTGGAAGATTTATTCACAAGGGTGATGCGCGAATAATTCACCCAGAGCTTGGGCTTAAGGGAGTCTGGATCAAGAGATGTTTTTTCCCTGATGAAACGCCTTTCATGCCTATCTATTTTAAATTTGGCGTCATCTCTTTTGATACGGTTCTTTATTGTTCTTCCCTTATTGTTCTTGAATTTTATTTCAAAAAAATTCAGCCCGGATTCAACATATCTTCGAAACCGTATCTTGTGACGGTTGAGCTTTCCATTCTGGTGCTTTAAATATAATTGAAAATCGTCTGTGTCGAAATAGAGCGTATTATACCTGTTGACCCTGGTATTTGCGACTTCCAGAACACAATAATAATTCATGATCTGTTCAAGAAATCCCGGAAGCTTTTCGAATTTGAACGCAAACTTGGTGTCTGTCCTGTCCATCAACTTTACCCCATCCATCTGGGCAAGGCTTATGGGCTCGAACATGGAGATTGCCCTGGATAGTGCTTCATTTTTTTTCCGATCTGATAGTTCCGATGACGTAGAAAAATTCATTATCAACCTCTGTTCAGGATCAATACCACTCGCATTCGCTCGTTTACTATAGCTGATTTTTTGGTTTATAAAAGTTTCTGTTTTTATTTTTGTACAGAATCCAAAAAATCTCAGTTTTTCCGTCGGTAAACTCTTCCGGAAAAAACCGCTATTCTACGAACGGCTTCCCGGACCTCAATATAACATCTGCCACTTCAGGTCTCATGGAATCCGCAGGCGGTCTCTTCCCCGCTTCTATCATCTGCCTCATCTTTGTACCGCTAAAGTCAATCCTGTCCGTATGCGGGCACACCTTGTCATTCGTTATCCCGCCGCACTTGTGGCAGTGGAAGAAGGACATGAAGAACATGGGCTCGATGCCGATGTCGGGGAACTCCTTGAATATCTCCTGCGCTGCGAAGGGATGATAATAACTGCCCACGCCAGCATGATCTCGCCCTATGATGAAATGCGTGCAGCCGTAGTTCTTTCGAACAATGGCGTGGAATATCGCTTCCCGCGGTCCTGCGTATCTCATCTCTGTCTGGAATATGCCAAGGACGACCCTGTCCTTTGGATAATAATTATCGATAAGCACTTCGTAGCTCTCAAGTATGACCTCGTCCTTGAAGTCGCCTTTCTTTTTTTTGCCTATGACAGGATTGATGAACAGCCCGTCAACCATTGTGAGCGCGCTTTTCTGGAGGTACTCATGTCCCAGGTGCGCCACGTTGCGGGTCTGGAACCCGACGATCTTTTCCCAGCCTTTTTCCTTGAAGAGGTTGCGCGTCTCCACAGGCTTCATGGCATACTTGAAATACGGCGTTTCTGACTCATTCAGCAGGCTTATCTTTCCTCCAAGAAGAGTATCTTTCATGGAATATGTCTTTGCCACTCCGGGATGCGCCGCGTCGTTCGTGCCATATACCTGCTCTGCAAAAGCTCTTTTGTCATATGTGAATCTCTCATCCACCTGCATCAGCGCAACAATGTGGTCGCCGCTCTTGAGAATGATATCATCTCCTTCTTTTATGTCGCCGTTGTCAGTATCAAGAACAATTGGAAGAGTCCAGGGAAGATCATTCACGAGCCTCTTGTTGTAGAGAATGCTATTGAAGTCCTCGCTGCAATTGAAGCCTTCAAGGGGGCTGAAAAGCCCTGATGCGATGTTCTCCACGTCCTTCATCAGGTCAACGCTAATGGGAACGCTCTGGTATTCAGATGCCTGTTCGATGATATTTTTTCTTTTTTGTTCTGTTAATGTCCTGTTTATCAGCTTTCCGCCGTGAGGTTTGATTTGTGTCATTGTTATCCCGGATTTTGGGGTTAAATGACTTTTTGTTTAATAATTGTTTGTGAAGAGGCAAGAAAGGAAATGACTATTTAGATTTGGATATGAGGACAATTATGTAGCAGCTAAAATTCAGTAACTTCTATATATTTATGAATTTCTTTCAAGAACATACTTTCATTATTTTTTTGAGTGTAAATTATAATATCTTCTTTCGCTCTGGTAATTGCCACATAAAATAGCCGTCTCTCTTCTTCGTCTTTATTATTTAATCTTTTATCCATGGCGGGCTCAAATATGAACGGATCTTCTATTTCGCATGGGAAACCATACAGACCTTTGTCAACACAAAGGAGAAATACGACTTTTGCTTGTGAACCTTTACTCTTGTGGACGGTCATCAATTTTATTGCTTGAGGATTGCGGGAATTTTTTTGAATAAGAATATTATTGGATTTCGCATATTCAAAAATCTTATTTTCTAAATATGGATTCCCAATTCTATATAAGATCCTTATATCATTTGGAGCATATCCTTTATTGAGATATTCTCTAACAGTATTTACACAATGGAAAGCGACTTGTTGATAATAGTTCCATTTGTTTTCATTCAATGATGAAAAAACAAGGATTTTCATTTCGTCATTGTTGTTCGCAATCGTTTGTTTCTTAAGCTGCCCATCGCCATTATATTTTATGAGTTCAGCTCCAGCATCCACAATATATTTTTTACTTCTGTAATTGATAGACAAATCCGTTCTTGCAGGATGGTCAAAATACTCTTGAAATCTTACAAAAAAATCTAAATTTGAACCTGTAAAACCCATAATACTTTGCCAATCATCTCCCACACAGAATAGTTTACAATTATGATTTATCGCCATCATTCCCCTAATAAGTCGATATCGTTGCGTACTTATATCTTGATATTCATCTACCAATATGTGGTCTAATGAATTCTCGTATAAGGATTTATTTTTTTCCAATTCTATCAAAGCTTGATTAATCATATCAGAAAAATCTATTTCATTTGATAACCGAAGCTCTTTTTCATATTCTGTGAAAATTGTTAATGCGATTTCAGCAAAAGCTTTTTGTTTCTTTGACCACTCTTCTTTTTCAAGTCGTTCATAGATATTTTGAGGTGTTAAGCCATTTGTTTTTGCTTTTAGGATGAACGTCGCCACATCTTTAGGAATTCGTTCTATCGATTCCTTGCATGCTTTCCAAACCCTTTCGATTAGTTCGGAATAGCTTATTGAAGACAAAATAACATCTTTTTTAGGATACTTTCTTTTATTGAAGATTCCCACTTAAAATTGACCCACTTTTCCCATCGAAAATTGACCCACCTAAATTACTAAAATACTCCTGATTAATTGCAGGAGGTTTTGAGGTGATCTCAATGGAAGATTGGATAACAATAAGAAACTTGAAGAAACGAAATCCCGGAATGGGAACAAGGAAAATTGCAAAGAAACTCGGTTTATCCCGAAACACAGTTAGAAATGCGTTAAAATCAGAAAATCCCCCTGAATATAAAAGAGAAACGTATATAAACCCAGAACTGGAACCATTTCATGATTTTATCATAGAAAAATACTTTGTTAAGAAATTAAAAGGAAGTCGTGTCCTTAATGAACTATGGTCAAAGGGCTGTAAAGTTTCAGGCTCTGCATTTTATAGATATATTCAGCAGTATAAGCCGGAATTTTCCCGGTCCTTTATGCGATATGAGACAAAGCCTGGTGAACAAGGACAATTCGATTGGTCGCCATACACCTTAATGATAGGAGATAAACAGATTAAGATCCAGGTGTTCTGTTTTATTTTAGGATGTAGTCGATATAGAACCTACATGTATTCTCTCTCCC
>JAQUNZ010000104.1 GCA_028717345.1 Candidatus Methanoperedens sp.
TTAGTTTTTCTGCGCCAATTACTGCCTTAAACATTTTCAGCCTCTATCGTATATTATAATCCATTATATTAATAAATTATCCTATCATTCGATATGCCGATACTTTCATATCTAACTTCCGCTTTTAATATTAAAAAATGACAGGACGTTCGATAGATATCGCGCTTACCAATATTGAAGCGGGAAGCGACATGGAAGAACTTTACGAAAATGTCTGTACACTTTCAAGCGATCCAGAGCTTTGTTTTAATTATGCCCAAACTGATGACCTCAAGAAATGGGGATTTTCCGAAGGATGTTTCACCTGCCTGCTACAGGATAAAAAAGACGTATTTATTCAGGTCATTGCCACATATTCTGACAGAGAAGGCGCAAACCGTGCATATAATGCTAACGTGGATTATCTCATAAAAAATGACTATGGAAGTCCTGTTAAAGCAAAGACCCTGGGCGAATCATCTGTATTGTTCAAGAAGAAACAGAGTGATGGGATTGCCTTTAATCTGATATTTCTCAAAAACAGGGTACATGCCGCCCTCAGTGCAAAATATAAATATGATAATCCCGACAATGTTAAGCATATTGTCGGACTTGCTGAAAAAATTGAAGGGAAAATCGAGGATATTTTCTGAAAAAAATGTAGCAAATTAGTTAATTTTTTCTAATTCGGTATCCAAGCATCCCTATTACAATTATAAATAACATAACCTCAAAACCCGGTGTAGATTTCGCTTTTTCACTCCCGGTTTTATCACCCTGCGCTATGGGGGTCGGTATTGTGATCGGCACGTCCCTGATTGTTACAGCATTTGAGAGAGGATAATTATCCTTTGCTTTTGCCCCCCCAAGGATATTGAAAGGTCCAGTGGTTTTATGTGTATTCCAGAAATTACCTGATTTACCGTTGTCCCACGAATTCATCTCGCTGTTATCATAAGCCTGATCTTTATTGTCTATGAAATTATTCCCATATATCCGGGATCCCCTGGCAGAATCTGCATAGATGCCGATCTGGTTTCCCTGGATCTGGTTCTCATATATTTTATTATCCAGAGACGAATAAATATTGATTCCGTTTCTGCCATTTGACCTGATCTGGTTTCCAGCGACAATGTTGTTGTTGCTTGATGAGTATATGGCAATCCCAACATTGTTATTGGTAAATATTGAATTGGCTATCATGTTCTTGTTCGCATTATAGAGACTCACACCTGCATCCTCTTTGCCGCTGCCGCCGTTGTTCTGTATGGTGAACCCGCTAATAGTTATTTCGTCAGTCTCAATTCTTATGACACTACCTGTTTTCTTACCATCGATTATGGTTTTTTCTTTGTTTTTTCCAATTATCGCGATCCCGCTCTTTGTCAGAACCACATTTTCAGAATAAATGCCTTCACTGACAGTGATAACATCACCAGTCCCTGAAGCATCGATAGCGGACTGGATGGTGGAATATTCCTGACCCTGCCCAACGGTCAGGGTTGATGCACTTGAGGTTCCTGTTAGCAGGAATGTCACAAGTATGAAAAACATTACTTTATATGTAATCATGGTATCTCGTTTAATTTAATACTCTGCTGCAATATAAAGATTGTGAGCCAATATGCTATTGGCTCTCTTTTTATTTTACAGTGATGACCTGCTCAGGTGGAGCGACTCGCATTTTTGGATAGAATAACCTGAATGTATAAGTCCCTGTAGTGTTGAAATAGTAATTTATCCTTGACGACAAGGTCTGGTTTGATAATTTCCCATTGTTTTCGACAATAGTATAAGTTTCTTCAATATCATAGTTTTGCCACTGAAGCCAGTCTCCAGCATTGATATCGATTTTTGTATTACCGAAAGTCGAGCCAAGAATTTTTGTTGTTTTAAATTTTCCAGAATAAATATTTCGCTTGCCTTTTTCAAATACCAAAATATATGTATCAGTTCTACCATCACTTGTTTTTAATTTTACATCTGGTGAAAGGTCTCCAACAAGTTCCAAAGAAACATACTTTTTATCTGAAGTCAGGTTTATCACTTTAGAATCAGCTGTTTTTTCAATTTTTGCATTATCAACCCAATCTAAACTAAATCCCTTCTTTAGATATTCGGTTAATTTAGCATCATCTTTTCCTGGAACATCATCCCAACCAAATATATACGAATCCACAGTCACCACTTCCGGTGTGGGTTCTGGTGTGGGTACAGGTGTTGGGGTCGGTGTTGGTGCTGCTGTCACCGTAGGCGCAGGGGTTGCAGTTGCTGTAGTTGCGACAGTTGATGCTGGTTCCTGAGTATTATAAATATCCCTGGGCACTCCTGAACCAAGTTTAAGTTTAACTGTTTTTGATTCCACCTTCTGCCCGTTGACTGATAGTATCACTGTAATATCATAGTTTCCTGCAAGATTCCTGCCTTTTAGTTCCCGCGGAGTTGGGAAAATGCGGGTCAATGTTTTGATCATCCCAGGCTTTATCTCCTCGGTGAATTCTGTTGTAAAAGTCATAGTTTTCTTTTCATCGCTCATTGCTGTCAAGGCAAGATTTGCAAAAAAGTCATTGAGCGACCTTGCTTTAGCCTGTATTTCAATCGTTTCACTGATAACGTTTTCAGTTCCTGTGTTGCCCACTACGAGCTTTGCAGTAATGTTCTCTCCAGCCCTTGCATCAGCTGGAGTTAATTCAATGCTCATCATCTTACCGTCAAGGTTAAGATTTGCGCGCTCAAAAGTCTGTCCTTCAGGCTGGGTCGAACCCTCCTGGTCAGTACAACCGGATAGTGCAACAATCATGAGTACAATAACGATAGAAATCAGTCTCTTCATCGCATCACCGATAATGATAATGGTTTCAAACCTTAAAAATGTTTCTCCCATTATGTTATAATCATTATAATATTCCTCCATAGAAACGTATTTGAAAAAATTAATTTCAGAGCGCATCTGGTAATGATTCGCTATGCTTAGGCAGCTTATTTATATGTGGATTATCTAAATAGATTATTTATACTTTGAAAGTTATACCTGAATCCGGATCGAACCAAAAAAAGAGGCATTTCTAAAAGGTCGAAGTATGGTAACAGTAAAACAGAAACAACTCATTTTCAAAGGTGCAATGGTCGTGTTTCTTCTCATGATCGTATCTATGGCGGGATGTCTTCAGGAAAAGCCAGTTTCTGAGCAAGACCAGGTATCAACCAGTCCCAAAATAACAGAAACCATGCTTCCAAAAACAACAATGGATAAAGTCTCAAATGAACTTAAAATGCTCAAATCAAAAGGCTGGAGCACACTCGCAACTGACCTCGGACGTCCAAGGACAACTACACTTCTATGGTATCACCTGAAAAAGTTAATTGGCTTTGAACCAAAGGTGGTTTTTGGAAATGCCAATAAACTTAATGCAGCTATTGGAATTCCTATCAAGATGGGTGGTGACAGTTCAGTTCCAAAAATCAAAATAAAGGGTGTGGATTATTATATCATCGATCCCATGATCCCTGAAATCGTAAGTGAGTTCGATTACGGCTATGTCTATGATGATCCAGGAAGCGTCATGCAAGGTTTTTTCAACAATTTCAGGTTAAACACAGATGATGTTGCTCTTGTTGAGATGTGGATGTCAGAAACCGGGGTAACACTCAGTTACACAGATTTTCCTGTTAATTAGTTATTTAACCATTGTGTTAACTATTTTTTTATCCACTACCTGTCCGTTCAGGATAACAGAGACTGTTATGGTATATTTTCCACTGGGTCTTATCCCGCTCACCTTTTCAGGAATAGTGAATACTATTGGTATGTCATAATTAACACCGGGTTTCAGGTCTGTCTGATACTGGTCGACAAATTCTTTTTTTGCCTTGTCCCCCATAAATGCATAATTATTATTGACAGCCAGTGTACTGATCTCAAAACCGGTGACAGTTGTTGAACCTGTGTTCAAAAGGACTATTTTGGCATTGACATCGCTTCCTGCAGTATAACTTGACGCAATATCAAGACCAGTGATCTTTATTTCACTTACTTCCTTTATATTGAACTTACCTGATGCAATGGTCTTTCCCTGGTACTCTGCTTTCCAGGTATGATCACCTGCCATCAGCGCTTTTGAGGACATGAAACCGCATTCGTTAACCTCAGACTGCTGTGAAGAATCTACTGACACCATAACGTCTTTTACACCATATTTCTTGCCATTATACAGTGCCTGGAAGCCCCACTGGTTCTTTGAAGCAGAGGAGTCACGGATCGAGATGCCATCCCCGGAATCGATCACGATTGTACTTTGATTTGCGGTCAGCATCCTGTTATCAAAAGTTGCTGTTAACATTACGCGATGCTCTCCTTTATCGAATTTTCCAAGGAGCTTCTGACCCGTCCCTGCATCTTTCCCATCCACTGTCCAGTTGAACATCGGTTTGTTTATGTTCTGGGTCGAGGCAATTATCTCAAGCTCTGTCCCATCCCAGACAACGCGGTCGCATCCTATGGAGACAGAGGGCGTTTTTGGCTTTTCAGCGTGCGGTTGTCCCACAAAAAATCCATTGCCTATTGCAAAAGCAGCCAGGATAAGTACTGCAGAAGCCGCAAGAACCGCAGCAATATGTTTTTTTCTTATTTTGTCCTTAAGCAAGGTTCGGTCTCCGATCACTCATGGATATTCAACGATATAAAGAGTTTATGCGGAATAAAGATTATAACCCCTCCTGCCAATTCAGCCACTCATGAAGCAGAAACTTACTGTGAACCTTGAAACAGACCTGAAATCCCAATCCAATGTCTGGAAGTTCGGGGACGACATTGATACTGACGCCATAATACCTGGGAAATATCTTACAATAAACACGCCCCATGAACTTGCAAAGCATGCTTTTGAGGGAGTTCGTCCAGAATTCGCCAGCGGTGTTAAAGAAGGGGATATCATCGTTGCTGGCTTCAACTTCGGCTGCGGCTCATCACGGGAGCATGCGCCTCTTGCTCTTCGTGGAGCAAAGGTAAAATGCATAATCGCAAAGTCATTTGCCCGCATCTTTTTCAGGAACGCCATCAACATCGGTCTTCCACTGCTTGAATGTCAGGATACTGATAAAATAGAAGAAAGTGACCATATTGAAGTGGACTTTGCTTCAGGTATTATCACGAACACCACAAAGCACCAGACCTACAATGCAACACCCCTTCCCGATTTCGTGAGGGGTATAGTGGACTCTGGCGGGTTAATTGAATTCGCTAAAAAATTGGTCGTTTGAAATGCAGAAAAATTGCTGAATTTTGAAAATCGCAAAGTAACTGTTCTTTATCAATTCCGCTCTTTTCAGCCTCAGAAACCACTTTTTCGATACTTGCCCCACTTCCATCGTGATTTTGGAGGCTAAAAAAAGGATTTTTTGATACCTTGAACTCTTAGAAGTTTATGATGAACTTCATCCGCCCATTCGTTTGCTGCTTTTGTCCCACATGAAGTGCATAATCGGCATTTGCAGGTAAATGGAACGTATTTCTTCTTGCCGCATTTTGGACATTGATACGTCTTATAGCCATTTTTGGACGTCTTTCTTGGCTTTTGTTTTGATGAACACACAAAAGAATGAAAGCCAATGAAATCAACTTATCTATTTCAGTAGCGGGATAAGAAAATGCGTTTATACTTCGTATGAAAAATCTCTCACATTCAAACATCTTGGAGGAGTATTAAACATACT
>JAQUNZ010000105.1 GCA_028717345.1 Candidatus Methanoperedens sp.
TGGTAATAGCACCTCAAAAAGAAAGGTTTTTTGAAAGAATAGCATCAGCAAAACGCCTTATCCGTGACCTGAGAAATGGATTGCCGGTTGCGCCTATCGTGCTTACCCCTGAAGAAACCGAAACGAGACGAAAAGTTGGTGACCAGTTCATAATGGATATACTGGAAAACGGGGTAAACTTATGACGGAGGAGGCTTCCTTACCAGCCGACTGGATGAGCATAGCAAGGAAAGATTGGAACCGCGGCGCGAGTTCGTCGAGAGACATGCGAAGGATGTAAGGAATTTGGATGTGTGAACAATGACAGAAGAAAGAGGTGAAAAAATCATACGATGGACATAAAATTAATTTATCATGATAAAGAAAGTTCAAGGGGAGGCACATCTCCATTTGATAAAGCTATAATTGACTTAGTAAAAAATAAAAATATTTGTATTATTTGCCCTTATATAGGGATAGATTATTTTAGCGGAATCATCCAATTAGCAAATACATGGCATCTTGTCACAGATGTTGGAGCGTGGATGAGATCTCACAATCAAAACGCACGACAGGATATAAAAAATTTCATTATAGAACATCTATCAAATATCCACCATTACCCAGATATTCATGCAAAAGTTATAATAACAGACAATAGTGCTTTCATTGGTTCTGCAAATCTTACAGAAAAGGGAATAACTGGGAGAGTGGAAATGTCTGTATTGATCGAAGAAAAAGAGCAAATAGATGAAGTGCAGAAATGGTTCTGGGATTTGTGGAATGAAACAAAATCAGTAAATAGTTCCGATATTGAAAAGTATGTGTCTTCAATCATATCTTTACCCTCACCTGATCTATACAAACCGGAGTATTCACTTCCATCAAATGCCCCTGCCATTAAAGCTAAGTTATCAGGGATTGGAAGTGAAAATATCCAGATAGACAATATTATAAAAAATGATAAGGAGTCTCATAAACGTCTGATTGAAGCCATAAGGTTAACATCAAATAAAGAGTGGATAAATTCTTATTTTGATTTGGCAAAAGAATTGATCGAATTCACAGGACTGACAAACGATGACCCAAGGCTTGTAATGTCTCTCAGAAAGGATGGAAGAATTCCAATTAGTATCAATCAAAGGTGGGTTTTGAAGCCATTGAGACCATACAATAAAGGTAATGTTGGTTTGATCATGCCTCTTGACTACGATTCACAGAACTATGATACAGATGGAGTTGTATTTGATGATGAAGGTTATTTTTTTAGAAATAAAATACGTGAAGCTCGCTGGTTAGGATTTGAAAGAAAAAATAAAATTGAGTTTTCTGAAAGGATAAAAAATTATTGGAAACAGGCAGTATTGGCAGAATTAAAACGCGGTAAAGGATCAGGACGTAGGGAATATCATAAACCAGTTGTTTATGAAGCAATAATGAATTTATCATGTAGAAATAAACTTTTGGACGAGGCTTTTTCTGAGGCACTTTGAAAAATAGAAAAAGAGGATTACAATCATGCAACCAATAACCGAAGAACTTATCCAGCAAATCAAAAACCGCATCGTTAGCGAAGTCCATCCTGAAAAGATAATCCGTTTCGGCTCTTACGCCTATGGAAATCCGACAAAAGACAGCGACCTGGATTTGCTGGTAATTCTCCCGACGAAGGAGCCAATGCATAAAAGGGGGCTTCGAATAAGAAAATTGCTCCGTGACATCAGGGTTCCGAAGGATATTCTCGTTTATACACCGCAGGAAGTTGAGAAATGGAAAAATGCTTCTGCTGCTTTTGTAACTTCAACAATTAAAAAAGGCAAGGTCATATATGGACAATAAAGATGTAGCCAAAAAATGGTTCAATAAAGCAAATAACGACCTTATAACAGTGGAATATCCGCTCACAATGCAAAGACCTCCTACGGATACAATATGTTTTCACAGCCAGCAGGTCGCAGAAAAATATCTTAAAGGATTTCTTGCTTTTCACGGGAAAGAAACACCAAAAATTCATGACCTTGAGGAATTGATTTCAATTTGCAAAGAAATCGAATCTAAATTTACTGACTTTTATGATATTGCGTCTGAACTATCGGGATATGCAGTCGAAGTCAGATATCCTTTAGAAGAAGATTATGAGATTACTTTTGAAGAAGCGCAACTGGCTTTTAAAAATGCTAAGAAAATCAAAGAATTCGTTTTAACCAGATTAAAATCAAAATTGAGCTGACACCATGACCGACCCAGAACCCAAAAACCCGCAGCAAAAGCTCGTAGTTGAAAAAATCACAGATGTTAACATCGAAGTTGAAATGAAGCGCTCCTACATAGATTATGCCATGAGCGTCATCGTGGGGCGCGCGCTTCCTGACGTCCGGGACGGCTTGAAACCCGTTCACCGCCGCATTTTGTATGCGATGAACGAGCAGGGGATGACCCACGACAAGCCATACAAGAAATCGGCAAGGATAGTGGGAGACGTTCTCGGTAAGTACCATCCGCACGGCGATATTGCTGTTTACGATTCTCTCGTAAGGATGGTACAGGAGTTCTCGCTTCGTTATCCGCTTATCGACGGGCAGGGCAACTTCGGCTCAATCGACGGCGATAGCGCCGCTGCGATGCGATACACTGAAGTCAGACTCGGAAAAATAGCAGATGAAATACTCGGAGACATCGACAAAGAAACCGTGGATTTCGTACCCAACTACGATGATTCATTAAAAGAGCCTTCAGTTCTTCCATGTAAGCTTCCCAACCTTCTCATCAACGGTTCGACAGGTATCGCCGTCGGCATGGCGACCAACATGCCGCCACACAATCTCGGGGAAGTTATTGACGGAATTAATATGGTCATAGATAATCCCGCTGTCGAATGGAACGAACTCATGACCGCAGTCAAAGGGCCTGATTTCCCCACAGCCGGATTTATATACGGACGGCAGGGCATCCGGGACGCGTACTCGACAGGTCGCGGCTCAGTAAAGATGCGTGCCAGGGCAATAATTGAGGAAGTAAAGAACAAGGAAACGATCATCGTTAATGAGCTCCCCTATCAGGTGAATAAGGCAAAATTAATAGAAGATATTGCAGGTCTTGTTCGTGACAAGAAAATCGCAGGAATCACAGACCTGCGTGATGAATCTGATAAAGATGGCATCCGCATCGTTATGGAGGTATCAAGGCAGGCGCAGGCGAACATCATTTTGAACCAGCTGTATTCGCACACGCAGCTTGAGACCACTTTTGGCGTTATCAATCTCGCCCTTGTCGATGGGAGACCAGTGGTCCTTCCGTTAAAGGACATAATCGTCCAGTATATTTCCCACAGGAAGAATGTAATAATAAGGAGAAGCCAGTTCGAGCTTAAAAAAGCACAGCAGCGTGCCCATATCCTGGAAGGTTTGATAATTGCGCTTGATAATATCGATGAAGTAATCAAGCTCATAAAAGCTTCAAAGACGCCCGATGAAGCGCGTGATGGTCTTGTTGCAAAGTTCAAACTCAGCATTGAACAGGCAAAGGCTATTCTTGACATGAGGCTTCAGAGGCTCACGGGTCTTGAGCGCGAGAAGATCGACACTGAATATGCTGAGTTACAAAAGACAATAGCCTGGCTCAAAGAACTCCTGGCAAGTGAAATAAAAATACTTGCGCTTATAAAAGAGGAACTTGCGGACATCAAAGCCCGCTTTGCAGATAAAAGGCGGACTGAGATCATTGAAAGTACCGGTGATCTTGTTACTGAGGACCTAATTACGAAAGAAGACGACGTCATTACGATAACAAACAGCGGCTACATCAAACGCATAGCTGTGGATGCGTACAAGCAGCAGCGCCGCGGAGGAAAGGGCGTTGTAGGCATGGAAACCAAAGAGGAGGATTTCGTAAGTGACCTGTTCATCGGCAATACGCATGATTATCTCCTTTTCTTCACTGACAAAGGCAAGGTTTACTGGCTGAAAGTATACGGGATACCCGAAGCAGGGAGGCAGGCGCGAGGCACTGCTATTGTAAATCTCTTGCAGCTTGAGCAGGGCGAGAAGATAAACGCGTACATACCCATCAGCAAATTTGATGAGAATCACTTCCTGTTGATGGTCACGAAGAAGGGCACAGCCAAGAAGACGGCTCTTACCGATTTCTCAAATCCCCGCAAAACCGGGATAATCGCCATCTCTCTTGATGACGGGGATAAACTGGTATCCGTGAAGCTCACAGATGGGACTAAGGAAATGATAATTGGCACAAAGCACGGGAAGGCAATCAGGTTCGAGGAGAACGATGTCCGCGACATGGGGCGCAGTGCTTATGGAGTGCGGGGCGTGAGGCTTGTAGGCGAGGATGAAGTGGTGAGCATGGCTGTTGTGGAGGAAGGCGCCACGCTTCTCACGGTTACGGAGAACGGTTTCGGGAAGCGCACGGAATTTGAGGAATACCGCACATCAAACAGGGGTGGGCAGGGCGTGATTACCATTGACGTGAACGTGAGGAACGGGAACGTGGTGGATATCAGGAGCGTGCGCGAGGACGATGAGATAATGGTCACGACCTCGAACGGCATTATCATCCGCGTGCCTGCGAGCGGGATTCGTGTGCAGGGGAGGAATACGCAGGGTGTGAAGATAATGAATGTCGGGGAGAAGGACAGGGTTGTTGGGGTGGCGACGCTTGCGAAGGAGGAGGAGAATGGGGAGGGGCAGGAGCAGAGGAAGCTGGAGGAAGTAGCAGAAAAAGCTGGAGATGAGAAAGCTTGAAAAATTTTAATGTTTTAGATTATATTCATGAAGCAGAGGAACTTGAGAAACTATCTTCTGAATTCATAAATCTATGCGAAGAGTATCAAATGAGTGGGTATGGTACTTTTTTAAAACTAACTACTCAAGCTAAATCTATCCAAAGAGAACTCTTGAGAAGATACGAAGTCTGGTTTGCAGTTACAAAACTAGTAGTAAAACAGTATTCTGATAAAAATTCAGAATTTGAAGATAATTATGTTATATTAAAAAATTACATAACTCTTAAAAATACAAAATCCAGCAAAAGTTCTTATTTGAATAATCTTGTTGATTCTTTTGATACACAGGTTAATATTCTTCATACTATAATCCCGACAATCTCATTAAAAGAAACCAATTTCAAAAAGATTCTAACTGCTGATTTATTAGACTCTGAATTAAGCCAAGCAGAACTATTGTACAAGCACGAATTTTACAGGGCGGCAGGAGCTATTGCAGGAGTAGTCTTGGAAAGATATCTCAAAACTTTATGTGAAGTAAACCAAATCACTATCGGTGAAAATGATACAATTGAACCATTAGCCACTAAAATATATAAGTCTGAGAAAATACCTGAATTTGATATAACCTTATTCAAATCAATACAGCATCTTGCATCGATTAGAAATAAATGTGACCATCCTAAAGAAGAACCTAAACAACATGAAGTGAGAGAACTTCTTGATAAAGTAAAAAAGATAACTTTTTGGCGCTTTAAAAATTGACATCATCGAGAGACTTGGACTGGCGCCCTCTCCGGCTCGATGACAGTGCGGCGCCGCACATTCAAAAATTCTACTCAGAGTTCGTGACAGGTGGTAGCACTAAGGCATATACAATAGTACAGATAATAGACATAAGTGAGAAAATGGCGATAAGTGAGAATGATGTTG
>JAQUNZ010000106.1 GCA_028717345.1 Candidatus Methanoperedens sp.
AGATCTCTTATCATAAACCATTCCTCCGTTTCGATCATAGTCTCCAATCCTGGGATTTATACCCAAGATTGTCAACTGGGGATTTTTAACCCGGAGAAAGTGGGGAAATCTAGACCGGTGCTGACAGTTTTCGCTCGATTGGAGTCATGTCAGCCTTCCCCTCTATAATATCGATCTTACCGTGCATGTGCATTTTTTCAGATTTCAGGTATATTTCACGATACCAGCCGCCTCTCCTGCTCTGGTTCTTATGTTTTGAGCGCCCATCAGCGAGATAGTAGTTCAATCCCTGTGTCTTATAGAACATCAGGTAGTAGAGGCGGCGCGCGCAGTAGAGGTACTGGTTGAGGTCGGAGACATTGACGAGGTTAAGGTCGTTATCAGTTATCATCCATAGCATCCTCTGATAGTGATATGACCTTTTTATTCCAGAGAATTATCTCATCAGGCATCATTATGCGGTCAGGTTCGATTGAATGGTATAATGACCGAATACAAGCAAGGAGAAATCCTTGCTGTTTTTCAGGAAAAACATCAACTGCTTTTTTGGCGATAGTCTCTATTTTTTCATTAAATTGCTCTCTACGCTTTTGATAATCCATTAAATCTGGAAAATAGGGAAGTTTTATTGCACTTATGAATGGACCTGTTTCTTCACTTTCGATTTCTCTAATAATGAATCCTTCATTTGTTCTTTCTACAACCGCAGAAACTCGATTCAAAACTGAAAGAAGATCATACATTGTTTGACGTATTTCATGCCCCCGTGTGTAAATAACTGGATACCTTAGAGATCTCCCACGTAAACTTTTGCATGCAACTTTAATTTCGTCAATGAGCAGTTTTAACCTTTTCAAGTTCGGATTACTTAATCCATCGTTGTTGTATTTATTCAGTAAAATAAAAAAATTGAGCCATAACTTATAGCTATATCCGGTATCGACAGCAAAATATGCCCTGAGATCATCTTTTCGGCGTACATATTTCTCAATTGCGATTGCCTGTCTAAATGTGAATAATGTCATCACACTTTTTGTTTGAATATTATATTCACCTGTGATATACGTCATCTTCTCCAAGAATGTAGGATATGCTATGATTTCATCTGGAAATATTGGATTTGCTTCTTTTTTTGTATAAATGTAACAATCGGCAGGTTCATGTCGAGCAGCACGACCAAAACGCTGAACAAATGAATCAATACTGAAGCCATCTTCCATGAACAGCATTTTTATTGGGTAATCAAGTCCTACCTCGCTTTTATTGGTTGAGATCAGAATAGGTTTTGTGAAATCCGGTGTATCCCCAATCTGATTTGTATCATAACCGTTATCTTTCTCAGCATACTCGTATATTTCAGGATATTCCTTGAATAAACGAGTAAAAAACAAATTGCTATCCTTCACAGTATCAAAAATGAATAGAATTTGTGGACTTCCTGGTTTTAGTTCTCCAATTACTTTATTAAGCACATCTGCAATATCTTTAATATTATCAAGGATTTTTCCCTGGTGAAATTCCACTTTCGTTTGATATCGAATAATTTCGCCTTCTTCCATAGAGCAAGGTGTGGCAAAGATATTCTCTATTAGAGGCGCATGTCTCTCCTTTCCGATTCGGACAAGATTAAGAAGTTCGATTATTTCTTTTTTTGGAGTGGCGCTACTTAAAATCACTTTACATGCACTCATATTTTGAAATAACGCAATCTGTGTAAGGATTCCACTTAATTCAAACTCCCTGTATGCATGAAATTCATCGTAGATAACATATTCAAACAGATGAAAAGATTGTTCCAAATTCTCTTCAGGATTGATATACATACTCCCAATTATCGCTTGAAAAATATCTGGATTGGTTAATATAATATCATATCTTTTTATCAATCCATATAGTTCTTGGGCGCGCTCGTATCCTTTTTTCGAGAGAATTTTTGATGAAATATATATCGGATTGAAACCCTTATCTTTAAATCGTTTCATCTGGCTCTGGATTAGCGCATTGGTTGGATAGATGAGAAGTACCTTATTCCCTTCATGCAGCAAATATTCAAAACAGAGCGTTTTTCCAGCACCGGTCGGAGCTATCAATTGAATAACATCAGCTTTATTAGACTTCACGCAATCGATGAATTCTTTCTGGAAAAGACGCAATTTTCCCGAAGGAGTAAAATTGTGTGTATCTTCCATCACTGGAAGATGAACCTCTCCGACGATCACCATAAATTTTCACCTTAATACTATTGGAATGATCGTTTCATTAACAAATTTGAAATCTACATCGAGGAAATGCTGTTTTCTGAAATCACTACCTCGTGCAAACTTTCCCGATATTTTAATTATTTCATGAAGAATTTTATCACTTATCCCATAAACTTCTTTCAGCATATACATATTCAGGTGAATTTTTTCAGCAAGTTTTATTTTTTTCAATCTCAATTCCCCACTTCTGCGTATCCCTAAAGTTAACAAAATATCATCTGGCAGTGATTCTTTTGACCAGACAGTAAATTCAAAAGTGCTCTCAGGAGCAAGTCCTATATACCGCCTTACTTTACTGATACCGACTGGAGAATCCATGCATCTTGGCTCTGATTTTTCAAACCTGCCCATATCTCCTTTTGGTTGAGATGTAACAGTAACTGTTAAACTTCGCTCGGATAGATATTCCGTGCTCTTGAATGTCTCTTCTTTATAAGTGACATCGATTGGCTTTCCATCACTGATAAATAAACCGATATCAGCAAGTTCTCTGTAATTATGATTAATTGCCTCTTCATCATCAAGTCTGTAATGCTTTTTCAATAATCCAAGAGTATATGCAAAAGAATATGTAAGTGCTGTGCTTCCCAATATACGATCAGCACTTATCAGAACCCCTTCTGAACTCGAATAAAAAAGGGGTGAATATAGAGTGGCACGATATGTTGTTATCTCCATATTAATCACCGAATATATTCCTTATTCATCCGCATTGATTTTACTCTGGTTGGGATCTGTTTTTGTTTTTTCATTGGATTTTTTCATAACGATATCAAGTCCCTGCTTTCGCAAAATTTCAAGAGTATTTTTTAGCACTAAGGAATGCTCAGCTGTTAAACGATTCCCAACTTCAATAGAATCCAATATCCATTTCGGAAATACACTCCCTTTATCTAAATTAAAATCTTGAGCGTGATATATATTCCAATCAGCTCGTTTATGTTTATTGATATAGGTTGAAATGGCGATTTGAATGTCAGCCCGTAATAATTCGTTCTTTGCTTCTTTTATATGATCAGAGATAAGTTCCCCACAACTTAGGTTGCTGTCACTTTCTGAAGTAATTAGACCAACAATTTCGTTTTTCATGTTTCTGCCTGTACGGGTTTCTCGCGCACCGTATCGTCCAGTGTTAAGGATGTTATGGACTAGATACATAAACATTTCTTTAGTGCCGGCTTCAAGTGTTATGAAATGAACAAAATGTGTTCCTGGCTGCACTTTCACCGGGCTGAAAAGCGCTTCTGACTGACCACCAGCTTCATCCCGCATTGTTCCACTTTCATAAAGAGCATTATGCATTTCTTTATTCATCAGGTCATAAGGCTCCAAGCTATATGTATATCCTTCAATCACACGACTTTTTTGGGAGAATGTAGCTCCTGAAACAGTACCTGCAAGACCATATGTTAGCAGATCGGCTGTCTGTGATTTCGGTAAGCTTGGAATTGGCTCGTTGTATGTATATTCCGCTGAGATTATAGTTTCTTTTTTCTCATCAAGCTCTCGGCAAAGGTTCAATCCGGTTAATCTCTCCTTGCTAACAAACTTCTCTCCATTTACCTGTGCATGGATGGTTCCATTGAATTCCTGGGTTTCAGCACGTTCAGTATCCGTGCTTCGAAAGAGAATAGGGTCAGTAACAGTTCTTAAAACCACTAATGTCACTGTTGGTCTTGCTCTTCTGTATATTTCGTATTTCTCAGCAAAACCATCATCTGGTATGCTTTTTCTAAGTTCATTCCATTCCATTATTAATCACCTCATGTTTTAATAGCTAAAATATATTCAAATTCATACAAATCAGTCAATGGATTTCCCCATTGCGATATCTTTTTTACATTCCATAGTCCGTGCTTTTTTAGATAAACAACAATACTCTGAATATAGTCGAGGCAATCCGTGGGAATATCTTTTCCTTTTTTAGGAGAATATTGCTCCCTTTCAACATCTTTCCAAACTTCTGCTGCTGCAAATCGTATGGCTTCTTCGTCAGAATATTTCTGAGCCATCGATGACATCAGTGAATCAAGTGCTGTCCTAAATATTTTGACACGTTTATAGGAACTGTTACCAAAGTGTTTTCCAAAAAGGATTTCACCTTTTTTGGCTATTTCTTTCATTTCCAAATTCTCATCTCCTAATAATTTCTTCAAATAATCTCCATTTTTAATTACCCAGCTTGCGAAATTTTCAACTTTACTTTTCACAAAAGGAACTACATTTATTGGAATAAATTGTTGAACACTATGCAATCCTTTCAATCCATCGAGTTGATTAATCAAATCTAATTGTTCTATTTTTAAACCTGCACCTCTAAAGTTACTGATATGGTCAATCCCAATATTTTTTTCAAGTGTTGTTGGTTTTTCATTGTAAAAAACATAATCATATGTTCTCATTAGAGTGTAAGGGCTGGTTGAAACACATTTACAGCCAGAATTAGTACATGCTTTTATTGCAGTATGAATAGCCCTTGCTCGCCTTGTGCTCTTACTTGAATTATCCTTTTGTTTTGAACGAATAGCCATTGGTTCAATATGGAATGGCGTATTAAAATCTCCAAGTGTAAAGTTCAAGCCAAGCTTTTCTGTTTTTGTTCCTTTCACATTAATTTCAACTTTACTCATTTGTTCGTTGAATGCATCAACATTTATGAAAATCGAATCAAAATAGAAATAGAAAAAAATCAAATTGTCGGTTTCTTTAAAATCTCTAACTTTTATAATATCATTGATTAATTGAAATTCTATCTGACAGGCATCACAATAACGCTTATATTGATCATCAAGTGAAGTTCGTTTTGTAAAACCACCTGATTGCAGAAAGTGTTTTCCTGGTTTATAATCCATATCGGCGACTGCACCACACATGAAACAAATCTGTTTTTTTCCTTCTGGAAAAGTTTCAGCCACAATCCCTTTTGATGTTTCTTCGTTATATGCACCAATTAATTGGATTATTGAATCTAATAAAGATGATTCTGCTTCTAATTTTGATAAAATGGCATTTTTCGCAGAATCATGTAATAACTTGAGTGGTTCAATGTAATTATTCTGATTTCGCACAAGTTCGTGTACAGTATATGGTTTGCATTTCTGCCCCCCGACATCTTCTTCATCTGCAAAATTCTGACGAATTTGTCCAATTTTATGCAATATTTCTTTTAAATTATCATCCTTAATGAATTTTTCTGAAGATTCCCACTTAAAATTGACCCACTTTTCCCATCGAAAATTGACCCACCTAAATTACTAAAATACTCCTGATTAATTGCAGGAGGTTTTGAGGTGATCTCAATGGAAGATTGGATAACAATAA
>JAQUNZ010000107.1 GCA_028717345.1 Candidatus Methanoperedens sp.
CTCAAAGCCCAAAGTATATATTGGTTTTCTCTGCTTATACCGCAATAAGAATATGGCAATACAACAATATTTATTTTTCATTATTTATCTATGAATCATTAGATTCATGATTAGTTTCCTATGCGTTTTTAAAAAAAGAAAAAAAGTAATAAGCCCTGAGCTTATTACTGGCTTGACTCGTATCTTTTCAGGATGCTAATTACCTGGTTCAGCAGGCTCTTGGATTCTGAGAGGTGCTTGGCACCGATATCAGCTGCCTTGTCAAGGTTAGAATCCAGTCTTAGCAGGTTCTCCTGCAGCAGGTATATCAGGTACATCATTACACACCAGTATACCGAGAGAGCAAGGAATGCGAAGATACCAATAACGATCAATTGATCGTATATTAAATGTGTAGAACCTCCAAGCGGGTCCAGAATATCAATCGCAGCTTTGAAATTCAGAAGTATTATTACTCCAAATATTAGCGGTACTATTGTCGCAAGAATCAAACTCTGTTTACTCAACTTCATTCAGTTTCCTCCAGGAGTTTCCTCCTCTCAGTTATTATGTTATTTATCTATTTAAGTATATCTAAATACAACAAATCCAGCCTCTTGAAAATCGCGGAAACCCACAGCAAGCATTATATCAAGCCAAATTGATTAGACTCAACTAATATTGAGCTGGTAATATGAGATATCCACGAGGAACCCCCACGCAGCCTGAGATCATAGCAGTGGCGCTGTCAAAGCTCGATCTCAAGCCAGACGATGTGTTTGCGGACATAGGCTGCGGGAGCGGTTCGGTATCAATAAGCGTTGCAGGACTGGTACAGCTTGTGCACGCCATAGATAACAGGAATGAAGCGATAAGCGCAACGGAAGACAATATAAAAGAGTTCGGGATAAACAATATCAAAGTAATAAAGGGGGAGGCTTCCGAACTCCTTGCTGACCTTTACATAGATTGTGCATTTGTGGGAGGAAGCGGGAACCTGGAAAAGGTGCTTGAAATACTTATGGAAAAAACCAGGAGGTTCGTGGTCAGTGCTGTGAGGGTCGAGACGATGGCAGAAGCACTCAGGATAATGAAACAGACTAACAAATTCAAGGAATTGATCCAAGTACAGGTATCAAGAGGAAGCGAGCTTGCAGGAGGTACAATGTTCAAACATGAAAATCCGGTATTCCTGATAGTGGGGGGAAAAGAATGCTGATAGGAGTTGGTCTCGGACCCGGAAGCTCCGACCTCCTGACGCTTGCTGCAGTTAAAGCGTTGAAGGAAAGCGCGAAGGTGTTCGTTCCCGGAAAACTGGCAGCAGAACTTGTAGCGCCTTATGCGAAAGCTGAAATCCTTGATTTTCCCATGATACAGGACAAAGAGGAATTGAAAAAACTTTGGGAAACAAATGCAAGGGTAGTTGCGAAAGAAGCGCAAAAAGGCACTGTCTCGTTTGCGGTCATGGGTGACCCGAACTTTTTTTCTACATTCTCGCACCTTCGAAGGACACTAAATGAAAAATATCCTGATATCGAGGTCACAACTATTCCTGGAGTAAGCGCGATAACTGCGCAGGCGGCGCGTACGGGCATGAGCATAGAGAATTCGTTCATCGTCAGCGACGGCTCACCAGTCAGAACAAAAATATTGCTTAAAACAAAACATCCTGAAAAAGCAAGAGATGAACTTGAAAAAGAAGGTTTTGAAGAAATAATCTATGGTGAACGCCTGTTCATGGATAATGAAAAAGTGACCAATATCTTTCCCCCTGAAGGTGATTATTTCAGCATAATTGCAGCAGGGAAGGGAAAAAAAAGTAAGAAACTTGAAACTAATAAAGTGGTGTATTTTGTTGGAGCAGGTCCTGGAAGTCCCAAATACATCACAGTAAAAGGACGTGAACTCCTTGAATCAGCAGATCTTGTAATGTACACTGGTTCGCTTGTAAACACTGATATGCTCAACTGCATCCGGGGGGAAACTCTGGACAGCCACGGAATGAAGCTTGAGGATATCGTGGACGTGCTGGCAAAGAATGTTGAAGCAGGAAAGACTGTTGTCAGGCTGCACAGTGGCGACCCCTCACTGTATGGGGCAATAATCGAGCAGATAGACGGACTTACGAAACGCGGGATCGGCATTGAGATAATTCCAGGTGTAACATCGCTATTTGCTTCAGCAGCGGCGCTCAAGACGCAGCTTACATTGAACGGGATAACCGAGACCCTGATAATCACAAGACCTGCCGGCGAAACGCTTGAGAAAGATTCCATAAAGGAACTTTCGCGCCACAATGCAACAATGGCGATATACCTTGGGACGCATAAGCTCCGGGAGATAATGGACGAACTGGCGTATCCATGGAATACGCCTGCGGCTGTGGTGTACCATGCGTCGTGGGAAGATGAGTTGATAATAAGGGGCACTGTGGGAGATATCGCGGAAAAAGTGGAGGCGCTGGGGATAGATAAGTCTGCAATGATAATCATCGGGAATGTACTTACACCTGAGAACTTCAAGAGGTCGCACCTGTATGGCTGAAATTGCCATAATTGCTTTGTCCCTCACTCTTGACGGCGCAAGAAAAATCCAGGAATTCGTGGGCGGTGAGATCATCCCATACTCAAGTGACGCATTCAAACAGGCTTTTGAATTTGATGCAATTATTGCTGTAATGGCAGCAGGGATAGCTGTCAGGAATATTGCGCCTCTTGTTCGCGATAAGTGGGAAGACCCCGCTGTTGTGGTCGTTGATTCGGGGTTGAATTTTGCAATACCAATTTTAGGCGGGCACCACGGCGGGAATGAGCTTGCAAGAAGGCTGGCTGGTCTGGGGATTATGCCTGTGATAACCACCGCTACAGAGGTTAAAGGAAAAAAGTCGGTTGAGGACACTGCAAAAGTCCTTGGATGCAGAATAATTAACAGGAATTCCACAAAAAAGGTGAATACAGCCCTGCTGGAAAAAGATGTCGAAGTCCTGAGCATAAAGGGTCCGAAAATATTGCTTCTGGACGATGATGTATCCGTTCTGAAAAGAAATGGACTGGTAGTTGGTATAGGGGCGAACCGCGGCGTCAGCAAGGAAGAGGTCATCGAAGCTGTAATAAGCGCGCTTTCTGAAACAGAGGCAGGAATTGATGATGTAAAATATTTTTCATCGGCGGTCATCAAAGAAAATGAAAAGGGTATTATTGATGCAGCCGCATCATTCGGAAAAGAGGTTAAGTTCGTTCCCCATGACCTCATCAACTCGATCAGAGCTCCTACAAGTTCAAAGGCAAAAGCTCTGGGGCTAAACGGTGTATGCGAGCCTGCTGCGCTTGCGCTATCTGAAGAAAAAGTACTGTTGCTAAAAAAGAGGATATATGGAAATGTCACGATCGCGATCGCAAGGTAAACTATACATCGTGGGCATAGGTCCAGGCGGGACAGAACACCTTACGAAAAAGGCAGAGAATGTTCTTATTTCATCAGAATTCGTTATCGGTAACGGCACTTATCTTGACCAGATAGCAACGGTGATAAAGGGAGCAAAGGTGATAAGAAGCGGCATGGGCGGGGAGGTGGAGCGCGCGAAAAAAGCAGTCGAATTATCCAGAGATCATGTAGTTTCGATAGTGAGCGGCGGGGATGCCAATGTGTATGGAATGGCTGGTCTTGTGCTTGAAGTGGCGCAAAAAGAAAGCGAAATCGACATCGAGATAATCCCTGGTGTAACAGCGGTGAGCGCAGCAGCTTCGCTTCTTGGGGCGCCGATAGTAAGCGATTTTGCTGTGATAAGCCTAAGCGACCTGCTGACTCCGATGGAAGTAATAGAAAAAAGGTTCAAAAGCGCGGCTGAAGCTGATTTTGTGATAGCTATATATAACCCGAAGAGCAGGAACCGCAGGGAGAACTTTGGAAGGGCGATCGGGATAATCAGGCTATACAGAAATGATGATACCCCTGTCGGTATTGTGAAAAGCGCTACGAGGGAAGGAGAGACTGTCATTGTTACGACGATCGGGAAAATTATGGAATACAATGACATTATTGATATGAGCACCCTTGTGCTTATCGGGAACAGCGAGTCAAGGTTGTGGAATAACAGGATAATAACCCCGCGGGGATACCAGAGAAAATATGACTACTAAATTCGGCGCACGGACAAAGGAAGCTATTGAAATCAGCGAAAAAAGCAGGGCAATCGTAAGCAGTTTCGTGAAAGGCGATTCACCTGAGGACAGGATACGGCAGCGCTGCGTGATAGCAACAGGCGACCCTTCATTTGCCGATCTTATGAGGTTCAGCAATGGGTCGATTGAGGCTGGACTTGAGGCGATAAAGAAAGGAGCAAACATATTCACAGACATCAGGATGGCGCAGGTGGGAATAACAAAACGCGGGCACGACTGCGATGTGCGGTGCGTTCTTGATGAGGGCGAAGAGATAGCTGAAAAGACTGGCATGACAAGGACATCAGCAGGATTTGCAGCGCTTGAAAAGGAACTTAATTGTTCTATAATCGTAATTGGGAACGCGCCTTCAGCCGCGCTGACCGTGTGCGATATGATAGAACGGGGTCTGAAACCCGCTCTTCTTGTGGCTACACCTGTGGGTTTTGTGAATGCGGCTGAGTCTAAGGAGCGTGTTAGGGAGCTTGATGTGCCATCTATCACCTGTGTCGGGACACGGGGGGGGACTCCGGTGGCGGTTGCGGTGGTGAATGAGCTGGTGGAGATGGGGAATAAATGAAATGGTTTAAAGATATACAGAATCGGCAGATTCGATTAACAATCGAGCGACAGCAACATATTGAGCTTGACCATCCAGAAATGTCAGGACAGATTGGCAAAATACAGGAGACTCTGATAAACCCGGATGTGATTGTCGAATCAAGAACAGATCCTGATGTTGAGTTATTTTATAGGCATTATGATGCTACTCCCGTTACTGAGAAATATTTATGTGTTGTAGTTAAAATATTGGTTAGTGATTTATTTATCATCACTGCATATTTCACTGACACAATAAAGAGAGGTAAAATAGTATGGGAAAAGAAATAAAAATATGGTATGATAAAGAAAGTGATTACCTTGAAGTCATTTTTGAGAAAAAAGCTGGATATTTCAGGGAAACAGAAAATGATGCAGTGATGGAAAAAGTTGACAAGAAGGGAAATGTCATTGGTTTTTCCATCATGAAAGTGAGCGCACTGAAGGAAAATAAACCACTCTCAGTGAGTCTGAAAAACCTTGCCGTAGCTTGATGATATACTACCCCTGTTTTTTCTTTACTTTTTGAATTAATTTACTAATAGATTCATTTAGATCATCGGCTAAAACCTGTAAAAACGATTCAAATTCATCAATTTTATCCTTGATTTTGCATTTAATGTCAGCACCGGTCTAATTTTCCCCACTTTCTCCGGGTTAAAAATCCCCAGTTGACAATCTTGGGTATAAATCCCAGGATTGGAGACTATGATCGAAACGGAGGAATGGTTTATGATAAGAGATCTG
>JAQUNZ010000108.1 GCA_028717345.1 Candidatus Methanoperedens sp.
CGGTCTTGGAATACTGGAGGATGTGCTGTCAGATGAACGTGTTACAGATGTTTATGTTAATTCCCCTGCTGATATCAATCCGATCCATATAGTTGTTGAGGGGGAGGAATGCATTTCCAACATATACCTGTCACAGGATGATATTGACTCGATGATAACTCGATTCAGGGCAATAAGCGGAAGACCATTCGGTGAGGCAAATCCAGTGCTTGACATGGACCTTTCCGAGTTCAAGACCCGCGTTTCAGTCATCGGCAACCCGCTTGCTGCAGGAGGGCTTGCATATGCCTTCAGGAAGCACGCGAACAATCCCTGGACACTCCCGAAGCTCATAAACATGGGGTCGATCACGCCCCTTGCAGCAGGATTATTAAGCTTTCTGATAGACGGTCAATCATCCATACTTGTGGCAGGCGGGGTGGGCGCAGGAAAAACTTCACTGCTTGCAGCAATGCTTCTTGAAATACCCCAGAAATACAGGATACTCACTATCGAAGATACGCCAGAACTGCCGATAGAGGCGCTTCAGAAAATAGGCTGGAAGATCCAGGGCATGAATACAAAATCGTCAGTAGGCGGCTCTGAGGCAGAAATAGCTCCTGAAATGGCGCTTCGTGCTGCGCTTCGGATGGGGAACTCAACCCTTGTTCTTGGAGAGGTCAGGGGTCCTGAGGTCAAAGTGCTATATGAAGCGATGCAGGTTGGCGCTGCGGGAAATTCGGTTATCGGGACCATTCACGGCGCTTCCACAAGAGCAGTGTTCGAGCGCATCGTGAACAGCCTTGGAGTTCCGGCAGCGTCTTTCAGGGCAACTGAAGCTGTAGTGGTCTGCCAGAATGTCAGGTTATCAGGCACCATGAGCAAGAAAAAGAGGGTTGTTCAGATAGCAGAAGTGACAACGGGGGAATGGAAAGATAATCCTGATGCAGATGATATATTTAACGATATTATGGTCTTTGATCCTGCTTCTGACAGGACCCTTGCCACCGACCTCCTGGATAAAGGGCAGTCAGAGCTGGTAAATAAGATAGCCGGCAAATGGGGGCTGACTATCGATGAGGCACTGCTTAACATTAAGATGAGAGCAATGATAAAGCAGACCATTGCAAATACAGGCAAGGATAATCCTGAGTTTCTGGAAGCCGATGTTGTTGGGAAAGCTAACAACATGTTCTGGTACTACCAGGAAGAAGAACGGGATGAAAAAGGCAAAGTGGATTACCAGGCAGTGTATCAACGATGGATCGATTGGTACAGCGCATTTGTAGAAAAGAACAAGTGAAACCATGGATGAATATCAGAACTGGTACTGCAGCGCCTGTAAAATTGCAGCCAGACGTTTTGGCTGGATGGTCGGGAACATTGATGAATACAGGAAAAAAAGTGAAAAGACCGTAAGCCAGGAGTTCAGGGATGCTTTAAACTTCACGGGTTATGATATCGAGCCGTGGGAGGCGCATATCCTGGCTTATTCCGGTTTTCTGGTATTGCTTTTCGTGATGCTGGTTGTGGACGCAATTCTTTTTATCTTTGCCAGATATGAGACCGATTCTCTTACGGCTGTTGCAGCATGCACTGGTATAGTCCCACTTGCAGGGATGATATATCTGAGCGAGTACCCGAAGATCCATGCAAAATTCATGAAAATACATTCTCTGGGTGATATTCCAGAGATACAGAGCTATATCGTCATGTCCATGAAGCTTGTTTCGAATATGGAAAGGGCGATAACCTTTGCAGCACAGAATTCCACAAGACCTCTTGCCAACGACCTCAAAAAGCTTATCTGGGACATCCATATCCGAACGTACAGCAGTATAGACGATGCACTCATCGCTTTTGCCAACCAGTGGGGCAAGAACAGCGAATATTTCAAACGCTCACTTCACCTTGTAAAAAGTTCGGTCAATGAAGCTGATGAGGCGCAAAGGATCATTACTCTTAACAAGTCGCTGGATATCGTTCTTGAAGGAACAAAGACGATGATGGACAGCTTTTCAGCACGCCTGCGGACTCCTACCTATGTCCTGTACTCGATCTTCATACTGATACCCCTGGCTCTGGTGGCGCTGATCCCTGCGGTGAGCATAGTCGGTGTCAGGATAGATACTGTAACTCTTGTCCTGATATATGATATCGTACTTCCCCTGGCAACGTTTTTCTATTCTGAATATATTCTCCTTCAGCGTCCCGCAACATTTGCTCCCCCGCATATATCAGACATGCATCCTGAATTATCGGGTATCAAAACAGTCAAAAAAATGACTCTTTCTGTTGCGCTTACAGTCGGGGCGATTGTCGGAGTCTCAGGTTATATTCTCTTGTACATGGGGAACCCATTTGAGATCGTTTCACAGGAAGCAATGTCAGGGCTTCTACCCCGTACTTTCCCTGTGGTCTGGGCGATCACATCAATTATCACTATTTACTGCCTTGGGGTTTATACGCCGTATAAAAAAATACGGGATGGGATAAAGCAGATAGAGAGCGAATTCGCCGATGCCCTTTTTGTTCTTGGAAGAAGGATCTCTGAAGGGCGGTCGGCTGAAGAGGCTTTCGGGCATACTTCTGAAAACATGAAAGGTTCAAATATAGGCGAAGTTTTCGCAGACGTGGCAAAAAACCTCTCAGGCATCCGTACCACCCTTCATGGTGCAATATTCAATGAAGAATACGGGGCTTTCAGGTATGTGTACTCTGACAGGGTGCATACCACGATGAGAATGTTCACAGAGAGCGTACATAAAAGCAATGAAGCTGCGGGCGTGGCTATTATAAAGCTTGCTGACCATCTGAAGGAGCTTCAGGAGGTGGAGGATAATATCAAACGGTCACTTTATGATGTTACTTCAACGATGAGGGCTACAGCAATGATATTTGCTCCTCTGATAGGCGGCGTGACACTTGCGCTCTCTGAAGTTATCCAGAAAATCTTGCAGAATATTGCAAAAGAGGCTCAACTGCTCCCCGATGAGTTCAACTTCGGTGGTATGATGAAAGAGGCAGGTACAGGAATGACGCAGAGTGTTCCTCCTGACATATTCCTGTTAGTAATCGGGCTTTATATGGTAATTCTGGTGATTATCCTTACAAGGTTCGCAGGCGGTATCGAGTACGGCGGGGATAAGCCGCAATTCATGTATGACCTGGGACAGATGCTTCCGATATCGATATTTGTGTTCACGGTAACTACTATTATCTCAAGATATTTATTCAGTTCAATGATCTGATCGTGGAAAGTAAATTCGAAGTTTTTAAATACCACCTGAACTGAGTGGAAAAACTGTGGTATAATGTTACATTCGAGAAGATTCAAAAATGATGAACAGGCTATTGAATTACCCATAAATATTGTTGTAATGCTTGTGGTTGGGATGGTAGCGCTTGCTGCGCTGCTTGCGATCATACCAAAATCCAAGGAGAACCTGAGCGTGGATATAATAGATGTCAAAGTAAGCAATGATAATACCACCAAAGGCAATACTGCAAAAGTAGTGGGAGCGACAGACCATAAGGTGGTGGTGAACATAAAAGTATATGATAAGAATAATAACCCGGTTGAAAAAGCCAGCGCTACTTTAAGTGGTGGTGGCGGATTTGGGACTGACCAGACTGATAAGAATGGTACGGCAACAATAATCCTTGGTAATAGCGGGACAAAGGTTACGATCAGACCGAACCAGCAGAGTGTTGAGCTTAAACTTGTGGTTAAAGCAAACGGATTCTATGACTATGAGGATGAAAAGGCAGTACTGCTTTACCAGACAAGAGATTGAATTTGAATTAGCTTTACTTAAATCATGGCTATTGGACTCCCGATAAAAATGGTAGTACTTACCATAGTGGGAATGGTCGGTCTTGCAGCCATACTTGCAGTAATAAGCAACAGTGAAGCTGCAATGCCAAAGCCAATGCATGCAAATATAAACGGCGGCAGCCTGATAATTCTATCCGAATCCCCTGACCTCATTGAACTGCCTGTTGAAGTCATTAATTCAAAAGACGGCACATCTGTTGTAAAAGCCAGCGTGGCGCTCTCCGGGATGTCAGCCGCAGCGATAAACATCACCGACAGCAGGGGAAATACAGTACTTAAATTCAATAAGAACGAACTCGAATTAAAGACGCAGGAAGGATATCTGAACCTGGTTGTACGGGCATCAGGTTTTAGAGAGTATGAGAATAAGTTCGCTGTAAAAGTGGTCAATTAACCAAACATGAAATCGTAATCGGAAAAACGGACTCGCCGCGATTCGAACGCGGGTCTGCGGGTTCGAAGCCCGCCAGGATATCCTGGCTACCCCACGAGTCCATTGTGGCAGCGGGGTTTATAGCGTGGCAGGGTATTAAATGTTTCTTGCGTTTAACTTACGTTATGAGGAAATTGACATGCAGTATATCACTGTGTATCTTTTCAACAGCAAGCACGTTGGGAGTTGTGATCTGCGGGTTAAGGCTAATATAACATTGTGTCAAATTCAATCGATCCGGAGGCTCAAATACACCGGCACATGTTCCGGATGGTTTTTTCTGGTCCACGGAAATTGAGGTTATATTTCCATTAGCACCACTGCTTGGTTTTACATCAACCTTCCATTCATTATCCCTTGAATCCTTAACAGAGAATCTAAGTGATTCTGATGAGTTTTCAACCATTGCTATGTTTTGAATTACGAATTGTCTGGCACTGGAACTTCCAATTATGTCAATACATCCCTGGTCTTTGTTAGAAACATCTTTTCCCGGACTGCCACAGTTACCTGATCCACCCAATCCCATACTTCCTCCTGAATAAAAATTTCCAAAAGGGACCATCCCGACATAGACTTTATTTGAAGGTAGATTTTCCGTATTCGGCAAAGTAAGAGAATTTACATTGAAGCCGTATACATCAAATATTTTGATTGACCTGTTCATCTGGTCAACAGTAAATATTGAACCAGAAGGCTTTGAGGTATTTGTCATATTTGCCCATATTTCGGGATATCGAGTTTCAATAGTCAAGTTCACAGATGAAAAAGTTGATGAGTAATAATATTGCTGTGGGATCGGAAAAATATTGAACGTTTTTATCTCTATGGATGAAATAGGTTCAATACCCAGAAGCAATGGAACAAATATACTGTCATTTGTTGTCAGACGATTGTCATCCTCTGTATAACCCCAGGATCCATAATCCTTAACAACAATTCCATTTTCATATACCAGTTTTGGGAATTCTGATAAACCTTGCATCTGGTACACGATACCCATGGATATAAAGTTCCTGTTTGTTCCAGCGTAACTTATCGTAATATTTAATGGATATGTAGAAATAATTCCATATGATCCATGACCGGGATTTCGCAGCATGAATCTTTCAGGATACCTTACCCCCATGTGCATGCTGCTGGTCTTCGGGATATT
>JAQUNZ010000109.1 GCA_028717345.1 Candidatus Methanoperedens sp.
TAGATTAATGTAATCCAAGGGATATTTAACGTCACCCCATGCGAGAGTATCCAAGCGGCCAAAGGAGTTGGACTTAAGATCCAATCGCGCAGGCGTCCGTGGGTTCAAATCCCATCTCTCGCATTCCGCGGTCATTTCTCATAATATTACCCTCGATAATTTAGATACCTTTAAATATCATGCTCTTTTTTTAGCCCAAAGTGTAAAGTGGCAGGTCAACTCTTTTTACCACCAACCCACTCCCCAACCTGCCACAGTGCACTATATAATAATTCGGTAGCATTAAAACCCTGTTCGTCGTGGCAGTATTGTCTCAGCGCGGTATCCTGCCATCAATATGCGAGTAGATGGCATTCTTGCGATCAGGAAAATTTGGGTTGTATATAGAATAGATAGAATACTTGATATCAGGTGCCATTTTCTTACAGATATGAGATATGAATCGCTCTGCATCTTCTTTAGACCTGAATCCTTTTACCGTACCACCGTTCCATTCAACTGCTATTGAGACATCTTCATTCATAATATTCACTCTCCTCAAATCCCACGACTCAAATGACCTTTCACGAAACACTACAACTATTTAGTTTATATAATTTTCCTTGCCTTCGTTCAGCCACTCTGCAAACTTCAAAAGCGCCCTGTACCTGTGAGAAAGCCTGTTTTTCTCATCATCCCCCATTTCCCCGAAAGTCCTGCCGCCCACCGCAAATATCGGGTCATATCCGAATCCTGCATCTCCCCTGCCAACAAGTGATATCTCACCATCCACTTCTCCCGTGAACAAACGAGCCTTCTCACCTGGTATGCAGTATCCTATAACGCACCTGAACACTGCTTTCCTGTCAGTCTCCCCTTCCATCAGTTTGAGTATCCTCTCATTTCCCAGCGTATCAAAAACGTAGGCAGAATAAGGACCCGGGAACCCACCAAGAGCCCTGATGAACATGCCGGAATCATCCACCATGACCTCGCTGCCCAGCTTGTTCGCAGCCCACTCTGCTCCGTATGCAGCAATTTTTTCAAGTTCATCCTCCTGGAGTTCAGGATAACCGCAATTGTTCTGCTCAACGGTTATGCCGCGCTGTGAGAGGATAAACACTGCCTCCTTTATCTTATGGGCGTTACCGGTCACGAAAATTATTTTTCTCATGATCTGTTTTTCGCTTTGCTGCGCTCAAGCGTCTTTTTTATGAATTCCCTGTAGTCGGGACTCAGTTTCATCAATATCAGTATTATCGGGTATCGCATAACAAGCACGAAAGAGACTATCCCAATAGTAAAACCGATGATCAGGATCACTTTTGAATATAATGGGAGGTTTGAAATATCTATCATGCAGTTCTACTTCTCTCCATCCAGCCCGAATTCCCTGTGCAGCACCTGCACAGCCTTCGCTGCATCATCCCCGCTCACAGCGAATGAGATATTATGCTGGGATGAACCCTGGCTTATAATGATAACATTCACGCGGGCTTTTCCAAGCGCTCCAAATACGCGTCCTGCCACACCGGGTGTATTAGCCATACCTGCCCCGACCACAGCGACCACGCAAATATTCCTGTCCTGGGTAACATCCTTGATTATTCCGTTCTTGAATTCAGCCTTGATCCCTTTCACAGCCTTATCAAGATGGCTCTCGTCCACAACAAGTGAAATGTTGGCTTCTGAAGAACCCTGGCTTATCATAATGATATTGACGCCCGCATTAGCAAGCGTTGTGAAAACACGCGCTGCAACTCCAATAGTCCCCACCATCCATGCTCCTGAGATGTTGATGAGCGCAACGTTCCTGATAACTGTCACAGCCTTCACGATATCTTTGCTTTGCTTCAGGTCTTTTACAATGATGGTACCAGGTGAGGAAGGATCGAAGGTGTTCTTTACACGTACAGGTATCCCGTGTTTGATAGCAGGCTCAATGGTCCTTGGATGAAGCACCTTGGCGCCGAAATATGATAATTCCATGGCTTCAATATAGGATATCACGGGAATTGTGCGGGCTTCCGGGACAATTCTTGGATCAGTTGTTAATATTCCATGCACCTCTTTCCAGAGCCATATCTCGTCAGCTTTTAATGCAGCGCCGATAATAGATGCAGAGAAATCAGATCCGCCGCGTCCAAGTGTGGTGATTATGCCCGCTTCGCTTTCCCCGATAAAACCAGTAATGACAGGAATGCCATCCTTCAGCATGGGTTCTATACGTTCCTTAACAAGTGAATATGTTATGTCAAGGGGCCTGGCATTGCCATATTCTTCCGAGGTTATTATGCCTGCTTCCCCTCCTGTGAACGACCTCGACCTTATCCCGATCGAGTTCAATGAACCGCACAGTATAGGCGCAGCAAGGCGCTCACCGTATGATGAAATATAATCAATTGACCGGACAGTAAGCTCACCAAGATAGCATATCCCGATAAGGGCTTTTTCCAGTTCCTCAATGCGGGAGTCAAGTTCTCCTGTCACGACCTCAGCTATCTTTTTTCCGTTCTTCGTGCCGTCAATAGCATCATGCGCCGCCCTGTGGTGCTGCTTTGTCAGGTCTGCGATGAATTCTTTTATGGATGAAGTTTTCCCGGTCTCAGAAGCCTCCTTTGCATATTTCAGCAGCGCATCCGTGACTCCGCTTAAGGCTGAGGTCACAAGCACGACCTCGTTACCGCTATCCCTGTATTCTTTCGCAAGTTCTGCGACGTGCTTCATGCGGCTTCCATCGCCAACTGAAGTCCCGCCGAATTTCATCACGAGTCTCATAGGGCTATTTTGATGTTCGAGGTTCTATTAAAGATTTGCAAATAATCATATATAATGAAAGTAAATAAGCCCCCCATGGAAGTCAGCTTTTCATCCCTCGCTCTTGTGAACAACCCATTTGACTGGGCTTACGACCTAGAAGACCTGGGTTTTACAGGCTGGGAGGTGGTGAGCGAAGGGAAACAGCAATTAAATGATTCCACATTATCCCAGATAAAGAACATTGTAGAAACAACGAATCTTGTTCTAACACTGCATCTTCCCTTTTCAGACCTTAACCTTGGCAGCCTGAACCACCCAATATGGAGAGAGACCATAAGTCAGATGACACGGTGCCTTAACAGAGCCTCGGATTTCATAGAGCTTGCAGTCGTGCATCCAGGTCATCTTTCACCTCTTGGCATGCAGCTTCCTGAAATGGCATGGAGGCAGAACATAGATGGGCTGCGGCAAATATGTGATTTTGCGAATGAGCGCGGCATCAGGATAGGCGTTGAGAATATGGTCAACATGCAGTTCATCCTTGGAAAACAGCCGGGTGAGATACTCGGGATGATAGAATCGCTTGAGCGCGGGAACGTGGGTCTCACGCTGGATATCGGGCATGCTAATACCAATGGCATGGTAGATGAATTCCTTGAGGACTTAAGCAAGGTAATTCACGTACATCTTCACGACAATAAGGGAAGAAGCGATGAGCATCTTTCTCTCGGTAAAGGAACTATTGACTGGAAAAAGGTCATGACGAAACTGGATGGATATAAAGGAAGGGTCGTAACAGAGGCAAGGACTGTGGAAGAAGGCTCTGCAAGCCTGAAGCTGCTGAAAAGCCTTCAACAATAAACCCCACTCCCCTTCCTCCCCAACCTGCCCGGGCAGTTCGATATCTATTAGGACACGGTCACAGTCATAAACTCATTTTCTGGTAATTGTACATTTTTCCAGTTTACTTTCGTATATTTCTCTATTTTTTTAAGAAAGTCAGATACCACCAGAGGCTTTGACACATAATCGTCAAATCCGGCATTAATAAATCGTTCTTTATCCCCTTTCATCGCGTATGAGGTCAGGGCAATTACAGGAATATTTTTATATTTTGCTTTAATTATTTTTGTTACTTCTACGCCGTCTATCCCGGGAAGCTCGATATCCATGAGTATCAGGTCATAAACCTCTTTTTCTATTTTTTTTATGGCTTCTTCCCCGTCAATCGCAGAATGAACAGTGAAACCATGCATTGTGAGCAGCTCGATTACCAGTTCCATATTGAGAGGATTATCTTCTACCTCAAGTACTTTTATCATATCTGCTGTGATTTGAAGACTGAGTGATAAGGTTTTTAAACCTTCAATTCCCTCAGGCTTCATAGACCATAGTATATATGGATATTGGAGTATATATTATAAACGGTTTATAAATTATAATGAGACTAAAAATCACAATGGTGTTAAAAATTTTAATATCATTGAAATTTTCAAGACGTTTGTAATATCAAATAGATACATAATCCTTTATGGCGTGAATTTTCTCAGCTCGCCCACCTTACGCCTGTTAAATTCTTCAACGCTTGTAGCCTTCTCAGGAGCGCTCAGGCTGCATATAGCCTTTCTGCTTGCAGGAATCGAGCCCATGATTAAGATCGACATTGCTGGCGGACTGGTAATTTATTCAACCTATACGCTCGATCGTGCCCTTGACAGCGAGGAGGATGCAATAAACAGGGGCGAATTAATCGGGTCAAAGAAGCATGTCGCCATAGCCGCCTGTATCATCGCATTTCTTGCCGGGACTTTAATACTTACCAGCGAGAGCATATTTTTTGCATCTTTCTTTCCTTTCATTGTAGGCTGCTTATACTCAAAAGGCATTAAAATTGGCAGGTTTAAGCTGAAGCTAAAAGGCAGCGCAGGGGGCAAGAACTTAGTGGTGGCGCTGACATGGGGAGGAACAATCGCTATCATCGTGAGCAAATGGACAGACAGCATATTTACTATCGTCTCAATTTTTTTATTTTATGCAATCAAATTATTCACAAATTCGATACTTTATGATATCAGGGACATAAAAGGCGATATGGCTGCAGGAATAAAAACCCTGCCTGTGTGCATGGGCAAAAACAGAATTAAAAAAATACTGATGATAATATGCCTGTTGCTTCACTCGGGCATGTTCCTCTCGATTATGATGAATTTCATAAGACCAGAAACCGTAATTTTGTCCTACAGTTTTCTTGTCGGGATTCTCTGCCTCTCGTTTTATTTTTCAGCCTTTGAAGGGAAGGGCTCAGGAATAAAAAGCTATTCAAGAGAGCTCATGATAGACGGCGAGTCCACTATAGCTCTGGTTCTCAGAGATATATTATGAACGTTCTATCTTCTGCGAGCGCTCCCTGTAATAATTGAAAAGCTCCTCACCCCATGCAAGAGCGGAGCCATCGAAGCTCACCAGATCCTTACGAGAATCAAAAACGCCGTTTTTATAGAAAAGGGAAATAGAAAAGAACACATCTGTTACAACGCATGCGAGCCTGATATCCACATCAGAAATATACAGGCTCGC
>JAQUNZ010000110.1 GCA_028717345.1 Candidatus Methanoperedens sp.
CCGCGCTATCGCCACCCTCTGCTGCTGACCTCCTGAGAGTTCACTTGGATAGTGCTCCAGCCTGTCTCCCATCCCTACAAGATCAAGAAGAACCGAAGAACGGTCGAATTTTCTCTCATCCATTATCATCGGGAGCGCCACGTTCTCAACAGCCTTTAATTCCATGAGCAGGCTGAAGAACTGGAAAACGAATCCGAGTTTGCGCAGCCTGAAATCAGCCCTCCCGTTCTCATCCAGCGAGGATACATCAACGCCATCAATAACGATCTTCCCTGATGTCGGGGAATCCAGCAGTCCCAGCATGTTTAGCATAGTGGATTTCCCGCTCCCCGAAGGTCCCATGATAGCGACAAATTCACCTCTATCGATACTCAGATCCACGCCGCGCAGGGCCAGGACTTCGATATTACCCATATAATATATTTTCTTAACGCCTTCAAGCTCCAGCAAGATCATCCGCTCCATATTGCTTTTATGATATTTGTCTTAGAGGCGACATATGCAGGGTAGAAGCTGCCTATGACGCAGGTAAGCAGTATTGCAAGATCCGTTGCAATTATCGAGCTTGAGGATATCCACGGGACAATAAGCATTTTCATGCCGAATTCAGGCTCCATTACAAGAGGGTTCTGCGCCATGTTGTTTATAAGCAGCAATCCGATTAACGTGCCAAAACCTGTCCCCAGTATGCCAATGAATAACGCCTCTGCGAGATATATCCTGAGTATCGTGGAACCCCTTGCGCCTATGGCTTTTATTACGCCGATCTGCCTTATCTTATTTTTTACCGTAGTATATATTATAAGGCTTATGGCAATAGCAGCCACGAATACTGAGATCGCCGCGGTCATCAATGATATCACGCCAAAAGTCTCTATCATCCCTGCCATTCCTGCAGAAAGCTCCTGCCATGTCTTCACATTGGTGAGCGTGGTCTCCTTTTTGAGAATGGTGGTGAACTTCATGGATTCTTCAGGGTCATCAAGCCTTATCAGGATCAGGGATGCTTCATCCTTTCCTGCCAATTTCTTAACTGTGTCGTAAGGAGCGATAATTGCATACCTGTCAAGCTCAAAAGTACCTGTGCTGACCACGCCTTTAATATTGTATTCCACTGGATCATTGTCCTGGTACTTTACAAGGACTTTATCCCCGACATCGATTTTCATGACTTCTGCCAACGATGTGCCTACGAGCAGTTCATTCTTATCCCTGTCATCGAGGAACTCTCCTCTCTCAAGGGTTTTTGAAAGCGTTGAAGCTTTTTCTTCCAGTGACGGCTTGACGCCGAACATGACTATTCCTATCTTTTCTGTCCGTGATGATATTTCAACGCCTGCATTCATCCTTGGCGTTGCGCCAGCTATGCCGTTTATGCTCATTACTTTTGACAGCACGCTTTCAGTGTTATAGATGACATCCTCGCCAGTATTGGGCTGTATCTGGAGATGACCGATATAGACATTGACCGTGTTCCCCACGAAAGCAGACTGCATCCCGTTGTTCAATGCAGTTGTGAAAAGGGGACCCACGACACCTATTGTTATGGCAAATATCACCATCAGCGTCTCACGCTTGCGTTTTGACAGGTCTTTTACCGCAAGAAAGAACCAGGCTTTCATGGCGCACCGGGTTTTCTCCATTTCCAGAAATAAATTACGCCTGCTATCGCAATTATTCCGAGGGCGAACGGCAGGGGATTCACACTGCTTCCCGGATTAACTATCAGGTCTAATTCCTTCTGTATTTCATGTTTGCCAAAATCGTCTTCATACGATATCCGAACAATACCCGCTTTCTTTCCGCTCACTGCTCCGTTAAGCGTGAAGATGGCATTGGAATAATCATCTTTCTTTATTTCGCCAAGATACGCCAGCGTATCCCCCTCAACTCCGGATTCAAGGCGCGCGGTCACACCGCTTGCGTCCCCTGTTCCGGTATTTTCGATCTTGATGGTCAGAGTGAATGGCTCGTTCTCTTTTATCCTGGCAGGTTCTGTGGTCTTTTTTGCGATATCCAGGGCAGCCCTTCCGGAAGCCACAAGTCCCACAAGCCTTGTCTCATTGTACTCCACACCTCTCTCGTCTATGTACCGGAGCATCAGGTCTATTGGATAGTTCTTGACCGGTGCATCTTTTTCAAGTGAGAACCATATCTCAGCATCCTTCTTTGCTCCCTGGGGGATATCTTTGAATACACGCTCTGTGTCAGAAGATAATGGTATGAGCGACCTGTCCTGCGGATTCAGTATGAGCTTGAGCCATTTGATGCCATTGTCACCCACGTTCTCGAACGATACTGCGATCTTGAACACCTCGCCCGGTTCAACCGCAGAGTTGTTGGAATTTACCTGCACGTTCCTGATCTCGATGAGCGTGTCGCCCTTTACCTCAAGGGTGATCTTTCCGCTGAATTCTTTGCCTGATTCATAGAATACCGTATAGGGCAGGTCGTATGTCCCGTATTTTGCGCTCCTGTCCACATCTATCTTGAAAGATGTTTTATGCGAACTCCGGGCGTCAATTGAGAAGTACGGCGTGTACTCGTCGCCCTGACCCCCGCTTGAGATGAGGTATCCGGGATAGCTCAGTTCATCGAGTTTATTGTTGGGTGATACAGTCGCAGAGAACGGATATCTTATATATAGATATATTTTGGCGCTGCTAACAACTGTATCCATGTTATTCTGTACTGTGAATTCCAGCCCTACGTTCCTGTCCCCAGGGCTAAGATGGGGGACTGATATCACAGTCGTTACGGAAAATGGCGTTTCAGCCTGCGCGCTGGCAGATGATACCAAAAGTGTCAGCAGAACGAACGCATATACTATTTTCATTATATTTCCTCCTTTTTTAACTCCTCTTCTTTAAACCAGTTAACAAAATATTCTCCTGCATGAAATCCAGCGCGCATTTAACCAGATCGTGCCTCTGTTCTTCCGGGAACATTGAACACCTTTCCCGGATGATGAGTGAAACTATCCCATGAACGAACGACCAAAGAGAGAATGCAGCCACGTCAATATTGGTGTTCTGGAAAACTCCAGCCTTCTTGCAATCTTCTATGTTCTTCCTGAGAAGATCATAAGAGCGCATCCCTATTTCCCAGTTCATCCCGTCTTTGCATTTCATTTCTTTTATCTTCTTAAAAGGCGCTCTTTCTATGAACATCAGATCATAGTACTCCGGGTTTTCAAGGGCGAATGAAACATACATTTCAGCGTGTTTGTGAAGCCTCTTTAACGGGTCTTTTATCGTTAGTATTTTTTGCTGCCACCCGTACAGCTTTTCAAATCCTTCCCTGTGGAGTGTGTAAATGATCTCATCCTTATCCTTGAAATAAAGGTAAATGGTGGCAGGGCTGTATTCGATCTTTTCTGCGATGTGGCGCAGGGTGATGTTCTCGAAGCCCTTTTCGAGAAAGAGCTTCATCGCAGTATCGAGGATGAGCGTTCGCATCTCCTGCTTTTCCAGTTCTTTTCGTTCTTTGATGCCCATGATATTAACACTGGTTATTTAGTGAACGTTGTTTAGTAATTATTAGTATTTATAGGTCACGACCCTCGAATGAATTCGAGGGCATCCTGTGGATGCTCAGGGTTCCGCGGTTTTCTTTGTTTCTTGGGATTTGATATTCAATTTAGGTGCATCGCTATAGATTTAAAAGTATATAAATTAAAAAATCATGAGTTAACAATTTTTATTTATCAGTAATTCTCAGAATCTCTTCAACAATGTTTTGAACTTGAGTTGAAGGATTGCTTTCAATACTGATTAATCCCACCCCATTTTTTTCATGCATCCTAGTTAATCTTTTTGCATTTTCAATTGCTGTTGGTCTGTTCCCTAATAAAATATCATAATAGTCTATATTCTTCTCATAGCCAGGTATGTGTTTTTTTAATTTTTCTATTACTTCAGAGCGAGTCAATTTTGCAACAATTAAGGAAAAATGTAAAAGAAACCATAATTCAAAACTGGGATTGGATAAACATATTTTAATATCTTTTCCTGCAATTCTACAAGCATCTGATATATCTTTATTTTTATTTTCATCGCAATCAAAAACACACCAAATGGCATCGCCATTCTTTAAATCCAATGCTTCTTTTTTTATTTGCTCTCTGGAGAATTTTGCGAGGTTAATTGGGTCTGTGCATTTTGAGTTATGCGTTTCAATTCTCAAATTAGAATATCTTGTTTTATATTTATTAAAGTAGATCCGCTCTGTTTTCTCTCCTTCACAGACAATTATAAATACTTTACGAGGTATTCTTGTTCTTAATTTTCTCCGTTTATACCCGCCCATTTTAAAATATCCTTTCTTCGCTTATGAATGGTATAGCCCCGTATCTTCCTAGGAGATATCCTTTTCGAACATTCTTATCTTTACGTGGACTAAATTCTATGAGAGAATAAAGGTCTGTATTTCCAGCCATTGGATCTTTTTCAGTAAACCAAATTTGATCCCTTCTAAATAAATCTAAATCAAGTAAATTAGTATTGTGTGTTGTGAAGATTAGTTGAGCATTATTTTTATTTTGAGTTGGATCTTGGAATAATTTAATTAAAAAAACATTTAGGAAATGATGTAGTTTGGTATCTAATTCATCTACAACTAAGACACGACCATTGTTTAATGCATCAATCCAAGTGCCTGTTAAGGCAAACATTCTTTTTGTCCCTTCAGATTCTTCTTCAAAATTAAATTCCACCTTATGTTCTTCACCCTTTTCATTAAGAACTTTGTGAATTGTTTTAATATTCATTTTTTCCAATTCATCCCCAATTCCACCTGCCAAAAATTTCATTTGTTTTTGAATCATAACTGGAATTTCATCAATTGAAATCTTTTCAAAGTATGCTGTAACATCATTAATTCCCAAATCAGCTTCTAGGAGCGCTTTCAATATAAGTTCTTTTGATTTTGCATCTTTATTAAGTGATCGCATAGTGAAATCAATCAATTGAGGATGCTCTGTTGCACCTATAATAGCTAAAGTATTTTTAAACCAATCAAAGGCTTCAGCCGTTTTCTTATAATTCAATTGGGTTGAACTTGATAGATAAAGAACATTATCTAAGGTTTTCTCAGATAAGAATTTTTGTTCTTTTTTATCTATAGTAAATTTATAGTCATTTGTCAGCACCGGTCTAGATTTCCCCACTTTCTCCGGGTTAAAAATCCCCAGTTGACAATCTTGGGTATAAATCCCAGGATTGGAGACTATGATCGAAACGGAGGAATGGTTTATGATAAGAGAT
>JAQUNZ010000111.1 GCA_028717345.1 Candidatus Methanoperedens sp.
ACGGCGGGTTGATGATGAAGAAATCTGCTGTTATCTCCGGATGGTTTATCAGGTCGTCCCTGATGATGTTGGCCTGCGGGAACAGTGTTCGTGCCATGTGATACGCTTTCTCTTCCTTCTCGATGCCCAGGAGCTCGCAGGAAGAGTTGAGGTACTGGAACATCCTGCCTATGCCGCAGCTGTTATCCGCGACTGAGGCTGGTGTCGCCGGGTCAAGGGCGCCGAGTCCGAGCGCGTTTGCCAGGAAGTGAGAAAGTATCGGCGGAGTGAAGAACTGGTTGAAATTGAGTTCTCTCTTCTTGTTAAGGTCAGGTATTCCCCTGTCACCTTCTATCTTGACCGTCTGGCCCAGGGACTTGTATTCTGAGAAAATCTTATCCCGGTTTATCTTCCCGGCTCTTACGGAATCCCATAGTTTCTCGTTAGGATCTCCTGCAGTGATGAAAGAAATATTCCCGGGATTGAAGCTGTCCCGGTTCTCGCTGTCAGTACTTACCACTTCAGATTTGAAATCAGGTGGAAATATGCCTGGCAGAACCACATTACCAAGCTTATTAAAATCAATAACATTATCCCAACTGAACTCAGGTTTAACAGACAGCTCTTCAATCTTAACTGGCTGTTCTTCTGCCGGTTTGACAGCCACAGTCTCTATCGGCTTCACCTGGATCTGCTGAGGTAAAGTCTGTTTACTTTGCGGTTTTAGAAATCTCTCAAATGTCAGTTGTAACATTTTTCCGGATACCTCCATATCGGGAAAGGTATTGCCGTACCTTTCTCTGCTTTCAGTATATGACCCGACCAAGGGGGAGTATGGGTTGCGCTGCAGTTCGGCGCAACCCTTACCCCCCGCAGCGTCGGGTAGTCACTGTTATTCTGACTCTACTCTGGGTGCTATCATTAATGTGGTGCTGCCGCCGTTTAAGACCTCGAAGCTCATGGCGAGCGGACAATTCTGACCAGTCTTTACAGCCACAATCCTGCCTTTCTTTATGCTGCCGACCAGATCCATGAAATAATCTAGCGAGTACAGGCTTTTTGTGTGATCGTGGCAGCGCATATTATTTAAACCTTCAAACACTGCCCTGAACTTTCTTGTTTGATCTCCTTCGGCTGAGAAAGTAAGCTTGAACTTATTATCATTATTCGCCATCTCTATGAGCAGGTAATCTGATACTCTGTCTGCCTTCTTTGCCACTCTCTGCAGTAGCTCCTGCCCTATTCTGAACTCTGTAGGTTGGTGTGGTTTGTGAATTATCGGTGTCTTTCTTAGTGATGCCGGACCTAGAGTTGATATCGAGTCCGTGAAGTTCTCTACAGTCAGCTCCAGCGTGGATAGTTTAGCTTCTGGATCTCCCAGGTGGCAATCCTGCGATGTTATAATGTTCATCACTACCATCTCGCCATCGTCTGCGTTCTCTAACATGCTGTTAACCGCGCATAGGTCAATACCTGCTGTCAGAATCTCATCCACTTCGTATTTGTAGAACGCGGTCTTTGGCAAGTTTGTTTCTATCAGTGCTACGTTCGCCGGGTCAACGACTTTTATCTCTAGGCCCTCCGGTTTGATGAAAAACCTTGTCTCATCCGCTATTGCCGATACCGGCTTTAGCCATTCATTGAACTCTTCTACACTTCCTCCTATTCTTATCATTTATTTACCACTTCCAATTGTTTTGCCCTTGTGGGCTGTGCTTGCATGTCTTCTCACCTGTGCGTGCGTTCCTGTGAACGGTGTCTTCGTATTTCCCTCTTCGATGCAGAGGGCGCATGTTACTTCGGGTTTCTTCCGCTTCTGTTTCATCTCGCTACCTCCTTTAAATGATTTTAAGTGCTCTGTCCGCTCTGCCTGTACTGCTCCCCTTCAGGAGTCGGGAATAGGAGAGTATGATTTTTCTTGAACTCTAAATGAATCAGTTTCTTTCTCCTGAGCCTGGTTACGTAGCACTGTATCGTTCCCCTGTCTATTCCCAGTTCTTTTGCGATCTCTGATATTTCCTTACCCGGGCTCTTTATCGCTGCGTCCAATACCTTTTCCTGTGTCATGGCGCCTGTGTCTCCTTTCCGGCTAATCTCAGTGCTCTTTTAGTCGGGAAACACATCCACTGCTTACGGCGTCTTCCGGGCACATCTTCACACAATACTAAATAGCGGTCCACGAGCCCTCTCTTCCTTAGCTTTTCTAACTGATTTGAGAAGGGCCCGTGCGGCTTGTGTTTATCACAGAGTACTTTCTGTAACACTTCTCCGCCCGCTATTATATCCTTTAAAATCTCATCCATTCCCATTTTTCTCTGCCTCCTGTTTCTTCCCTTTCCTTAGCTCGTACCTGCACTGCAGCCCCTCAATCGGTGTGCCGTTCCACCTGAAGAAAGGGGGTTTGCAGTTCGTGACTACTGTTTTGTGCAGCATGTTTGAGCGGTAGCGCCTGCATCCCGGCTGGCTCAGGCAGGCGTCACATATACTTGGCATAATCTATCCCCTAGATTCTGGTTTCTCTGGCTCTTTTTTCTTATAGTAGTAATCATCCGTATAATTCAGCTCAATGCCGTGCTCCTTCGCCAGTGCATCGAGCTTTGCGGTGAAGACTTTATCCGCTTCGTCTGTCTTGTGGATGATCTCTACGAGTTCTGCCAGTCTGTGTTTCATAGATCTCTGCCACTGAACTGACTTACATACACCGGCTTCCCGTCGGACATATACGGCTCTCCCGTCTCTACGTCTTTTATTGATACTCCGCAGCCCAGGCATTCTGCCGCGAAGTCCCCTACGACGATCTCACCGCCGCAGAGCTTGCATCTGCCGGTCTTAGGTTCTTTATCTTCCACAGTATCATCCACCTTCTTACCTCGGAGATCCAGGATATCTTTCAGAGTCCTTTCCTTCGGCAGGTTGAACATAATTGCCAGTGCCGTGCTGCCTTCGAATGCGGTGTACTTGTTGCCTGCTGAATCCATGTAATCCGAAACATTTTTAACGGCTTTTCCGTAAGTGATTCTCATCTTTACTTTTTCTACCATCTTTACTACCTCCAAAATCAATAACACATTAACGTCTTCTGTGCCTGCTTCTCTATCTGCGGTACAATCGTACATTCTCCTTCCGGGTCCATGTTCCCGTCCAGGTAGAGCGCCTGCACGTCAAAATAAATATCCCAGTCTTGCGTATTCATAAATTCCAAGAAGGTCTTGATCAGGTTCCTTCCATCCGGAAGCTTGAATTTCTGGATATCCGGTACGTTCTCCATAACGAATGTCTTGGGATTGATCTCCTGCACCAGCCTTCCGAACTCGAATATCAGGAAATTCCTGGTATCAAGTTTTGGTTTCTTGGTGTTCATTCGTGAGAAGCCCTGGCACGGTGGGCCACCCATAACTACGCCGATCTGCTCATCGTTGCCTGTTGCCTTCTGCACCGCATCGAGGATATCATAGCCTGTGATATCCTGGGCTTTCTTGTAGAAGAGCACGTCCACTGCCTGATAATTCTTCTCTTCTTCATTCGGGAGCATTCCCCTGAACTTGAAGCGCTGGTACTCGTGGTACTGTGTGGCTCTTCTGTGGCCTGGCCCGAAGCCGTGCTGCCTGCAGGCATCGTAACCTCCTGTATCGAACATTCGCCATTCCCGGCGGGAGCTCTCAATCTTATCATATTCAGCTCTTGAGAGATCTCCCACCAGGACCGTGTTCTCATCACAGAGGTTATGGTAATAGGTGTGGAGCGCATCGCTGCTCGCGTCAAGAGCTGCTACGACGTGCCATCCCGCGTTGATGAAACCCAGAGAGAATCCACCGCACCCACAAAAAAGGTCAATCGCTGTCGGAATCTCTTTAATCATCTTCCATCAATTCCCTTATCACGAGTTTCATGAGAAATGTCTGGATTATGCACCCGGCCACGATACCCAATAGAAAAGCGATAACTATTTCTGGCCGCGTCATAACCCACTGCTCGTCCCATAGCTCGTGCTCGCCTGCTCATAAAGAGTCCGCAGCGGTCCCGGTAGGAGCTCCTTCCAGTCCCCTGACTTCTGCGCAGCCCTGAAAGCTTCCTCGCATTTTCCGGTGTGCGCATGACAGGGCTCGCCGAACACTAAACCCAGGTGGGTGTTGAACACGATGTACCTCTGCTTCGAGGTGATGGCGCCGCCGCAGATATCGCACATTATTTCGTGGGGTAGGCGGGTCATAGCTTCCTCTTTCCACCAATCTTAATCGATTTAGCCCGGACGAACGATTTGACGATATTGAAAATATCCTTTCCATATACGAACTCCGGTGTACAGGATATTTCTTTGGTGAGACCTCTATTTAGTTCGCATCTTTCGCACGGAATGGTTTTTCCATTATCTGTTGTACATGCGGAACAATACATGGAGCCGATCACAATATCGTCCAGCCTTATCCAATCCTCTCTGTCAGGGCTGTTGCACGATTCATAATCTAACCATGCTGGTGTGTTGTGAGTAAGCCCGCAGTTTACTAGAGCCCTGTCTAAATCCTTTGCTGCTTCGATAATCTCTGCTGGTGCCTGGTGGTGCTCAAGCGCCTGCGCTATGTATTCCCATTTGCGTAGTGTCATAATCCCTCCTGCTCCGCTTTAGCCTTCTTGAAGTCGTTGTTCTGCGTCTGCACCACGTACCCGTACAAATGCTTGCAGGGCATTTTCTGCGCAAGGCCGCGCTGCTGGAAGTCCTGGCATGAGCAGTAGCCCAGGGATCGTTCCAGGTCAACGTAGAGCCTGTAAGCCTTACCTTCGCGGTTCAGGCACGTCCAGTTGCCGTTATCCTGGTGTATCCAGGTGTAGGGCTCATCGTAAGCCCTCAAGATCCTGTTCATCCTGTCCTGGCTGCCTGTGGCGTCAAATACGAGCCTTATTGCATTATTCATGAGACTTCCCTCCGGCGGCTGCGCTATTCTTTTAGCACCTTCTGTTCTCAATGTATGGTGCAGCACGGCCTCCGCTTCTTCGCTCCTGTCGAACATGGTCATGACTTTTGGTGAAATGTA
>JAQUNZ010000112.1 GCA_028717345.1 Candidatus Methanoperedens sp.
AATTCAGAAGAACTCGAAAGGGCTGAGAAAAAGCTGGATGGCATGGGACTTCTTAAACTCACAGGTGAAGAAAAGAAAATAGTGACTGCCGCTTTCATCGCAGAAGAGGAAAACGCGGCAAGCGGCATGGGAATGATATTCGGTTAGCTGCCAAGAAGCCGTGCGATCTTATCCAGGTCACCTTTTTTCATCCTGAACTCCTGGTTCCATCCACCCAGCGATGAGACACTTGCCTGGAAATCATTGGCATCCTGAGGTGTATCAAAAACATATACTGAGGCATTGTAGAACTCAGATGATGTATATTCCCTGTCGTTTATGAGGAACTTCCTGTTATCAGGAGCTACCACTTTTGGTATTGTGGCTTCCACAAAATAGTAGTCTGTGCCCTTGATATTCCAGTGACTATAATCGGAAGAGTTCCCCACATCACTCACCTTCAGAATAAGCCATGCATGCTGCCTTTCATACGAGATAATAATTTTTGGAGCCACATGGAAATTTCTCCTTATGTAGTCCCAGAAATATGTGGACATCCTTGAGCAGTCAAGCTCATCAGCCTGGTAAAGAGTATTCCATTTCCTGTCATAGAACGAAGTAAGGTTTTCCGATATCCTGTCTATCAACAGGTCGCTCTTTTCAGTCATCACTGGTGCAGGCGTTTCGACACTTGGAACAGGTGTGGGTACAGTTATCGAAGGTTCATGCTGAGAAGGTGTGATATGCTCTGTGGTTTGATAAGATGGCGTGATGCATCCGGAAAGGGAAATCAAGAGTATTGTTATGAAAAAGATATTATTCTTCATTGTTTTCCGAAAAGCCTTGGCATGACCTTTCTTTTTACTCCCATCCCGGTAAATATTACCACGATCAAGTAAACTGCTATCGGCAGGATAGTTCCCGTAAAGACTATCAACCCGCTTATACTGTTGAAGAAACCTCTAACAGCCTGCTTCAGGGCGTCAGCTATTCCCCAGCCCTCAAAGAAAGGCGCAGGTTCGTTGGCGTTCACGGTAATTGTTGACATCTCAATGCTCTGTTCAAGATAGTTCATCCGTCCCGTTAGGCGCTCTATCTCGCCCCGCACGCGCTCAAGCTCGCGCTCGACTTCAAGCACATCCTTTACGGTATTTGCCATCTTCAAGATCTCGGAAAGCCTGGTTTCCTGTTTTTGAAGATTGCCCAGGCGGGCACTGATATCAATATATTCCTCAGTGACGTCCTGCCCCCGAACATCTCTTGACTTAACAGTCCCAAGTGCTTCGATCTGCTCAATGGCGATATAGAAATTTTTCTGTGGAACCCTCAAAGTCATCTGCCCGTTCTTGCGTTCATCATAACCATAAACTGATGAACCTGAGATAAAACCACCCTGTTGCAGCGTGATATTCGTTATTTTATTGAATATGGAATGAACATTATCCACCTCAAGCTGGAGGTTCGCTGTCGAGATGATCTTCCTTTCAGGGGAGACAGCTTTTCCATTCAGGTTGCCTTTTCCCGCATCAAGTGAATTTGCAGATAATTCAAGCTCGCTCTTTTGAAATCCTGCAAATGACTGGTCAGACAAGTCACTGGTCTTTAATCCTGAATATGATGTGTCATAAGATTTAGGAGAGGTACCCCCTAATCCAAATACAAATGATGACACCACGAACATGGCTCCTATTATAAGCAGAAGAGCCACAGCAATTACTACAAGTTTCTTGTCCATGTATTCTTATATTTACCTTGAAATTATATAATGCTTGCTTTGACTTCGAACGAATTCGAAGTGACCGCAATATTTTTTAAGTATGCATTGCAATAGAGGTAAAAGGAGACATAAATAATGTTTAATAAATATATCTTATTATCTATACTGATAATAGCAGCAGTATTTTCGTCTGGATGTCTTATTGATAACAAGAATGATACAAAAGCGAATCAGAGCATCGGGCCTGATTTTATAATAAAAACGAACCTTCCTGCAGGGTTCACTTACATGGGTATCCATGAGACTACAATAAAAATTGCAAATTCTACTGTGACTGGATTCGAAGGTATTTACAGGAACGGTGGAAATGATATCTACATCACTGCCTTCAAAAACGACGATCCTGAGGCTCTGCTCTCTCAATATAAAGCAGACCTGAGAAAAAATTTCAGAAAAGATTATAATCCTTTCGAGGAGATATCCATAAATGGGCATGCAGCCACAAAGTTGACTGATTTCATAGTCCGTGATGGAAAGAATGTGCCGCGTTACAGTATACTCTGGGCGAACAAGGGTTATATGGTACAGGTGGGCTCGTTTGATGATATCATAACCGTGGTCTCTCTGGCATCAGCGACGGGTTATTAAAGCAGCCCTATCATTTTATGCGTTTGCGGGATAACCCGCACATCTTTTAATTTTTTTGCAGCATGATCCATCAGTTCAAAGAGCAGGGCTGCAGGAACTCTGTTGTCAGAAGTCACAGGCTGGAGAATGAGCGGGATACAGGGATCGATCGAAGCGATGCCATTTATTGCAGAGGATAATGAAAATTTTGTTGTTTCAGGAAGTATAACTATTTTCACAAAAGTCTCAGATGAGCCATTTAAAATTGCAATGGTTTCAAGTTCGTTCTTTAACAATTCATCGTAATGGCACGTGGGATCGTGCTCTTTCAATTTTATATCGCATGAGGCAATAGCGATAACATCCTTGATTTTTCGCGCTTCATCAGGAAGTCCGGAGTTTGTTTCAAGGTATAATGGATGCTCAGTGTCCATTTCCCGAATAAAATCCGCATGTATCAGAGGCTCACCGCCTGTCAGGCTTATATGCTTTGTCGAAGGCGACCATAATTCCTGAACAGCCTCAATAAGAAGATCCCTGCTGACTGGATTTTTTACAGTATAAAAATCACCTGCTCCTGTTTTTTTTTCTATCCTGCAAGAACCTGTTACTTTCCTGCTTCCGGGCGTGTCGCAGTAACTGCAATGAAGCTGGCACTGCTGGAACCTTACGAACACCTGGCGCGTTCCAGCATGAGTGCCTTCTCCCTGTATGGAATTGAAAACTTCTTCGATATGTGCTTGCATCAGGAGATATTATCTCACAAAGTCGATACCGTATCTTGCGGTCGCTATGTTTCCCTTGGTACCCTTTCCCAGGATCTGGGGGGATTGAACACCAGTAACCACGATCATTGTCCTGATAATGTGCTCAAGGTCTGGATCTACCATGGCTCCCCAGATCAATCTAGCCTTGGGGTCGATGCGGGCATAAAGCTCGTTAACAACGCTCTCTGCTTCTGCGATCGTCATATCAGGACCTCCAACGACATTGATAAGAGCCGATGTAGCACCGGAAACATCTACATCCAGCAGCGGGCTCCTGAGAGCTTTCTGCACTGATTCCAGGGCTTTGTTCTCGCCTTCTGCTTCTCCAAGACCGATCATAGCAACACCGCTCTTTTGCATTATAACTCTCACGTCTGCGAAATCAAGATTGACAAGACCTGGTCTTGTGATGAGTTCAGTGATGCCTTTGACAGCGCGCATCAATACCTCATCACACACCTTAAATGCTGCCTGCAACGGCAGATGAGGAACTACTTCGAGTAATTTGTCATTAGGGACAACGATCACAGTATCCACGACATCGCGCAGTCTCTCAAGCCCTGCTTCCGCATTCTCCATCCGTATCGCTCCTTCTACAGAGAATGGCAGAGTGACCACAGCAATGGTCAGGGCGCCAGCTTCACGCGCAATTTCAGCAACAACAGGGGCTGACCCTGTACCTGTCCCGCCGCCAAGACCGCATGTTATAAAAACCATATCAGCATTTCCCACTGCTTTCTCGATCATGGCTTTGGACTCCTGTGCTGCATCCTGTCCTATCTGTGGTACGCTGCCAGCTCCAAGCCCCCTGGTCCTGCTCCTTCCGATAAGGATCTTATTCCTGACCTTTATATTCAGCAAATGCTGGGCATCTGTATTGATGGCATACATGTCAGCCCCAATTATACCTTCTTCCAGCACCCTTTGAATCGTGTTTGAACCTGAACCTCCGCATCCGATAACAACGATGTTCGTTTTTAATTCCTGCAATATTTGCAGAAGTTCTTCGTCAGTTTCACCCACTGTGGGAATTTTGGATTCTCCAGCTCTTGCTATTGCCTCATTTATAATTGATTCCATATTTTACTCCTCAATCGCCTTTTCATAATTTAACTTGATGGTTCTAATATTTATTTCATATACCATCTCTGGATTTATAGTTTTTCCATCAAGCATAACTGAATCTCCCCTTGCCAATCTTCCAAAGAGAGGTCCCTCTTTTATTCCGAGAGCTTTTGCACGTTCTGTACTGAATTTTTTCTCGATTATTTGAAGTACTCCGTTATTCATATTAACATCATACTTATTTTTGATAATTTCAATACACTCATTCGTTAATTCCTCAGCAGCAAGCCTTGCGCAATTGCTATCCAGTCCGATAAGAACGTGGGCGAACCTGCCGTCCTCATATTCGATATATGCTATGTTATGGTCTGATAGGAATTTCCGAAGCCGTTCCCTGTCAATTTTTTCAGCTTCAGATAACAGGG
>JAQUNZ010000113.1 GCA_028717345.1 Candidatus Methanoperedens sp.
TATTATCGCGGCAGAAATGGTGAAAGCGGTATTTTACAGGAGGGTAAGATTTTAAAGTGAGTTACATTAACCCTGCTTCTTTATAACTATCTACCAGTCCGTCTTATTCTTCTGCTTCACGCTCAAAACCTCATGCCCGTCAGCCTCCATACCTCTTGGCACTTCAGTCACAGCAGTTGGATCATCCACTATTATCTTTAAGGTCCTCCCCGTCTCAAGGTCATGAAGCGCCTGTTTTGCATACACAAAATTATACGGGCACTTGTTCCCTTTCGTGTCGATCACTTTGTCTATCCTTACATCAGCAACGAAAGTCCCGTTGATATAAGCTCTTGTCCTTTCTTCCTTTGGATTCTCTAACACTTCGCTGGCAATACCCTGCTCGACAATCTCTCCAAGATAGAGATGAATTACATAATCAGCAAGCCTCATTGCCTGATGTATATTGTGAGTAACGATAACGATAGTATAATCATTCTTAAGCTTGAGGAGCTGCTGCTCGATATGCTGCGACGAAACCGGATCAAGGGCAGATGTGGGTTCATCGCAGAGGATTATCTCAGGCTCAACCGCAAGACCGCGCGCAAGGCACAGCCTCTGCTGCTGACCGATGGAGAGTTTGTTCGCCGGTGATTTCAGCCTGTCTTTAACTTCGTCCCAGAGACCTCCTATCCTGAGGTATTTTTCCACGATTTCATCCAGTTCCTTCTTGTCTTTTATTCCATGTATCTTAGGACCGTATGCAACATTATCATAGATCGACATCGGAAGCGGATTTGGTCTCTGGGGAAGCAGCCCCATTTTTCGCCTGATGTCTGTGATATCCACGTTGCTGCTCAGGACATCTATGCCGTCAACTATTATTTTTCCTGAAACCCTCGCTCCCTCCGTAAGATCAATGAGCCTGTTTAAGCATTTGAGCAGCGTGCTCTTTCCGCAGCCGGATGGACCTATTATGGCTGTGATCTGTTTTTCCGGTATTTCAACGGTTATGTTCTTAAGAGATTGATTATCACCATAGAATGCATTGACATCCTGGATACTGATATGGGTTTTCATAAACCGATGCCCCGCTTTACCTGGCATAGGGGTATGCTTCGCATACCCCTTATTTTGAAAAAACTTAAGTTTTTCATTTAATCACCTGATAATGTTTTTCATATATTTTTTTGATAAATACCGTGAGGTTATGCTCAATGCCAATACTATTATTAGAAGAATAAGCGCACTGGCGTATGCACGGGACTGCACTTCAGGAAATGGCGTGCCGAGCTGGAAAAAAACAGCAAGAGGAAGCGAAGCTACCGGGTCAAAGATAGAATTCGGCAGGCTATCAGTGTACCCTGCAGTGAACAGGATAGAAGCGGCATCCCCGATGCCTCTGCCAAAAGCAAGAAGTACAGCAGTAACAATCCCCGGCAACGCCTGTTTCACTACAACTCCGAAGGTTGTCTCAAGCCTGGTCGCACCCAGTGAATAAGATGCTTCTTTCAATTCAACAGGCACCATTTTTATTACTTCTTCCATGGATCGTATCATAATAGGGAGCTGCAATAATGCGAGAACTATTATTCCCCCGAGAAGCGAAGCTCTCATACCCAGATAAAGCATGACAATAAAACCGAAAGCTCCATACACGATTGATGGCGTACCCCACAATACGTCCATCGAGAGCCTGATATAATAGGCGCTCTTTGTTTTTCCGATATAGTCATTTTGCAGCGATAGAGCTGCGGGAAGACTTATAGCAATAGCAAGGATCATACTGCCAAATGCAAGATACAGGGAACCGACAATTGCATTCAATATCCCCCCTTCTTTTCCGAGATAATACCCGCCCTTTGGCGTCTGGGTGATCATTTCAATAGAAAGCGATGGTGCGCCATTCCATAATACGACTGCGATCACTATTAGAAGGCTTCCCACTACTATGGACAGCGATGCTATCATCAGAAACTTAAAAAGTTTCTCTTCGAGCAGTTTATCCATGCATACCTCTCTCGATCCTGATCAAAATCAATCTTGCCGCGATGGTGAATAAAAGGATCACAATCATAAGTATGAGTGCAGCAAGCAGCAAGGCAGAATCGTATAATGGTATTGACATCATCTCTCCATAATTGTTCGCAATCAGCGCAGGGAGGGGATATGCTGGATCAAATATCGATTTTGGAACATTTGGCACATTTCCGACTACCATTAGTACAGCCATGGTCTCGCCAATAGCACGGGAGAATCCAAGAATGATGGCAGCGCCCAGTCCAGGTAAAGCCGTCCTTATCACTGCATGTTTTATTGTCTGCCATCTCGTTGCGCCAAGTGAAAGCGATGCTTCCCTGATGTCAGAAGGCACTGCCCTGAAAACCTCATGCGAGATTGAGATAATTATAGGAAATACCATGATTGAGAGCACGATGCCGCCTGCAAGAAGGCTGTAACCTGTGGAATAACTCTCTGCTTCGAGAAAAGGTATCCCAGGCGTCCCGATTATGGGTGCGATGATCGCGACAAAAGGCACGATGGCAAGTACACCGAAAACGCCATATACAACAGGCGGAATCCCTGCAAGCAGATCTATCAGTGGCAGAATCTTTTCCCTTAATTTCTCATTGGCATATTCTGCAAGATAGATCGCGCTCAATATGCTGAGGGGCACGGCAAAAACCATGGCAAGCAATGTTACATACAGTGTGCCTATAATGAAGGGATAGAACCCGAATTCACCTCCGAACGGGAGCCATGTGCTGCCAAGTAACAGATCGCTCAATGATTTTGCATCAAGAATTGGTTTTGAGCGGAGAAATAATATTATAGCGATAATAACTACAAGAAGGCTTGAAAATAGCACAATCGCTATCATTAACCTTTCTGCGAGAATATCCTTTAACCTTCGAAGGTTCATGCTCTACATATCCTTTCCTAAGATAAAAAATATGAGGTTAAGGCAACAACCTTAACCTTTCCTCACTTATACTCACTTATTCTACCTTTTTCAATTCGTTATTCAGGCTGTCTTTTGATAACTCGATATAGCCGACTTCATCAAGGAACTTCTGTCCGTCTGTAAGAACCCATTTAATGAACTCTGCTGTTAGTCCGGTTGGCTTACCCTTTGTCACAAAGTATTCTACTCTTGCAGGCGGATGCGGAAAAACACCTTTCTTGATTGCAGCGATCGTTTTTTCTTTTGTGCTTATATCCTCATCCGGGTCAACAATACCGTTCTCATTCACGTCGAAAGGTATTATCTTGATTCCTGTTACAGGAACCCCGGTTTTCATATCCTGGGCATAATTATAGTTGTTGTAGCCTATGCCCAGCGGGTCTTTCTGGACGGCAGCAAGCAGTCCCGGATCGCCGTAAACACCTGTGCCTTTGAGATTCTCCTGTTTCTTGCCAAGGTATTTAGCCCATATCTCAGGAGCACCTGCCGCGTCGCTCCTCGTATATTTATGAATCTCCTGTTTTATCTCAGGTTTTCCGATGGCTTCGCCCCATGTTTTTATAGTTTCATTGATATATATTTTAATAAAAGTTGACCTTGTTAGACCTGTTTTCAGTATTTCCTGTGCTGCGGGATTCTTTTCATTGATCACCGGCACAACGGCATCCTTGGTCACTCCTATCGGATATGCTCCTTTTTCGATCTCGGATGGATCGATATCTCTTGAAACCATGCCGATATCAACCTGCCCGCTTATGGCATCGGTCATCCCTTTCCCTGCGCCGCCTGCTGCGACATTTACGGTTACCCTGGGATGTAATTTCTGGAACTCCTCGCCCCAGCGGACTGCCATTGGATAAAGCGCCCATGCGCCGGATAGCGATATTTTGCCTTCAAGTTCTTTTGTGCTAACTGCTGTCGGCGCTGCCGTGGTTCCAGGTGTTTCCGGTGCCGTGGTGACCGTTGCGGTAGGTGTAGCCTTTACTTCGGTCTTAGGACTATCGACGCATCCTGATAAGAATGCTCCGATAAGTACTGCTATAAATATAATTCCAATATTTCTTGCTTTCATTAATTCCACCTCGAATTTCTTAAAATGTTTTCCTGTTTTTTCAGGAAATCCCTGATCTGTATGAATTCTTCACTATGTTTCTTATATCTATTCATTAAATTGCTGTTATCAATAACAGCAAAGACGATCACTTCTTAGATTCATTTTTCTTATTCCTGCTTATGAAAAATAAGCAGTTGCAGATTCGCATATACACATAAATATGCAGAGAAACAGGCGATAATTGTTAATGTGATTACAAGAACCGAATGATTGCGGCAAATGTCAGCACCGGTCTAATTTTCCCCACTTTCTCCGGGTTAAAAATCCCCAGTTGACAATCATGGGTCTAAATCCCAGGATTGGAGACTATGATCGAAACGGAGGAATGGTTTATGATAAGAGATCT
>JAQUNZ010000114.1 GCA_028717345.1 Candidatus Methanoperedens sp.
ATCTCTTATCATAAACCATTCCTCCGTTTCGATCATAGTCTCCAATCCTGGGATTTATACCCAAGATTGTCAACTGGGGATTTTTAACCCGGAGAAAGTGGGGAAATCTAGACCGGTGCTGACAAATCTTAGTACTGTTTTTTTAGACATAATGATTAGATGCCTTTACTTACTATCAGATGCTTCCAGTGCCTGGAACTATTCCAGTTGAACTCAAATGAAAAAGACGAAAAATCCAGGTAGCACTGCTATAAAAGTTGCAAACCAAAAGGCTATTTTGAAAGCTCTGCTCCATAATGATAAAAGTGTTCAGACTATCATGAACGAAACAGAGATAGGGCATCAAACGATATCAGTCCACCTTGCGGGCTTAGAAAATGAAGGCATGGTTATGCGAATGCCTGGAAAAGATCGAAGAGAAAAAATATATTCAATCACCCCGCAGGGATTCCTGAAGCTCAATATATTGGACGACAGGCTGAAAACCGAGTATTTTTCGTTAATGTTTTCGTGTTCATTAATGTGGCGGACCTGGATAGCTGAAGCCGAGGATCAGCGATTACCAGAAGGCGAACTCAATAAAATTAGAGATGCGCGGGATAAGCTACCTCCGCTTACTAGCAATGACAGAAAATCCTGGCTTGAATATTACGATCTAATTCGTGAAATACATCGCAAAAATAACATATCAAATCCCATTCAACCACACGAATCAATCCTAAATGAACTCAGGTCTTTCGCCGGCGAGCTAGTCCTTTACATTGCCGCGAAGGCCGTGAAGGAGAATAATCTGGAGTATCTAAATCTTTTAGAGGATCTTCCCACGTGGTATTACTCATTCATGAAATCCAAATCGCTGGATGTCGATTACATACTCTCTAAAATCAACCGAAAGGAAGAATTTGATTATTCTTTTTCAACAGTCCAAACGCTTACTTTAGAGGATTACAAAGAGTATTATAAATATTGTGAAAGATTCTTTAAAAAACACCCACAATACCTAAATAAATAGGCTCTCAGCCCCTCTTGCCCTGACAACTTCTCTAAATTTATCTTTAACTTGTGGGAAAGTGTCCCCCATAATTTTCAAAAAGTCAACCACCAACCCCTCCAGCTTGTCGACATTATACCTCTCGTCCAGAGGCATTCCGCATTTTTTGCAGAACTTTGAGGCTGGGTCGCTGGGTTCCTGGCAGCGCGGGCACGGCTTCACTTGCAATAGAGGTTCTTGTGATTTCGCTGCATCCTTGTAGCCGTAAATGCTCAAGACGCTATTATCAATATCTCGCCCCGATAGATGGACGTATGTGCTCGGCATCTCGCTATCCGAATCCCATCCAAAAAACTCACGCATTTCAGGTTCTTTGAGTCGTTGCGCCATGAAGGTGGCCCGGCTATGCCTGAAACTATGAGGATTTACAGCTTTCTTTACTCCTGCCTTTACCGCTAATTCAGTAAGAAGCCGGCAAATGAATCCATAGCTCAAGTGATTGTTTTTCCATTTCGGATTATATTGGGTAGGAGTTTTACACCACATATAAGCATCAGGATCGTTCTTAGTAGGGTGTTCGCTTAGCCATGCCTGTAAAATTAAAGTGGAAGCTACCAGCCGTATCCTTCTGGGCCCCGTTTTGCCTGTAACCATGAATACTGCCCCGAACCTATCAAAGCATACATGCTTCAACTTCAAGGGCAGAAATTCCCCTATCCTGCAACCGCTTTCATAGAGAGCTAAAACAAACACCTTATCCCTTGCGGTGTATGCAGCTCCAGCTAATGCTTTGATATCTTCCTCGGTTAAAACCTCCTCTGGCAGCTTACCGTTTTTAGGCTGTTTAATTTTTAACCAGTCAATTTCTTTCTCTTTACCCAACCGCTGCATATATTTTTTGAGGATTATCTTAAGACCATGTTTAGTCCATTCTGCATAATCACTTTTTCCCAGCCATGCTGCAAACTTCTTTAAGTCCTCACTCTTTACTTTTTTTAATGATACATCTAACCTTTTGCTAATACTTACCAGACTGGAAAGGTATTTGATTACCCTGGCAGGCGAGAATCCCCGCGCTAATAGATCATCCATGAAACGTCTAACGTCCTCCTGGTCTTCTGGATTTAATTTAAGTATAAATCGCTCAGAGGTATTTTCTAAAATCCTTGATGTATTGTGTATGTCCTCTTTAACCATGCTCTTAGCCTTCTTTTGTCTGCTCTGCTTATAAATTCCAAAGGCTCTTAACGTGGTTAAATGGGGCCCGGGTCGGGATTCGAACCCGAGTCGTAGGATCCACAGTCCCATAGGATGACCAGCTACCCCACCCAGGCACCTTGAAACCCCTTTATTTAAATATGGGGGTTAACGATGGGGTATCCCCCGTAAATGTATCTGCAAGGGATAAAGGTTTTGTTCTGAAAATATTTTCTGCAACTGCAATAGCCTTCTCGCGTCTGGCAGGGTACGCTCGCAGCTTTATCCCCGTGGAAATAGTGTCTCCTGTTGCGCCAAGATGAACATTGCCACCGTAAGCCGCCTGCTTATCGAACCTGATATGCAGGACACAATCATCATCCATCCGGTCAGATATCTCGTTTTTCAATAATTGCATATCTTGTTCAGGAAGCTTTGACCTTAACATTTCAATGAACCGAATGCAGTCATTGCCTCTGATGATCGCTGTAAATATGGAAATCGGGTTACCAAAATGACCATCTGTATTTATTATATCGATCTCATTCTCAAAAATAAACAGGGATAAAGCTTTCTTCACTTTTTCTTCACTTTCTGTTGCTGCGCAAATGGCACGAAAAGAGATGTTATGTATGGGTTTTGAACTCATATACAATATAAAAAATATAAAATTAAACAATATTTGTATAGCCTTTCCAGCCATACAAATATAAACCTAATTATTTCCCTGTATTATTATGCGAACGAAGGCTCGGTCTTGTCTTCTCTGTGCCTATGCCCTTTCGCCTCTGACCTCTGCCTTTCCTGCCTGCACTTGTCTTTCCTCTGAAGACGCGTCCTTTATGCGTGGTATTGCAGATCCATTTGAGGTTCTTATCGCTCTTTATTACCGGGTGGCTTGTGTCAACCAGGATGGTTTCGTACCATTTGTGCCTGCCGTCCTGACCGACCCAGTAGCTATTCAAAACCTGCATGTTCGGAAATCGCCGCGCTGCGCGCTCTTCTCCGATGGACTGGATGCTCTTTCCAGGAGTGATCTTGTTCACACCCATGTGTTTTGTCCTTCTCCCACGGATATATCTTGATTTGCGCCTTCCACCGCGTCTTATTTTTACGCGCGCCACTATTATCCCCTGTTTGGCTTTGTATCCCAGAGCCCTTGCGCGATCAAGCCTTGTGGGGCGCTCAACCCTTATTACTGAAGGATCTCTTCTCCACTGCTGCATTCGTTCCCACTGAAGTTCATCCACATAGGATTCGTCAGGTTTTTTCCATGCGTCCCTGATGTACGCGTACATTGATTTCATTGTGTATTCACCTGCTGTTTTACGGTTCAGCCCTTACGGGCCACATCCCTGCGGGAGTTTATCCCGCCGCTTGCGCCTACAACCATTTCATTGTAATTAAAGATATCTCAGAATGGTACCGGAATTTTTTTACCCCAAGGTATATAAAGCTTTAAATACCGTATTTAAAGGGTGACGATTTTGTCAAAATCTGAAGAGTCAATAAAATCTATAAAAATTGAAAATGTTGTAGCGTCTACAGGAATCGGAGCAAAACTTGATCTTAATGAGGTTATACGGATTCTTGATGGGGCTGATTATAACAAAGAGAGATTCCCCGGTGTTGTTTACAGAACAGCGAACCCTAAGACCGCAGCGCTTATTTTCGGAAGCGGTAAGATCGTTTGCACTGGCGCAAAGAGCATCGAGGACGTGAGCAGCGGGCTTAACAAGGTCTTTGAGAAGCTAAAAGCCATGGGCATCAATATCCCAAAAAAGCCTGATATCACGATTCAGAACATAGTGGCGTCTGCCGACCTTCACACCGTGTTGAACCTGAACGCTATCGCTATCGGTCTGGGGCTTGAGAATATAGAGTACGAGCCAGAGCAGTTCCCGGGTCTTGTGTACAGGCTTTCAACCCCGAAGGTCGTAATGCTGCTTTTCGGGTCAGGTAAGCTCGTAGTGACTGGCGGAAAGAAGCCAGAGGATGCTGAGGCTGCTGTAGAGAAGATCGTTGAGGAACTGGATGGGCTGGGGCTGATGTAGCCCTGGATTTTTTTTATTTTGATGAGTGGAGGAGGAGGCGCGGGCGGTGAGTAAGTATTTGCCTGATTTTCCTGATAAAACAGTATTATTTATAGGCGAAAAACAATAAAGAATGATTAATAGGCGAAATCATGAAACAAATTTCAATTAAAGTTCCCGAA
>JAQUNZ010000115.1 GCA_028717345.1 Candidatus Methanoperedens sp.
ATCACAGCGCTCTTGCTGCACCGCTGGCATTTCATGATACTGTCAAATGCAATACTAAAATAAATAATCTCCCGCAAAACAAAACCGGGCTACCGCCAGCAGGCAGCAGCCCGGTTTTAATTCATCTCCTATCCTATCTTTTAATTGTTACGATCATCGGGATTTGAACCCAATAATAACTATTTTGTTCTACATTACTTAAATCTTTGCCACGGATATGACTGGACTCAAATGATTAATTATGAAAGACGTATTACTGACTTTCGCTTTTCCTGATCGTAACAAGCGAAATATTCTTCATTATTCTTTGCGCTTCTTCTGTTTCCTTTCCGATTTTCACGTCCCCTTTGCGCCCCACTGTCGCTGTCAAAAGATAATCATCCCCAATATACACATCCACCGTTTCGCCTGTGAGTTTTGCAACGTGGAGCAGTATGTGCTTCTTTGAGCGCTCAATCATGGGAGCAAAACTTGATATCTCGCTTTTATCCGGCTTTTTTACTTTTTCCCTGCCTGCTTTTCTTTCCCTGATATCAAGATGTATCCCGAGTTTTTTCTCTATAAGGTCAATGTTCTTTCCAGCTTTCCCTATAACTCCTGCAATATCATCCTCATCCATATAAACAGTGGCGCTTGTATCTGATTCCACATCCACATCAACCCCTCCATGCGTATATTTTTGCATCTCTTTTCGTATCTCTCTGCCGGCAAGAGCCCACATGCCTGGACGCTTTCCTTCAGTTTCCCCAACAGGCATGACCACGACCTGCTCGCCGTATGTATATATCTCATACTCCACGTTCCGTGTTTCAAAATCCACTACTGTTATCACAGGACGGGCAAGGTCCTGCTCAACCATACCATGAGGCACTTTTACCGTGAACGCGATATCGTACACCTTTGCAACCTCTCCTTTTTCAATAAAGACCACTGTATCCACGACCTGCGGTATGATACCTAATTCAACGCGACCGATAAGTCTCTGGATAGCATCCACCGCCCTTGTTGCATGTACCACACCGATCATTCCCACGCCTGCCATTCTCATATCAGCAAAAACATGGAAGTCTTTTGTCTTCCTGACCTCGTCGTATATGGTATAATCTGGTCTCACAAGAAGCATGATATCTGCTGTCTTTTCCATATCCCGCTCAAGGGGAGCATACTGTGTTATGGCATCAGGCACCTGAAGGTCACGAGGGGATTCCATGGTCTTTACTATAAAATTCTGCCTGTAAAGAAATTCGGCTATGCTCGCGGCAAAAGTGGATTTTCCCGCGCCAGGAGGTCCAGCCACAAGGATCCCACGCTGTCTTTCCACGATCCTTTCTTTGAGTTCCTTCCCCATCCTGTAATCATCGAGGCTCACTAATGCGATGGGTCTTACAGCAGTTATCTCCATCCCGTCTGAGAAGGGGGGCTGCGCCACCGCTATGCGCATGGAGCCTATCTGGAATACCGTGGCACCGGTATAATCGATTTCCAAAAACGAATCGGGGTCGCGTTTTGTCCTCACAATGAGTTCTCTTGCAATGTCATGAAGTTCCGGCTCTGTGCATGGTTCATTCCTTATCCTGACAAGTTTCTGGTTTCCTATCGTCCCCCTCTTTGCCATGGGCGGCACTTTGACCTTGAGGTGGACTGAAAGTGTATCATCCGTAAAAAATTCGCTGATGAGAAGTTCATTCAGTTCTTCCTGCACAGGAGACAGGTATTCCACGTTCAGACCCTTGGCGCGCCCAACCTCTGCCTGAACCTTGTCGCTCGTAATGAACAGGGCTTTTTTCTCCACTGCGACCGCGCGTATAATAGAGTCTATCTCGCCTGAGGATGCGAGTTTTATCTGCTCAAGTGAAGGTCGCTTTCCTGTGAACTCGATCCTGATCTCCCCTCTTTTTGCCATCTCGCTCAGTTCTTTTAATTCTTCAAGTCCCTTAAAACCCGTCTCCCTGCCCTTATTCGCCTGGGCTTCAAGCTCTGCCACAAGCGCCTCGGCGATGAAAACTGTGGCATCATTATATTCCCCTGCTTTTAATTTCGCAGTTATTCTCCCGTCAATGATAACACTTGTATCAGGAACTATGCATAACTCCTCAGTCATATTTGATTAGATGTACTCATTAAAGTAAAAATGTTGGCATAAAGAATAAGTAGTTTAATTATTAGTTTAAGATGCAGTCCCGTAGGGTAGCGGTCAATCCTTCTGGCCTTTGGAGCCGGAGACGATGGTTCGAATCCGTCCGGGACTACTAAATTTTTTCTCTCAAATTCTCCATTTCTCCCGCATCACGATCTCATCAAGGCTTTTTCGAGAAGTGGGGCGCGGTATTGCCGAGGGATAACCAAGAGCCAGAAGCTGGACTACCCGCACACTGCCCGGGATATTCAATATTTCTTTGACCTTTTTTTCATCGAATGCACCAATCCAGCATGTACCGAGTCCTTCTTCAACTGCCTGGAGGGTCATATGATCCACAGCGATCGCGGTATCAATCGAGTAAGCCGGTTGCCCACATGCCATTATATAATCCGATTCAACCGAACAGGCTGCAATTACCACAGGCGCCTGTGCCACAAATGACTGGTTCTTCGCAGCTTCAGAAAGCGCTTTTCGTGTCTTTGCATCCCTTACTATGACAAACCTGCGTTCCTGGCGGTTCCCGGCAGACGGGGAAAGCCTGCCTGATTCAAGTACTCTTTCCAGTTTATCCTCTTCCACATCACGAGATTCGTACGCCCTTATGCTCCGTCTTATTTGTATTGCTTTTCGCACATCCATAAATCTTCACATCTCCATGTTCTCAGAGCTTATTCTCATCCGCGAACTTCACAAGCGCTTCGCCAAGAGCCCGTACATATTTGGGGTTAAGGAAAAACCTGCGCTGCTTCTGCCCACCTCTTTCTTTTGCGATCTCAACATATTCTTTTTCTTCTTCACCTCGATCGCTTTTCTGCATCGATATGGTCATGAACCAGCCTGAATTCATCTTAATTTCCGTAAATCCTTTCTCATCGTTCATAGAATCTCCACACTTCCTACAATCGCATCCACTAAAACCTTATCCCCGGTCTTTATGGTCGTGACAGGATCCTTTTCCACCCTGTCCACAAGCGGTATATTTGAGATTATTGCACCGACTGCCACTATCGGCTCTGTTTTTATGTTTATCATTGCAGATGGCGCAACGCCGTTCTTTTTGAGCTGGTATATTACGTATGATCCCACTGTTGAACCTTTGCCTGAAGGGAATACCAGCACTTTATCTTTAATGCTCTTTCCCGAAAGTTCATGACCTTTTTCAACAACGATGCCTGTCATGGGGTCAACACTGCCAAGAAATGATATTGGCTGGGAGGTGACAAGGGCGTCTCCTTTTGCACTACCCCTGGAAACGATATGTGCTTTGAGTTTTAACATCGGACTTCCTGTTATTTCCTTATTCCGATATATTCCCGCAGGTCAGCAATGCCCAGCCTTTTTGTGATCTTATCAATAAAGGTGGAATTCAGTTCCCATCCAAGGTCAAGCTGCGCGTAGTAATAGAGCGTCCCTAAAAGCCCCATCACCTCAAGGCGGCGGGATGAGTTCATCACCTTAATATGGCGGAAGAACTTTACTGTTCCGAGCTTTGTTATCCGTCTGCTGAAATCTACGTCCTCAAGAAGGACATTCGTGTAGCCCCCGCATTTGAAATATGCATCTCGGCGCACTGCAGTGTTAAAACCAGGCAGAGTTGCGGAACGAATCCTGTCCCTCATTAAAAAATAGTTATTTGCCACGCCTTCGGCTAGCTTTATCTGGTCTGATCTTTCTGAGAATTCAAAACCTGTTGAGAATGCAACAATATCAGGATTCGCCCTGAACATTTCATATATGAAAGAAAGGTAGTATCCTGGAATATGGGTATCTGCATCTATAAACACGAAAAATTTGCTGCTTTTGCTTGCATTTAATGCGCCAAAATTCCTTGCAGGTCCGATGCCGCGTTCTTCGCATTGCACCACACGGTCTGCATACTTTTTTGCGATCTCAAGACTTGCGTCCGTGCTGCCGTTATCAGAAACGATCAACTCAAACTCTTTATTCGTGTTCTGGTCAACGATCGAAGCGAGAGTGGCTTCAAGAAATTTTTCCTCGTCAAGTACAGGAACGATAACTGAAAGTTCAGGCTCCATTGTTTTCTATGATGTATGTTATCGTATATATATCATTAATGATGGACCCGGCGGGATTCGAACCCGCGGCCTTTGCGTTGCGAACGCAACGATCTACCCCTGATCTACAGGCCC
>JAQUNZ010000116.1 GCA_028717345.1 Candidatus Methanoperedens sp.
CGGAAGGATAGCAGAGTCGATAATAAATCAAAGCTAACAGAAATTCAGTTCTATCTCCAAAATCCAGAATTAATTTCTCTTCATAGAGCCTTTTCTCCTTCTTTTTGAAGATTTTGGCTTCTTTGTCAACAACAATGCCGAGATATTTTGAATCTTGCCGATGTTAAGAAATCACTTGCAGAAATCCACTTTAAAGATTCTTATGATGAACGGGTTTTTCTTGAATTGATGACAAATTTGAGCGAGATCAAGCCGATTGAATTCTTTCTGGATGATAGGGAGTTTGATAAGAACTGCAAAAGGGGGTTTGCGAATATAGCTAACGATTTGCTATTTGAAAAAGAAGAATTTTCCTGCAGATTATTGAAGGACTACTCAAGGTAACGATAGAAAACTTATTATCTTATCATGCTATTAGTAGGACACCCCACGGGATAGTAGGGTAGCCTGGTCCATCCTTGAGCGTTTGGGACGCTTAGACCGCGGTTCAAATCCGCGCTATCCCATTATTTTCTTTTTTCATACTGAGTCGCGATATTGTATCTCCATCGCAAACAATAACCTCTCCCCCATACCCACGCGGCAGTTGGAGCAGGTCAGATAATCTTAATTTTTCCCCCAGCCAGGAGATTATGCCGATGTAATTCCTGGTCTTCTTCATCTCGTACCGCTTCACCAGAATAGCCATCTCCTTCGCCACATCCTTCGCCTTCTCCTCCCCGATATTGTTCTTTTTCCCCTCACAGTACATGACCTCGATCCCATGCTCATCCATAAAAAAAGGATAACACCTGCATATCATGGGCCGCCATTCATATATGCTGCAACCGCTGTTCCTGTAAAATACGCAGTTGCCATTGTCGCCGCGCCGTAGTATCCACCCGATCACACGGATGTTCTTTCCATCGTCCAGGCATGAGTAAATATCCGGCTGGGCGATCTCATCCCACTGTAATCCTTTCCCTTTCATTATGCGCCTGATATCGTCAGGAAAAACAGATATCGCATTGGACGGGCGCGAGATATTCTTCGTGACCTTGATATTGAAATTCTCACGGCAGCACCAGCCGCACCGCACGCATGAAAGACCTGAGTTAAGGATTTGCTCTGCAAAAACAGAGGAATGCGTATGCACAAGGTACTCAAGCCGCTGCCGCAGGGAAGCGATATCCATGAATAACCTCTGTGAAATCAGGATATAAAGACTACTCTCAAATCGAGTATTTTTTGAACATCATGACTTGCGTCTGGCTGATACTCAAAAGCTTAACCAGGAACTTTATATCGTTCTCATCCAGAGGAACCTGGACTGGCATCGCCTTCCCCTTTAAATAAATCGAGCCGCCTTTCATATTCGCCCCGACATACCCTTTTGCTTTTCCTCTTATTATAAGAACCCCGCCTTTCATATAAGCTCCCGCAAACTCTTCAGTATCGCATACGGTCAGCACCCCGCCCCTCATAAGCACTCCTGTATTCATTCCAGCGTCTCCGTACACGTTCACTGTCCCGCGCTTCATCAATATGCCAGTGCTCATCCCTGCGTTCCCATTAACAATGATACTCGCATTGGAATCAAGCCTTGCTGCAATAGTGTCCCTGATTACTCCGTCATTTATACTAAGAGTTTCCTTTATAATCACATTGGGGCTGACAACAGTTTCATCGGATATGTTGTGCATAAATCCAGTAATTGAGCAAAACTTCCGGTATCCTGCACGGTCAGATACGACCTCTATGACATTACCAAGAGGCTGTTTCACCTGCCCCATGACATAGATCGAACCTGATACCATACTTATGCCCATTCTGGTATCCACATCCCCATCCACGATGATAGAGCCCACCTTTAACGGTTCCCCGGTTCCTTTGAAAAACTTAAGGTCAACACCGAGACTGCTTCCAAGCCGCTTTCCTGCATTCCCTATGATATGCACATCCTCACCCCTTTTGAGACTTGAGACAAGTTCTTCGTAGGTATATGAAGTCCCCTTCTGATCCGGTATTTTTTCAGAGGGAACAAGTCTTTTACCCATGTGCTGCCAGTAAAAATCATAGGTGAAATCGCACAGGCAATCAACGGGAGAGGTAAATTCAATATTCATTGGTGTCCTTTTGATCAATATATTGATTTGGTAGCAATTTGGGTATAATCTTGGGAAATCCCTTTAAATAGTCAACTACATTATTAGATTTAGAGGAACCTCATTTCCTATCCTATCAAATCCAAAATTCTTTTTTGGTTCCTCATATTCTAATTTTAGATCATTTCAAATTCTTTCAGTGTCCTCGCTTGCACACTGTGGGCATTTTATTGGTATAAAATTAGGGTCTGCTTCGAATTCAAAGCTGCAAACACGACACCTGAAGAACACTGCTGACTGGTCAACTTCTTCCATGCTTGTTAGATATTATCATAACTTAATATAAATTTTTCCCCATCTAAAAAAAGGACGGGCTCTTTAATAATGCCGTCAAGATGTATCCCTGCGACCACATTCCCGCCAAAACAACTGTTATCTCCGAGTGCTATGTGAACAGTGCCTCCCACTTTTTCATCCTCAAGCACATTTCCGATAAGCTTTGCCTCAGGATTGATCCCGATGCCAAGTTCAGCGATATTTCGCGCCTTTTCTCCCACAGCATCAAGCATGGATTTGAGTTTTTCCGCATGTTTTCCTTCGATCGAAATAACATACCTGTTCCTGACAGTGATACTGATGGGTGAATCAAGAATTCCAAAGCCGCTCAGAGAGCCGTCCACCACAAAAACACCGTTCGCATCCCTGGGAGCAATATACATCTCTCCCGCGGGGAGGTTGCTGCTGCATCCTTTTTCCTGGCACATGCCTGTGTCCATCATCCATGTGCAGCCATCGAGATCAAATGTGATATCTGTCCCCAATTCTGTGACAACTCTCACCTCACGGACATTCTTAAGCCGTTCATTCCATTTCATGGCAAGATCATTTATCCACCTGCAGTCGGCTGTTATGCCCCCTGATCTCATCATCTTCTCAGTTATCCCTGGCATGGAAGCTATCCTGACTCCTGCTTTTGTGGCGTTGATCCTTGCCTGTGTATGAGTAAGAGACATAGTGGTCGGGGCGATCACCACATCAGCGTTCAACATGGCTTCTGCCACTGCTTTTGGCGGCTCTTCCCCGTGGCGCGTCCTGGGAACCATGGTAAGGATCATCACTTCGCATCCAATGTTTCTGGCTGCTTCGAAAAGGCTCTTTGATATTGAAGCTGGAGTTGAAGTATCGACTACTATAAGTACGCTTTCTCCGCGTTTTACCCCGAAACATTCCATTACTTTACTTGCGCCTTTAGTTGTCATTTTATTTTTGAAGCGTGTACCTATACTAAAATTATACTTTATTTATATTAAATCTTTGGTAATGATTTTTGTGACGTGAAATTATCAGAAATGATTAAGCCGCGAAAATCTTAACAAAGGTTAAAATGGTTGATTGGAAGCAAATAGAGCTCATTACAGGTCATGAGACAAAGGTTACTTCTTTTAAATATTCTGATGATATTCCAGGCAGGAAAAAGAAGGGATTATTATCCGGGCTTCTTGATAAGGTAAAAGCTGTTTTGCATCCCGCTTAAAACATGCGGATAATCAACCCGACAGACCAGCAGCAGATAGCCTGGAGCATCGAGAGCGCGAGCAGGGAGCTGATCTCTGAGCTTCCTTCACTTGCGCGAAAGGCCAGGCGATTATCTCGAGGGTGGCGATCAATACGCCGACGTTAGTGAGGATAAGGAATAGGCTGACGAGCGATGTGAGGGGGAGGAGTAAGGATGCGCCGGCGATGTGGGAGGCGCAGAGGAAGTATGAGGAGAAGCATGAGAGGGCGCAGGTGAGGGCGGATAAGGAGATGGATGTGGGGGTGTGAGAGGTGGGGGGAAGGGAGGGATTATATGGGATATCTTCAAAAGCAGTTGATACAGGCATCGAACATCGTATGGGATTTGTGACGGGAGTGTAATCAATTTTGCTGAAACTTCCTATAACTATTAACTTTCCTCTTTATATAAATTCGTCCACTCTTTCACCGAAAAACACCCTCAGTTGATTCAGGATAATGCCCCAGTCACGCAGAGGCATAGTCCATTTCTCAGATGCGTCAATCACTATCAGGT
>JAQUNZ010000117.1 GCA_028717345.1 Candidatus Methanoperedens sp.
AGCAAAATAGCTGCAAAAAAAACCATGGCTGCCGCCGGTATCCCCATAATACCCGGAAGCGAGAACGGTATTAGTGACCTGGATGATGCCAGGGATATAGCTGCCAGTATAGGTTATCCGGTTATTGTTAAAGCATCTGCTGGCGGAGGTGGTATCGGTATGAAGGTCGTGAGGAAAGAGGAAGAGCTTGTACCTTCGATCGAGTCAGCCCGGAGGGTAGCAAAATCATCATTCAGTGACTCAACTGTGTTCATAGAGAAATATCTTGAAGAGCCGCGGCATATCGAGTTCCAGATACTTGCAGATTCATACGGGAATATCATACATGTGGGAGACCGTGAATGCTCTATACAGAGGAGGCATCAGAAACTCATAGAGGAGTCACCATCTCCCGTAATGACACCTAAATTGCGCAAAAAGATGGGCTCTGACGCTATAAAGGCTGCAGCAGCCATCAATTACACTAATGCAGGAACCATCGAGTTCCTTTATTCAAAGGGAAATTATTACTTCCTTGAAATGAACACAAGGCTTCAGGTAGAGCATCCGATCACTGAAGTTGTTACCGGCGTAGATCTTGCCAAGGAGCAGTTGAGGATTGCGGCTGGTGAAAAGCTGAGTTATCAACAGAAGGATATCAGGCAGATTGGGTGGGCTATCGAATGCAGGCTGAACGCAGAAGACCCGCTCAACAATTTCACTCCTTCGCCTGGAAAGCTGCGCAGGTACCGCTCTTCAGGCGGCCCGGGAGTTCGCGTTGACAGCGGGGTACATACAGGATTTACTATCACGCCTTACTACGATTCTCTCATCTCAAAACTTACAGTATGGGGCAGGGACAGGAATGAAGCGATAGAACGAATGAAGCGGGCTCTATACGAATACATAATCGTCGGTGTGACCACGAACATTCCCTTCCACAAAGCAGTGATGAATAACGAGTATTTCAGGAGGGGTGAGCTTACCACACATTTCATCGATGACCATAACATCATTGCAGAGGTGGAAAAGGTGATCGAGTCCGAAAAAGAGAAGGGGACCACACTTGCTTCTGCACTTGGCGTAGAAGATAAAAAGGTGGCAGCGATAACCGCTGCTGTCGGGGCTTATATTCGCGCCAGTGAGAGAAAATGAAGATAAAAGGTAAAACAGGTACAATAAAAGATAAGATACTTGAGAATCTTATATTGAACAGAGGAAAATATGTTTCCGGCGAAATGCTTGCCAGTGAACATTCTGTTTCAAGGGCTGCTATCTGGAAACACGTTCAGGCGCTAAGGGATGAAGGATATATGATAAAATCGTCAACAAAAGAGGGGTACACGATCGTGGGCTCGCCAGACGTTCTTGCCCCCGCAGAAATAAAAGCAGGGCTTAAAACCAGGATGATGGGGAAAAACATCCATTATTTCAAAGAGACAGAGAGCACTAATATACTGGCGCGCGACATGGCAGGTTCTGTCGAAGAAGGGACAGTGGTCATAGCAGAATCCCAAACAGGAGGGCGGGGACGGATGGGGCGCAAATGGATCTCCCCTGAAGGTGGAATATGGCTTTCCGTTGTGCTAAAACCCAGGATGCAGCCGCTGCATGCGCCCAGGATAACGCTTCTTGCAGGCGTTGCTGTTGCAAAGACCATCCGCGAATTTGGACTTCCTGCAAAAATAAAATGGCCAAACGATGTGCTGATAAATGGAAAAAAAGTATGCGGCATTCTTACCGAGATCGGGGCTGAAATGGATTCGATTCAGTATGTAGTGGTTGGTGTGGGAATTGATGCAAATGTGGACACAGAGACATTTCCTGAGGAGTTCAGGGACACTTCCACATCGCTTAAGAATGAGCTGGGCTGTGATATAAACCGTGTTGAGTTCGTGCAGAAATTGCTTGTTGAGCTTGAAGCCCTTTATCTTAAGTTCCAGAATGAGGGTTTCACATCCATAATAGAGGAATGGAGGATGATGTCAGCAACCATTGGCGAGTGGGTAAAAATAACGACCCAGTCGCGTATAATGTACGGAGAGGCGGTCGGGGTGGATAGTGATGGCGCGCTGATACTTGAAACAGGCGAGGGCAGGCTTGAGAAGATAGTGGCAGGGAACTGCGAACATCTGAGAAGATAATATGGCGAATAGATCAACTCTTGTTCTGCTTCTTATTGCTTCGATCCTTTTTTCAGGATGTTTATCAGGAAAGGAGAATATTCCTGCTGCCAGTTCAACCCTTGATGTCAAACAACAGGATGTGACCGTGAAAAGTGGAGAGAACGCGCAGTTAATGATACGCGTCACGAATTCCGGCAAATCTGTTATCCATCCTTTTGTCCGTTTCAACCTGAACGCATCTGATAAGCAGTATGTGAAGTTCAGCAACGAGAGCGGAAGTTATGATATTGGCGCCCTTCGACCTGGTGAAGATTCGGGTTTCAGGATCGTGGATTTTACAGCTTTACTTGCGGCAGGGACGGAGATGAAATACCAGACCCGTGCCCAGGTGATATATGATGGGAAAGTGCTTGAGAGTAAGGATATTATCATAACTGTGCGAGGTTAGTATGAGACATGAAGAGTTAAGAAATAAGATTGAAGCCCTTAAAACAGATTACAGCGGGAAGGGTTTTCGTGAAGTTGTTGAAATCATAAAGAAGGAAAGGATCAACGATGACATGTTGCTGAAAGATTTAGAAGAGTTCAGCCTGAAAAGGTTCAGCGAAAGGGTGCGGTTCACTCTCAGCGTCCCTCTGGGGAACCTGCTAGAAGGCGCAGCAACGATCGCTGTCCTTATCATGGTTTTCTTTATCAACTCGGACTGGATGCTCTATATAAGCGCGCTTGCGTTGATGACCACATTCCACCCGCTTTCACATTATTTGACAGGCGCTCTTTCTGGCATCAGGTTCACGCATTATTACCTCAACGGACCTGCGAAGATAGAGCCCACGCTGAGGATAGATCAGGTCTCATATCTGAAGGCTTCGGGCAAACAGAGGGCACTCATGCATATTTCTGGTGTCATCGGGACTCTTGCTGCGCCGCTTATCGCCGCCCTCATCGCGGTCAGTAAAGGCGCTAATGCTGCGGCGTTCAATCTTTTTATCTTGTTCCTGCTGCTGATAATCTTTGAACTCCTGACATCCACAAAGATAGGGGATTTAATGAAGGCGAAACGGGAGTACGGGTACAGATAAACAACGAACTGCAACCAACTCAAGGAGTATCAAATCCCCTCAAAAACCGCATCTGAAGGACTAATCTATCTGTCCATATAAAACCAACGATTAAAATTCGAGGAACCCAAGCCATCATTGGATTCATCCGTACAATTTAGACTTGAATGATATACCGAATTTATGGAATATTTTTCTCAATTTAGATAAACTTTAAGAACTTTGAAATTATATTTATCATCATGGTAAGATATTGGCTTGTTAGGATGAGACCGGATATAGATACTGACCCAGAGGACGACTTTTGGAAACTAACAGAAGAAGACCTTATTGCCATTGGTTGGAGTCAACTCGGTGATACAACAGAATCTTCTGAATATGAATTGGTGGAAATGCTTGAAGAATATTGGCCACATTATTCGGAAAAACGAGTTTCAACTGCAAAAAGTACGATATTTAGATTCATACATGAAATAAAAATAAAAGATATTGTTATGGTACCATTTACCCAGACCTCAAACATTTGAAATATTACTTAACAGGAACGGTAGAAAGCCGAGCTAAATATAATGAAGAATATGAGGTAGTTACGAGAGATGTTAGATGGTTAAAAAGTATTCCAAGAAATCGTATATCAGAATCATTTAAATTAACTCTAAATGGGCAATTGACGGTTTTTAATGTTGATGGGCATAAAGAAGAAATTAATCGTTGGATTGGATAAAAAGGCTATGTGTCTCTTTAATATATTTCTATGGCTCTAACTAATATCGAAATTCCATAGCCTAATATTTTCCTAAATCCCCATCTTTTTAGGCACTATGATATCCAATTTTTCAATAACTTCTTTCTGTTGTTTCGCCAGTTCCTGAACAATTAACTCATCATCATATACTTTGCATTTCAAATTTCTCATTGTC
>JAQUNZ010000118.1 GCA_028717345.1 Candidatus Methanoperedens sp.
CTGATATGGCTCTTCTGACAGTTCAGGTGCTTGCCGCCCTTTCACTCAAGCTTGCTTCACGCGACCCCAGGTTGATCCGGGCTATCGCTGATTCACTGCTTTACATGGGAGAAGGGGAAGCCATGGAACTTGTTGACTATGCGAAAGATAAGAAAAGTTATATTGACCTTGCGTTTCGCAAAACCGGTTCATTGTTCGGTTCTGCAGCAGAGGTAGGCTCTCTGGTGGGCGGGGGGGACGATAAACAAACAGAATCACTCCTTAAATTCGGGAGCCATATAGGCATTGCTTTCCAGATACGGGATGATATACTGGACTGCATTTCAAGTGAGAACGATCTTGGAAAACCAGTCAAGAAAGACCTTTTCATGGGAAGACCATCTATCGTTGTCATTGATGCGCTCAATTCAGGAATCTCGCTTGAACAGATGATGAAATGCAACAACGGGCAACTGATGCACCTTGTCTCTGACTCTATCGGTTACGCCGAGGAAACAGCGCGGGAAGAACTTAGGAATGCGATGGCACATATTGAAAAGATCGACGACAGCCCTGCAAGAGAGAAACTCATCACGCTTGGTGAATATATCATAAATCGAAGAAAATAGTCATGGAAACTGACTGGTCTGGTTCTTTTTATAACTACCTGCCTGAAGGATGCCGCCTCTGCTATAAGGGGGCAAAAATGGTGCTTTTTATTACTGGCATCTGCGGCAGGAATTGCTTTTACTGCCCGGTATCATATGAGAGACGGGAAAAGGATGCAGTATTCGCGAACGAAAGGCGGGTGGAAAAGGAGGATGACGTAATTGAAGAAGCGATTTCAATGGGCGCTACTGGTGCAAGCATTACAGGCGGGGAGCCTCTTTTAAAATTGGAAAGGGTGTTGCGTTACATACGCCTTCTTAAGAAGAAGTTCGGAAAGCAGTTCCATATTCATTTATACACTGCTCTTGCTCCGGGAAAGGACGTACTTGTTTCACTGCGTGATGCAGGTCTTGATGAGGTAAGGTTCCATCCTCCGCCTGATATGTGGGAAAATATCCAGATGACGCCTTACCGTAATTCGATAATAAATGCCTATGAACTTGGCATTTCTACCGGTATTGAGATACCATCCATCAAATCTGACCTCTACGGGATTTTATCCCTGCTTGAAGAAGTGGATGGCTTCCTGAACCTGAACGAACTTGAGTTTTCGGAAACAAATGCAGCCGAGCTTGAAAAAAGGGGTTATGTTCCTGAGAATGATATTTCTATGGCTGTACTTGAGAGCAGGGATTTTGCAGGATCGGTTAAAGGTAAAAAGATGCATTTTTGTTCGTCTGTGTTCAAGGATGCGGTGCAGTTGCGGGAGAGGTTCAAGCGCATCGCGAAAAGGTCAGCGAGGGATTTTGATGAGATCACGGATGACGGGACGCTTGTATATGGTGTTATCGAGGGAGACGGGCAATACATCCTGAAAGAAGCAGGAGTTACTGAGGATATGTTCGCTGCCAGGGAGGGTTCTGTGGAGACCGCATGGTGGATAGCGTCTGACCTGGCTGATGAACTGAAGGAAAAAGGGCTCAATGTTTATGTAATTGAGCGTTACCCCATGAAAAACGGAATGGTCGTTGAAAAAACACCTCTATGAGAATGCAAAAGTATAAACTCTTAAGATTTAATATTGAAAAAACGGTGGTCTGACTGAGCGCTGAAGGAAATGAAAAAATGAAGACAAGGGTAACAAAGTACTTAATGAGGGACGAAACCGGCATCAGAAGGTCGGTTTTAAAATTGTTCCTGACCGGCAAACCCTATACCACCCAGGATGTCTTTGATGCCCTTACAAGGGAAGGATTTGACCTGAATTACAGGGGAGTTTCAGCTATGGTCGGTCTTATGAACACAAGACTTGGGATATTAAGGATCGATGTAAAAGGAGACCATAACCTCTATTCCATGAAAATAGAGTATAAAAATGCTGTTAAACAGGTAATGGATAACTATTGAGATTTACAACTCAAACTCACAGCCTGCACCCTGACCTATCCCTTCATCCACCCTGACCTGGATCTTCCTGATATTATCTACACCCCGGAGCGCTTTTGCTATCCCTTCGGTGAAATATTTGCACAGGTCTTCTGCACTTACTGACGCAGTGGGAAGGAACACGACATCCTCTGATGGCAGAACATACCGTTTTTTACTTTCAATGATCTCAATGGAAATGTCTTTCTTTCTATCGACTCGAAGGCGCGGGTCTTTTTCAGCAATAAGAACCCTGTGGTCGAGCCTGTCGCATAGCTCATTGACGATTCCTTTTACTCTCTCAAAATCGATCAAGAATTCTCCCCTCTGTTCACCATCAAGCCTCACGCTGATAGCATATGTATGCCCGTGCAGGCATCCGCATTTGGGGTGATTGGGGATGAAATGGCATGCTGAGAAGCGCAGTTTTGCCATCCAGCCGTCTATTTCTATGAACATGGGAATGGCTTAATTACTTTTGAAGGGATAATCCTTTGGACGAATGTGGGGTGGATTCAATTTGTGTTGGCTAATTATATTTATCTTGAAAATAAGCACCATCTGTTTTATTATTATGCAGGTAAATTGAAGGTTCATGAAACAGCAGGACATGTATAAAATACTGGCATTTTTTCTGGCTTTCACAATGATATTTTCAATATTTGCATATATTTTCATAAATCCCAGAGATGATACCCAACAGGAAACAGTAGATAAAACCAAGGATTACTATGATCCAGAGTTCTGGACATTCGAACAGCCATTCAATTCGATCTCAGACGCGCTGAACATTACCCCGCCAGGCGCGGAATCTGCAAGCTATGTTGACCTTGAAAAAATGACACCTCAAATGGCAGAGTGGACACGTCAGACAAAGCCGATACTTAATGAAGTAGATACTATCTATAAGTCAAATACCACAAAGATGTACTACTCTGACCTTAAATACGATGGGAACTCTTCTTTCCTGCTGCTTAGCACAATGGATCCCCTGAAGAATGATTTTCAGTACATGTTCATTGATTCATATTATGATCACCCCCTGCTTGTGAGGCAGGAAGGAGGATTGCAGGGATTATATAATGTAATGGGGACTCCAGTTATGCTTGCTCCGCCGAAGACCGCGATCGATGTTATTGACATTACAACGAGCCTGAATGAAACAGTCACATCTTATGATGGGTACAAAGGGATGCTAAATCTAGTACCTTATGCGCCCTTCCAGACAATAACCTCAAACGTCACGTTTGCAAAGCAGTTCTATATGGGTGTGGATCAGAACAACGATAGTTACGAGCGGACGACAGGTTATCTCGATGTGAATTCAAGCGTCATGAAGAAGTTGGATCAACTGAAAACCAACAGCACGCAAAAAGGATTTTCACAGTACAACATCACAAAGACCGGGAACTATACGGTAGTAAAAGTCTCTGGTAAGGACATGTACGCAGTTTTGATGGAAGAGGTAAACTGAGCGTAAAATATATACCACATCACGCTGTAGGAAAGCCGATACTTTTAATCAAGTGAATGATGAAGGACAATAGTCCTGAAGGAAGTAATTAATATGGCACAAACATACGCAAAATTTGAAGTTCCAGCAGAGCTGGCAAATAAGGCGCTCAGCGCCCTTGAGATGGCACGGGATACTGGAAAGATAAAGAAAGGAACGAACGAAGCAACAAAAGCTATCGAACGAGGTATCGCAAAACTTGTGATAATTGGCGAAGACGTGAACCCGCCTGAAATAGTGGCTCACATTCCGGCGCTATGTGATGAAAAGAACACCCCCTATATATTTGTCAAGAAACAGGTAGAGCTTGGCGCAGCCTGCGGTCTGTCAGTTGGCAGCGGCGCGGCAGCGATAATCGAACCCGGAAAGGCTAAGGAAATGGTTGACGAGGTGGCGCAGAAGGTTCAGG
>JAQUNZ010000119.1 GCA_028717345.1 Candidatus Methanoperedens sp.
TCTGATGCTTATCAAAAAAAAGAGGCCCTTCGTTTATATATATATAATTCCCGTGGTCTTCTGAAAGGGTCTGCCCTTCTATCAATCTCATATCGCCTTCCATCCTTCCCGTACTTCCGTATAGCGCCGAAAGTATGATGAAAAGTATGCAAAGATGAAATATGGATGTTCCCAGAGTCCCGAACCTGTTCTTTTCAGCACGGATGAGGTTTTTTTGCTGTGATACCTTATAGCCGAGGGTGCGCAGTTCTGAAGTTACCAGTAAAATCACGTCGTTTCGTTCTCTTGATGTCTTGATCACAGTGCTGTTTTCAAGCCGGTTTATATACTCTTTTTTCTGAAACCGTGTATTGAGCCTTCGAAGGGCGGTACCCAGCATATTTTTCGTGCAGAAAAGGGTGTTTATAAAAAGAAGCAGCACCGTACCAAGGAAGAAAACCGAGGAGAAGAGATTGGTAAGCCCGAGTATTTCATAAATCTGTGACTCGCCCGGGTGGTTAGTTTTCCAATTATTGTATACATCAGGTTTGAGTTGAGATCTTTGAGGTATGTGCGTCCCTATTATCGAAAGGAGAATTATTAGAGTAATAAGAACAACAGCAAGTTTGCGGGATGTAAAAAAATTACTGATCGCAGATACATGAAATCTGCTTTTATTTGCATTCATCTGCCATATATAAACTGAGGTAACTATAAATAACTTTGCAGACGATGTAAACTCAAATGAAACCTTCCGCTAAACTCATATCAGTGGTTGTCCTGGGTCTTGCTCTGTTCCTGATCGCAGGCTGGTGGGAGGGGTCTATTTCAAAGACAGAAGGGGATTTCATCAAACTTGGGAAGGTGACCTTCCATACTTCGCTTCAATCGGGAATAAACGAGTCAAAAGACCTGAACAGACCAATCTTCCTGTATTTCAGGTCAGAGACGTGCTACTGGTGCATAGTTTTCGAAGCAGAGTCCTTGTCTGATGATAGGATAATTGGGATATTAAATGGGAATTTTGTCCTTATTTCAATAGATCCTTTAAAACAAAAAAAAGCAGCATCTAATCTGAACGTATGGAGCACTCCATATATGATTTTCTTTGATGTGGATGGAAAAGAGATAATAAGGATACCAGGATATATTAAGAAAGAGGATTTCTTAGTGAAATTAAATGAGGTTCTGGATAGATCGGATAATAATCATGTAAAAAACGAGAAATAGATTTTTCCCACAAAGCATTTATATACTACGTCCTCATTTAAAGCGAAAAAGTACGAAGCGTTAATATAACGCAAGTTGAAGTCGATCAAAGTCGGATTTGATGAAGTGCAGGGCCAATGCGAAACGTATGCCCGGAAAAGCATGTAAGTCAAACTCTATTGTGATGACCATATATTCAGGCTGTGTATGCCTGTAACTTGTAAAATAAGCTCGTATTAGTGTTTACTCAAAACCCAGGAATTAATTCCGGGGTCTATATAGGAGATATAAAATGTCGCATCCACACAGACCAAGACGCGGTTCAATTGCGTACAGCCCGCGTGTAAGAGCCAGAAGCGAAATCCCGCGTGTGAGAGCATGGCCGATAAAAAAAGAGGCGAAGCTCATGGGTTTTGCAGGTTACAAAGCTGGTATGACGCATGTAATAATGACTGATGATGTTCCAAACAGCCTGACTTCTGGTATGGAGATATCGGTTCCAGTGACGATCCTTGAGGCTCCTCCGATGAAGGTAGCTGCAATACGTGTCTATAAAAACACAACGTATGGAGCAAATGCCATCGCTGAAGCCTGGACCACAGAACTGGATAAAGAGCTCAACCGTGCCATGACAGTTCCAAAGAAACATGACCTTCCGGCAGCTCTGGCAAAGATCGATCAGCTCATCAAAGACGGGATCGCAAAAGACCTCAGAGTGGTCATGTACACTCTTCCGGAAAAGGTAACAGGCATCCCCAAGAAAAAACCAGAGATCATGGAAAATAATATCGGCGGCACAGAATTAAAAGCACGATTCGAATATGCCAAGACACTTCTTGGAAAATCCATAAATATCAGTGACGTATTCAACAATGGCGATATAATAGATGTCCTGGCGATAACAACAGGCAAAGGCACTCAGGGCCCTGTAAAACGCTGGGGGATACAACTGCAGAAATCCAAACATTCAAGAGCGGGCAGTGTTCGAGAGATAGGCACGCTCGGCGCGTGGCATCCATCACATGTAAGCTGGAGAGTCCCCCAGATCGGGCAGACAGGATACTATCAGAGGACTGAGTTCAACAAAAGGATCATGCAGATAGGAAAAGATGGAAAGAACGTCACACCCGAGGGCGGCGTCCTTAACTACGGCATTGTAAGGAATGATTATATAATTATCAAGGGAAGCGTGCCCGGTCCTGCAAAGAGACTGGTGCGAATGCGACCCGCGATCAGACTGAAAAAGACACTACCGGTTCCAGAACTCACTCAAGTGAGCCTTGAATCCAAGCAGGGGTGAATCCAATGGAAATAAATATTATCGATCTATCAGGAAAATCTGCAAAAAAGATAAAATCCGGGCTTTTTGATGAGCCGCTTCGTCCTGACCTTATCAAGAGGGCAGTACTTGCTTCCCAGGCTAACCGCCAGCAGCCATACGGACCACATATGTACGCAGGTATGAGAACATCTGCAGAAGGCTGGGGTCCTGGAAGGGGCGTTTCAAGGGTCGCAAGGCTCAAGAACGGCAGCAAAGCAGCAAGGATACCCCAGGCTGTAAAAGGCAGGGAAGCACACCCCCCAAAACCCGAGAAAGACAGGACTGAAAAGATCAACGATAAAGAGCGTGCAAAAGCTATCAGATCAGCGATCGCGGCGACCGGAAATTCTGAACTCGTAAAAAAGCGGGGACACAGGTTCCAGGCAAACTTACCTATAATAGCAGTTGATGAACTTTCCGCGCTAACAAAAACAAAGGATATAAAATCCTTCATGGAAGCAGTCCAGGTATGGGATGATATCGAAAGAGCAAAAGTTAAGACGATAAGGGCAGGTAAAGGCAAGCGAAGAGGAAGGAAATACAAGCGTTCAAAGAGCATTCTGATAGTCACAGATGAGGATAAAGGGCTTTTCAGAGCAGCACGCAATCTTTCAGGCGTGGATGTCATAACCCACGACCAGCTTAATGCCGAACTGCTGGCTCCCGGAACATTTCCAGGACGCCTGACTATCTACACCGAGGCTGCCATAGCAAAGCTTGAGGAGGCAAATAAATGATAATACATCCGCATGTTACAGAAAAAGCCACGATGCTGGCAGAAAAGAACAATCTGCTCCAGTTCATCGTTGGTGTAGATGATACTAAGACCAGAGTGAAAAAAGAGATCGAGGCTCTCTTTAAAGTAAAGGTGCACAGCGTTAACACGATGATGACCACAAAAGGAAAGAAAAAAGCCATTGTAGTATTCGAAGATCCGAACACTGCAACTGAATTAGCCTCCAGGTTAGGACTGTTTTAGGTGATAATATGGGACATAGAATTAGAGCTCAAAGCAGGGGAAAAGGTTCTCCGACATACAGGGCACCTTCTCATAAATTCAAAGCGAACCTTGAGCATATTAAGGTAAGCGAAGGTGTGGTAACAGGAAAGATACTTGA
>JAQUNZ010000120.1 GCA_028717345.1 Candidatus Methanoperedens sp.
TTTCATTTCTATTCTTCGGGACCAAATAAAGACAGGAATACAATGCATTCCATGGGAGTCAATTCAGACTCGATGTTTGATTTCATCCAATTGCCCTAAGAACACCAACATGTAATGTAACGGTCACATGTTTTCCATAAAGATATATAGTTTGGAGTAATACTGAAATCGGGACTGAACTTTATGGGAGGAAAATGACTGAAGACATTCTAACTACTGTAATGGCTTTCATATACACCTTAGGTCACTGGCTCGGTGAAATGATAGTCGGATCTATACAATCCATCTCAGGGATTACGATCCCACCGACCATAGTAGATGCGATAGGACTTCTCTTGATATTGACCATATTCCTTGCCATAGCAGAGGTGGCAAAGAAAGCGATCTGGATAATAGTGGCTGTTGGCTGGGTGCTGATAATCCTGAGAATAGCTATATTAATGATGGGATGAAAACACAATCATTTCTTCTTCTCTTTTTTCTTCATTTCTGAAGCGTTCTGTTTTAAAACCCGTTCCACATATTTTTCAACTTCTGGATAAGTAAGCTCTCTGAATTTTCTGGTTGAAAGTTCGATTACCCCGATCTCAATCGTTGATGCATTAAAAATACCCTCGGCGGTACTTAGAAGTGCTTCAATGCCGAGATTAATGGCATCTTCGAGTTTAATGTCATCCGTATATTTTTTCTCGAAAAATTCAATAGTTTCACTCCTTCTTGAGCCGATGGCAGTAGCTTTGTACTCAAGCAGCGCCCCGCTCGGGTCGGTCTCAAAAAGGCGCGCCCTGCTATCATCAACTCCTGCAATAATAAGTGATGTCCCGAACGGTCTTACACCGCCCGACTGGGTATAAGCATATTTAAAATCGCATATCCTCTTTGATAGCTCTTCAAGACCTATTGGTTCATCATAGGTAACCCTGTTGCTCTGCGCTTCAACTCTGGCACGGTCGATAATGATCCTGGCATCTGCGACCAGTCCTGATGTTGCCGCTCCAATGTGCTCATCTATCTGGAATATCTTCTCAATAGATTCAGCTTCAAGCAATTTGCTTGTTACCCGTTTGTCCACCAGCAGTACTGCCCCGTCGGTAGCTTTTATTCCGACTGCTGTTGTTCCTCTTTTTACAGCCTCACGGGCATATTCCACCTGGAACAATCTCCCGTCAGGGCTGAATACTGTTATTGCACTGTCGTATCCGGTTTGTGGCGATTGCATCATACTTTCCTTTTGATCTAAGAGGTTTGTTCGGACATATATCAATTTTCATTCGTTTTCATCATTAGTTCGTTAGTTTCACTCCATGTTCAAATGGTTTAAATAAACTAAGAAACAACAAAAGTAATAATGACGATTTATTCCAAAGCAAAGGAATGTGCGGATTTTATTAAAAAACATTCATCAGCGTTGGTTGTTTCTCATATAGATGCAGACGGTCTCACATCTGCTGCGATCATGGGAAAAGCGCTACAGAGGGCTGGCATCGACTGCGATATCCGGTTCGTCAAACAACTGGACAGCGCCGCGCTTAGCGGAATAGCGGACAACAATGCTGAGCTTGTGATATTTACAGACCTGGGCAGCGGGATGCTGGATGCGATCAAAACACTAAAGCTCAATGCTGTGGTCTCAGACCACCACCAGCCCCAGGGAACGTATGAGCACCACCTGAACCCTCATCTTTTCGGGTTTCACGGCGCGACCGAAGTCTCTGGCTCCGGCGTCACCTATCTTATTGCTACATCACTCGGGAACAACAGTGACCTCGCTGATCTTGCGATAGTGGGAGCAGTGGGCGACCTTCAGCACATAAAGAACGGGCAGTTAATTGGGATTAACAGGCAGATACTCGAAGATGGGGCAAAAGCTGGTGTATTGCGCTACGAAAAGGACCTGCTCCTCTTTGGCAAGCAGACGCGCCCGATATTTAAGTTGCTTCAATATTCTTCTGACCCATTCTTGCCCGGAATTTCCGGCAGCGAGGACGCAAGCATAGAATTTCTGAAAAAAATAGGCATACGACAGCACGGTGAAAAATGGAGGCGGTGGATAGACCTTGAACAATTCGAAAAACAGCAGATAGTCTCCGCTCTTTTCCAGTTCTGCCTATCTTCAGGTATGCCTTCATCCAGCGTCCAGAGGCTTGTTGGGGAAGTATATACATTATTGCGAGAGCGCGAGGGAACAGAGGTAAGGGATGCATCCGAGTATTCCACGCTTCTAAATGCCACGGCGCGCTATGATCATGCTGATATCGGGCTTGCGGTTTGCATGGGCGACCGCGGAAAGAGTTATGACGAAGCAAGCGCCCTTCTTAATGACCACAGGAAGAACCTTGTTGAAGGAATAAATTTCGTTAAGGAGAGAGGAACATCGAGGATGGAGCACCTTCAGTATTTTGATTCAGGGAATAAAATAAGAGAGACCATAGTTGGGATCGTGGCAGGCATGTGTGCATCTTTTGTGAAACATGATGTGCCCATTATCGCTTTTGCTGATTCAGATGGCGGGGTGAAAGTTTCATCACGCGGGAATTACGAACTTATCAGAAAGGGTCTCAACCTTGGAAATGCAATAGGCGAAGCTGCAAAAGCTGTTGGTGGCACTGGAGGAGGTCATGATATAGCAGCAGGTGCATTCATTCCGAGGGAAGCAAAGGATGAATTCCTGAAGATACTTGACAGTAAAATTGGGTTGCAGATCAGGTAATATGCGATTTTGGCGGCTTCAGACCACAACATTGATTACCATATATTTTCTATAAGTTCATGCAAAAGGTGAGATGGTATGATGAATAATAAGCTTGTAATTTTCCTGATTCTGCTGGCGCTTGTTCAGGGCGCGCAGGCAGTGCCTGTTGTGGATTATATGCACATAAATGCAGACGTGAATAATGGTTATGCTGTTACGACAGTTGAAGAAAAACTTACGAACACACTGGATATTCCAGCCGAGGACGAGTTCAGGTTCCTGATCCCTGATGAGGCATTCATATCAGGTTTTACATTGATTATCAATGGAAAGGAATATGTGGCTGATGTGCTTCCAAAGAAAGAGGCACAGCAAAAATTCGAGGAGGCAGCATCACAGGGACGATCTGCCGGGCTTCTTGAATCAAGAAATAAGAACATGTTCTCTTACTCATTGAGTTTTGAGGCTGGGCAGAGCATTATCGTCAAACTGAAGTACGAACAGGCAATAAAAAAGAGCCTTGGAAACTTTGAATATGTGCTGTTCCTGCGCAATACGGATACCACCCACACCATAAATTCACTTTCGGTCAACCTTACAATATCCTCCCTGAACGATATCACAACACTTGAGACCCCGGGATTTACAGGAGCGAGCAAGAAATACCTCTCAGCAACGTCAGGTCGCATTTCATACAGCGCGAATGCAATGCCTGATACGGATCTCACGGTTGTATATACTACAAACAATCCCCAGCTTAACGGTGACATGCTGTTCTACAACATGGGCGGACAGGGCTACATGATGCATGTATTCTCACCAAACGAAACAGACCTCGGGACAACAG
>JAQUNZ010000121.1 GCA_028717345.1 Candidatus Methanoperedens sp.
TAGAAACTCCCAGCAATTGATTTTTTGAGGAGCACATCCAACTAATTCAAAATTATTCAATATTACATATAGCTTTTCTATTGTTTTCCCATCCATACCTGCTTTTAATAAAGCGACTCTTTCACGAGATGTTTCCAACATAAAAATACACTTCCTGCCCCATATGAATAATGGATTAGGAAGTAAATAAATTTTTGCATTAAAAAATTTTTTCATACTCCCTTTTCAATACCAGCGCATCCTCCTCCAGGTTAGGGCTCTCGCATATCACCATTCCTTTGATATCAAACTCCACAAAAGCCTGCACCAGTTCATTATATTTAAAATCCGATTCAGCAAAAATAAGATGGTTTTTTTCACCTTTATCTGAGTAATCTATCCCGGAGACGTGGATATGCATATCATCAAGCCCCCTGCGCCCCAGTTTTTCTTCAATGCGCGAAAGAATAGAGGCAAACTCATCGCGGGAATTATTCTTTCCTGATAGTGCATGCAAATGGGAAAAATCAATGCACGGCATAACCCCATCTACTTCTGTTATGGCAAGTGCCTCTTCAAGGCTGCCGAACTGTGAACCCCGACCCATCGTCTCTACCCGAAGAATGATGTCCACGCCTTCACTTTTTAGTATATCCATAATATCTACAACAGCCTTCTTTATTCGTTCATAGACAACCCCTCTCGGATACTTCTGAATAAACCCCGCGTGAATCACCACGCTCTTTGCCCCGCAGATATTGCCAATCCTTGCTGAGTTGAGGATACGCTCCTTGCTCGCAGAAAGCGTCTCGCCTTCTGCATTGAGATTGATGTAATACGGCGCATGCACGCTCAGTTTTATGCCAAGCTGCTGCGAAATATTATAAACTTCTCGCGCAGTTTTTTCTCCCATCTTAACGCCCCTTACAAACTCAAGTTCCATGCATCCAAGACCGAGTTCATGGACGCGCCTGATCCCTGAAATGCTGTCAGTCCCTCTGGAACTGTGCGGCGTACCTGCTGTGCCAAAGAGCAGGCTCATTCATCCCTCTAAAGTAGGCGGGGAATAGCCATACCAGGAGCCCTCCTGCTCGAGGTAATACAGTGCATCTTCAAGCAATTCCTTATGCCCTTTCTCAAAAACAGCGAGTTTCAGGAACAGTTCCTTACTTCCCCCGGCATCTGTTCTTTTTGCGCTATTTGAATATAATTTTATAGATCTCTCTTCAGTCCTTATTCCAAGTTTAAGTACGTCCTTGGTTTCTTCTATGCCCAGCGGTTCCAGTGACTCAGGAAAGATCTGCCGCGCCTTTTCCCTGTTCTCCCTATCAAGAATCTTGATATCAACTGGTTTCCCTGTCAATTTTTTGTACTCTTTTTCAAGGTATTCCCTGTGTTCCCCTTCATCCCTCGCAAGTCCCTTGAGGAGGGATTTTGCATTTTCATCCTCAACGAGTTCACTGAATATCGAATAGTATTCCATGCCGTAGATTTCTATTGAAATTGCCTCTTTAAGAATATCAGGAATCTTGCCATTATTTTCGTTCATATCGTTCACCCAATAAAAAATGATTCCGATAGGTAATAAAGGTGGTTGTTCATCAGGCAATATTTTTTACGTGGGGAGAACCATTTACTTGAAAAGGTACTATTATGGCAGACCACCCCAAAGTCAAGGACTACATGACAACTGAAGTGAACACGGTTTCACCTGAAGATAAGGTCAGGGATGTCATAAAGCTTATAAAGAAAACAGGTCATGACGGTTTTCCAGTGGTGAGTGAGAACAGGGTAATCGGGTACATATCTGCGGCTGATATGCTTGAAAAGGGCTTTGACGAGAAAGTCTCTGAGATCATGAGCCGGGATATGCTTGTTGCGGATACGGATATGGATATGAGCGATGTGGCGCGTGTCATATTCAGGTCCGGCAAGTCAAAACTTCCAGTGGTGGACTCTAATGAGCACCTGCGCGGTATCATTACGAATACTGATGTCATACGTTCGCATATTGAAAGGACGAGCCCGCAGAAGGTCTGGACGCTTAAGAAGACGCTTGAGGCTATTCACAATGTCCATGTTGATGTTATACGGGAAACTGTCAATATCAATGAACTCATACCCACGCAATCTAAGGTCTATGCGGATGAGCTTGATGGAAGGATATACGAGCTTCGAAAAGGGCTGGCTGAACCTATAGTGGTAATAAAAAAAACAAATAAGCTGATCCTTGTGGACGGTCACCACAGGGTAGTTGCTGCAAAGAAGCTTGGAATAAATAACATGGATGCCTATGTGATCCCCCTGGGCGACGAAGTCCACCTGGGACTTGAAAAAACAGCCGCATCATCTGGTCTCCACACATTATCTGATATCAAGATCCTTGATTATGCCAAACATCCGCTCATCGAAGTAACAAAGAGATTAAAAAAGAACGATGAGAATGGGCTGGCTGATGTAAACCAGCACGAATCCCATGATCAATAAGCCATAATTTTGTCAAGGATATCTGTTTTTGAAATGAGACCTGCAAATTCCCCGTCTATCCTGACAAGAAGCCTTCCCACCTTTTCCTTATTGAATACCCTTACCACTTCATAAAGAGGCAAATCGCCATCGACAGAAATTATCTTCTTTGTCATTATATCTTTTATCTTTAGGCTTGTTTTGCCTTCTGCAAGAGTCTTTCCAATATCGGTGAGTGTCACTATACCCACAATAGCCGTCTTGTCCTTTACCGGCGCGCCATGTATCTGGTTCCCCACCAGTATTCTCGAAGCTTCCTGTATCGTTGCTGTGGCAGGGATTGTAATTGGATTTTTAGATATATACTGCCTGATGGGTTTCTTGGGCAGGGATACCATTTCCTGTATAATGAATAAGATCGTATTCTGGGTATCATCTCTTCCGATCACTTCTCCCTTGACAACCATTCTATTCACAGGTGTTGGTCCGATCATAATACGGTCACCCATATCGAACTTCTTTATGTCGCCAATAACATGTACGGTAGCGTTGCAAAGGTCTGGATGCCTGACAGTGGTGAAACTGATCTCAGCTGCAGTTGCATTTGGAATAACCTCATCGTTGCGCTTTATTGGCACCACAGTTTCCTTTTCCATCTCTAAAAGGCATAAGGCACGGTAGGTCTCACCCGTAGCTTTATACCCGCCTTTTGGTCCTGGCACGCCCTCGACAAGCCCCAGTGCCTTGAGTGACTGCATCTGGTTCCTTACAGTTCCCGGATTCCTGTTGATTATCTCGGCAATATCTTCTCCTTTTATCGCCTGTTTTTTCTCCCTGTATAAACTGATGAGCGATGTCAAAATCTCTTTCTGAATGGGTGTTAGTTCCATAATTTTCCTCAATTAAGACCATTTAATAGTATCAATTATTAATGGTTGATAGTTATATATGTATTTTATTGAAGCCCTTTAATGTATTTATC
>JAQUNZ010000122.1 GCA_028717345.1 Candidatus Methanoperedens sp.
TATTTTCATATGAAACCATTTCTTGCAAAGGGATATGCCAAACGAAAGCTGCATACTGGAAATCAGTCTGTGCAGTTTGATGAGGAGAGAGAGGTTGAAAGACCTCTCTTTTACTCTACTATCCGCGGTTTCGTTTATTAAAATGATCCTAATTTACATGATAAAAATTAAATACTTTGAAAAAAGATAATGTTGTGAAACCATTATGTTCGATGAAACAGTGATCTCAAAAGGATATCAGACCGTAGTGCCCGCAAAAATAAGGAAAGCCCACAATATATTACCCGGTGATGTTCTGGAATGGATCGATAACGAGATGGGAATAATAGTGCAGCCGAGAAAAAAAAGGACATTGAAGGACATAATCGGGCTTGTAAAAGCAGAAGGGGATGCGGTAGAGTCCAAAAAGCTGGTCCAGAAGGGACTTAAATGATCTTCGCGGATTCCTCGTATTTTATCGCCCTGGCAAGAGAAAAGGACAGGTGGCATAAAGATGCCCTGAGGATATCTGAAAGGATAAAGGAATCCATGATAATATCTGAGCTTATAATAAGTGAAAGCATAACTATGGTGGGTTCGTTCGATGGCGGGAAAGCGGGAAAAACTCTTTATGAATACTTCGTAGATAACTGCAAAATAGAATTCATAAATGAAGAGATAATGGAAAAAGCAATGGATACCTTCCTTAAATACGATGGTTCGATATCGCTGGCTGATGCATCATCTATTGAGATAATGAAAAAATATGGGATTAATAAGATAATTTCATTTGATAGCGATTTTGATAAAGCAAATGAAATCGATAGGATCAAATAGCCCCCCGCAAGATCAGCCATCTTTTGCTCCACGGGAGCGGGTTAAAATATACTATTTTATCAGTATTTTCTGATTAATCAGAAAAGTTTAAATATTCTGAACACTATTACTGAATGACCAATAATGACACGAAAAGATGACAACAAATCCTGCTGCACAGCATCTGAACTTAGCTGCTGCAAGGTGGAATCTGTATTAAGCGTTGATGAGCGGGGGCAAATGGTGCTTCCAAAGGATATAAGGGAAAAAGCAAATATTCGTTCTGGTGATAAACTGGCTGTGATAAGCATGGAAAAAGACGGGGTTGTTTGCTGCATATCTCTGATAAAGGTCGAGAAACTCGAAGAGATCGTGAAGGACATGCTCGGACCTGTGATGAAGGACATTCTTGAGAAAAAATAATGGAGGAATAAGATGAAACATAGTGAAATTAAGAAAGTAGTTCGGGAAGGATACGGCAAGATCGCAAAGACGAATAGCTCATGTTGTGCCCCCACGTCATCATGCTGCGGAGGGAGCAGTGCAAATGATACAAGCAGGAAGATAGGATACACTGATGAAGAACTCTCATCCGTGCCAGAAGGCGCAAACCTGGGTCTGGGATGCGGAAACCCGGTTGCTCTTGCATCGCTAAAGAAAGGCGAAACTGTCATGGATCTGGGCTCTGGTCCTGGATTCGATTGCTTCCTTGCTGCAAATAAAGTCGGAAAGAGCGGGAAAGTCATAGGCATTGACATGACTCCGGAGATGCTTGACAGGGCAAGGGAGAACGCACGAAAAGGCGATTATAACAACGTCGAGTTCAGGCTTGGAGAAATAGAGAACCTGCCTGCTGCTGATAATTCTGTGGACATCATCATTTCTAACTGCGTTATAAACCTGGCGCCGGATAAAAAGCGCGTTTTCAATGAGGCGTATAGAGTGCTAAGACCCGGAGGCAGGATCATGGTCTCTGATATGGTACTTATAAAAGAGCTTCCCGATGTCGTAAAAAATTCTGTGGAAGCTTACATAGGCTGCCTTTCTGGCGCAATAAGTAAGGATGAGTATCTTGAGGCAATAAAGAATGCAGGTTTCAGGGATGTAAGAGTTTTTGACGAAGTTAATTTTCCGATAGAGCTGATAACGAACGACCCAACAGCAAATACGCTCATAGAAAATTTCAATATGTCGCAGGATGTTTTGAAAGAGGTCACAGAATCGATAGTTAGTATCAAAGTGCAGGGAATGAAGTAATTTTGGAATAAACTGAATAGAGGCTCTGCCTCAACCTGAAAAGGTGCTGACTTTCCATCAGTATATCTTAAAAGTGTATTTAAAGGGGATATATTTTCTATCTTTTGCTTGTCTCTATCCCCTTATACTAATCAAAAATACTTTTTCTCCAATAATGAACCTATTTAAAGTAAATAGAAACTTTCTGAACCATTTCAACGGTTTTTAGACAAGAGGACAAAAAGAATGCTTATTAGTTTAAAGGAATTATATGTTTTTGAGACGAGATTAGATAGAGGTGAATCACCATGATAGGATTAAAAAGTATAACATTGCCAGGTGAACTGCAAGTTCGAAATAATGCATTAATTGAAATATTAAAAGAAAATAATGCAGATTATTCACAAAAATATTCTTTGATCATCAAAGAAAATGGTGAAGTCACAGTTAAAGATATTGATAGAGAAATCTATATATTTAATTATGATTTGCCCAGGAAGTGAACAATATGAGAACGCCTTTATGCGATAGTCGATGCCGGGTGGAGTTACTAAAAGTTGGGCTCACGGGTAAAGAAATTGAGCATTTACATCTATGTATCTTGGGTGATGACATTGAAGTTATTGGGGTAAATTGGTGCGATTGCCAAAGGTGTAAATCGTGCTGATATGAGGAAATTCTTTCCTTTACAGCAAATCTTGCCGCATCCATAACCGATTAATGCTATTAAAAAAAATGTGATAAGAATGACCACAGTCGAACTCTACTATTCAGACACATGCCACAACTGCCACCAGCTCAGGGCTCTCATAATGGAGCTACTCCCGAAAAACATGAAATTCAAAGAAATAAACATATCCTATCCAGAAGGGAAGCAACGGGCATCGGAACTGGGCATTATGTCTGTCCCCACAGTAGCAATTGACGGGGAGGTCGTGCTCGTGGGACGTATATCAAGAGAGGAACTTTTAAGAGAGATAAATATTAGGATGTAACTTTTAACTACATACAAAAAGAAATATATAAGAACAGCACCTATATTACCGTAGTCGAAGGTAAACTATGTCAATTCTTGATGTAACTGAAGATCAGATATTTCACACGCTAGGTAAAGGAAGAGACCCCAATTTTAAGCAGATTGAGAAAATAAGGCCAACAATTACGCCTGCTCCAAAGAAAACATATTCTGCGCCCGTAAAAACCAATACGTACACAAAGCCAGTTCAGGCGCCAGTTGAACCACCTAAATACGTCCATTCCCCTGAAGTCGAAGAATCCATAAATAAGCTCACGACTGAACTTTCAGATATAAAAAAAAGCGTTTCCGGGATACAGTCAATGAT
>JAQUNZ010000123.1 GCA_028717345.1 Candidatus Methanoperedens sp.
AGTTTGACAGGTTATGGGAAATGGGATTCCAGGACGATGTACCGATAGGAAAAGGTCATTTCTGGTGTGACGGGCATTTCGCATTCGCATTACGCGCGGCAAAGAAGATGTTCAAGGCAGACAAGGAGAGAATCTGGCAAACCATCGAACGCATGAAGAAAGCCCAGTTTGAATATTTCATGCACTCCTATGAAAAGGATTTCATACAGCACTGTAAGTACGTGTGCAACGCGCATAACAAAAAGGATAAGGCGCGCGATATAGAGTGGGCAGAGCGTGCCTGGCGCCGCCACAACGAGTACAGGAAGGAGCTGGGCTTGCCTGAAATATCTATGCCTGAGATCTTCTCACTTGAGTACATGAACCCGCTTAACTGGGGTGACGAGGAACGCTGACGCTGCGGCTTGATGAAGGTTTCCCCCGCGAACTGCGCGGGGTCGGGCAAAGCCCTAAACCATCATCAGCCTTGCGTGTTCATAGATTTTGGTTGTAAATTATGACTTATAGATATATAGGCATAATTGACATAATATAAAATTAGCCATCATTTTGGAGGTATCAAACATGGCTGTAAATATAAGTGAAGAATCAAAGAAAATTCAAGACCGGTTCGGCAAAACCGGTGTAAATCTAAGTGAAGATGAAATCGCGAAGAGATTAAATATGCTCATCAGTGATTTCAAGGTACAGCCCCAGGAAGCTGTGAGAACAGTGATCGCTTTTTTCAGGAAAGAGCACAACATCTCTTTCGATGACATGAAAGGCACCCAGGGTCCTGCGGGTGTAATCCCGATAGGGGATATCAAGACCGAAGATGGAAACTGGATCTCCTTAGAAGCTAAAGTCGTGCAGCTCTGGGAATCAAACTCGGATAAGGTCTCGCAGACCGGGCTTATCGGTGACGGGACGGGAACTACCAAATTCACTATCTTCGCCAAAGGAGCTAAAGAACATCCGGTGCTCGTAGAAGGCAAGAGCTACTTATTCAACAACGTGGTCACGTCGGTATACCAGGGCCAGGTAAGTGTCAAGGTGAACAAGAACACTGTAATCGCAGAGCTCTCAGGAGATATCGAGGTCAAGCAGAAGTCAGAGACTGTCACCGGTATAATCACCGCGCTCTCCTCGGGTTCAGGCCTGATCAAACGCTGCCCGGAATGCAACCGCAAGCTCACGAAAGGCATGTGCGGTGAGCACGGGAAAGTGGAAGGTGTATATGACCTTCGCATCAAGGCCGTTCTCTCGCCCCTGGGCAGGTCGGATTCCATAGACCTGTTGATGAACAAGGAAGTCACTGAGGCAATGACCGGCATCAGTCTGGCTAAAGCGAAGGAGATAGCAACTGAAGCCCTCGACATGGATATAGTATCCAGTATGCTGCAGAGCAAAGTCGTCGGCAGGTACTATACAATCACAGGCTCGCTCCTCCCTTCAAAGGTAATGCTAGTAAACGAGATTAAACCTGCGAACATAGCCACGCAGGAAATAATAGCAACGCTTACGAACTCAATAGAATCTACAGTAGCAGGAGGTGTTTAAAATGGCAGGAGAAGCTGGAAGAGAGTTCAAGAGAACATCAGTATTCAGGATGTTCGCTGCAGAGTTGCGGAACACCACGCACACGCTCGATAAGAACGGCGGCGATCCTTACGAATCACAGTACTTCCTCACCCCGTCAGGAGAGGCGGTCTCCAAGGTGATGATGGTAGGCGTGGCGATAGAGAAAGAGGATATCGGCACAGACCAACCGTTCTGGAGGATGCGTATCAGCGACCCCACAGGCGGCATCATGGTCTACGCAGGCCAGTACCAGGCTGAAGCTGCACAGATAATAGGGAACATGAAAATCCCCTGCATCGTCGCAGTAGTAGGAAAGCCCAAGGTATATGAGCCAGATGGCGGCGCTATTGTCTCGATCAGACCGGATACGGTCGTCGAAGTGGATGACGCGGCACGCAGCTCGTTCATAGTGGATGCGGCAGGGCAGCTCCTCTCCAGAGTAAAGGAGATGAAAGCGACTCCGGATGCTGAGAGAATCAAGAGAACCAGGGCGATATACGAGAGTATAACACCTGCAGCTCTGCTTGACATAGCAGACATGGCGGTTAAGAGCCTGCTACCTCAGCAGGAAGAGCCAGAGAAGGAGAAGGGTAAGGGTGAACAGAAGGACGCGGGAGCTGAACAGAAAGCTCCTGCCCCTGAACAAAAGCCGCCTGAACAGAAGGCGCCGGCAAACCCAGAGGATAAACCCGGAGCAAAGCCACCTGCAGATAAGAAGAGTGCAAAGAGGCAAAGCTCCAATAAACCTGCAGCAAAGAAAGAAGAGCCGAAGCCCGAGCCGAGCTCAGAAGATTTGATAGCCCAGGCGAAGGACTACATCTACAGGGAGCTACTGGCAAAGAAGCACCTGAACCTTGGAAAGATACCAGAGATCTTAACAGCAAGAGGTCTTGACCCGAACAAGGTTGACTGGGAAATTGCAGTAAAGAAGCTGATGCACGAAGGCATGTGCGTCGAGAGAAAACTAGGTGAGCTGAACGCAGTGTGAAGAAGGTGTGTACTGAATGTGAACAGAGCAGCGGGCAGCCACGGCCTGCTGCCTCCCCTTATTTTAAGGTGATATCATGATTGATGAACAAAAAGACAAATACATCGACTTTGTGATCAGGGTTAAAGTTAACGATGTATCGGACTTCCACACAAAAGAGCTTATGAAACGCCTGCACGAATTTGAAAATAATGAGCTGGGAAGCACTTCATGGGAGCACATTTCCTTCCATACAATACATTATCCAACAGAATTTAAGAATATTTTCTGTGACACCTGCGAAGGTATGACAAGCCACGTTAGCATTAATGGTGACGACTTCGTGTGCCTGGTATGCAAATCAAAAGAGGGTACATGAAATCTCTAACCAGGCGCGTATCGCACAACCTGCGCTACTCCTTCACTACAGGAAGGTCGCCGCTCGGTACAAGAAGGCCGTTCGCGGTCTGCTGGCGCACATGGATGTACCTGCGATACAACAAATGCCCGACTTATTGAGGTGATAAAATGAGAGATGTAGACGAGGCATTAAATCACATATACACAGCATTCGGATCTGATAGTGGGGTATTGTTCGGAATCCCTGCTGATAAGATGAAATCGGTCAGGGCGATCATACAAGCAACGCTGGACTGGGTAGAGGAAGAGGGTTCATATGAATGAAGAGTTTGAAACAGACGAGTTTGACCCTCCGTTCTCCATTGATCAGGGGGCCGGGTTCAGGCAGGCGAAGTTCCGTGCCTGGAGAAAAGGAAAGCCAGCTGTGAAAGGATACGGCATGACCAAAGAGGAAGCTATAAACGACCTGACACAAAACGTACAG
>JAQUNZ010000124.1 GCA_028717345.1 Candidatus Methanoperedens sp.
TCCATCGACTCTTGCGCACGCTTCACAAGTTCATCCACGGAGATCCCGGTCTCAGCCTTGAAACCTATTATCTTCAGGTCTGGATATTTCCTGCGCGCTTCTTTTATCAGTTTTGGTGCAGGTTTCAGCTTCAGTGCGACCTCTTTTCCAGATTTGATCTTTTCTTTTGAAGGTTTTATTGTAAAATCAGATATTGCAGCCGCGCTGATGAGAATATCATAACCCTTGCCCAGTTCCTCAAGCACAATCCCGGTCATATCGGCTGCGCTCTCAACGCTAAACTCGCATATTCCCTGGATCCCCATGCATCCCCTGTGAACAAGCGTGACATCCGCCCCCCTTCGAAAAGCCTCGTGCGCAAGTTCAATGCCTGTTTTTCCTGATGCGCGGTTCGTGATTATCCTTATCGGGTCTATCACCTCAGATGTTGCGCCTCCTGTGATGATAATACGCTTTCCTGCAAGCGTTTTCGTGCAGAGTGCCCTCTCGGCACGAAGCACGATCTCGTCTGTGGAGGCAATTTTAGCCGCGCCTTCTTCCAGTATGGGATTGATGAACTCCACTCCGAGACCGGTGAGTTTTCCTATGTTCTCGATAACGATGGGGTGGTTGTACATGGACTCATGCATCGCAGGGACTATAATTATCGGAATGCCTGAACCAAAAGCCGTGGTGGCAAATGTCGTTACAGTGGTATCATCGATCCCGTGAGCTATTTTCCCGATGGTGTTCGCGGTACACGGCGCGATAAGAAGAAGGGATGCTTTTCCGCCAATACCGCAGAATCCCACATGCTCCACGGAGCCTGTTATTTCTGTGACCACACAGTTTCCCGTAGCATATTTCATCGCCTCTGGATGAATTATCTTCTGTGCCTCTTTTGTCATCACCGCGTGCACATTCGCGCCATGCCGCATGAGTTCGCGGGCAAGCTCGACACATCTTACTGCTGCAATGCTTCCAGTGATCCCAAGGACGATGGTTTTTCCTTCGAGGGAATGTGATGATAGTAGTACGCTGCTCATAATATTCATATATAATAAAAACCTTTATTTAGGTTTTGTTTTGTCTTTGTTGTTATCTACAAGAACCCCGCCCAACTCAATGCCTTTTTACATTTGCGACAATTGGACTTTGTTATGAGCTCATTCAAGGTCGGAACATTCTCTTTCTCAACTGTAAAATACAAATAAAGTGCTTTTGTTACAGCAGAAAATATTTTAAACTTAGACTTCTTTTTTTCTTCAAGTATATGGAGACCATTTGACGCCTGGTTTAGACCATCCAACGCCTGGTCAATTGTAGGCTTGAATTTCCATAAAATTCCAGTGTCATCAGGAAGTTTCTTGACGATAGAAGCTGAGCTGCCCTTGTTTTTACCCCGGACAACATAATATGTCTCAAGAATCCGATCGTCATTTTTTATGGAGATCTCAACTGTATCTACACCCTGATCAAACATATTAGAATTTATGAACTTCATCACTCGCATGTTTTCAGACAATGATTCTTTCTTTAAGTTTAGTTCTTTCAATTTCTCTGATACACTATTTTTTTCTGCTCCAAACAAACTTAACGATGACCATGCTTGTGCAGTTCCTGTGAACAATACAATAAATATTAAGATGACAGTAATTTTCAGTATCAGAGTTCTATTTATATTTTTGTTCATATTAAACTACATTCTCTAAATCAAAATTTCAACTGGAAGCTATTTAAACCTATCTACCATGAGGTTAATATTTAAAAAGCTACAATAATAAACCAATGATATCTATCGGGGTCGTCACCAGAGGAAAATACGGGCGCCGCCTAATCGAGAACCTAGAAAGCAATTCTGATTTTAGCGTATCTTCCATAGAACTCCCGGAGTTGCTTCCTGATTTTATCGAAGACCCGAAGGAATTTGTCAAATGCCTGAACCCTGATAAAAAAGTATTCTCCAGCGACCTTATCATTGCATACACGCTTCATCCAGACCTCACGCCTGAAATAGTACGCCTCGCAGGAGAGAATGACGCGAGGGCGGTCATCATAGCAGGCGGCATGTCACGAACAGGAGGACGAAAGGAACTTGATGAACTGTCAGAAAAATACAACATGCATATCGAGGTACATGAGATCTGCTGTGAAATAGGGGAATGTGGGGACGATATCGTGGACAGGTTCGCATCCTGTTTTGGGATACCGCAAGTCAATATAACTGTTAGAAACGGCATTGTATCAAAGGTTGACGTGAAACGCGGCGCCCCATGCGGGAGCACGCAGCATATGGCAAAAAGTCTTATCGGGAAAAGCATAGAGGATGCGCCAGCTTATGCCGGGCTCCTTGTTCAGCAGTACCCATGCAGGGCGGCAAGGGGCACAAGAGGCGGAATACATAAAGCTGCGCAGTTACATAAAAAAGCAGTAGAAAAAGCACTGAGGGATTGAAAGATGAAAGGATCAATATATGAACGGTCATTGAAGTTTCATGAATCGCATCAGGGAAAGATCGAAATAAGAAGCAAGGTCAGTGTAAAGACAAACGAAGGCATGAGCCTTGCCTACACGCCAGGAGTGGCTGAACCATGCCTGAGGATACAGAAGAACAGGGGGGATATATACCGTTATACTTCAAAAGGCAACTTCGTAGCTGTGGTGAGCGATGGAACAAGCGTGCTTGGTCTTGGCGACATCGGGGCTCATGCCTCAATGCCTGTCATGGAAGGAAAAGCCCTGATCTTCAAGTTATTCGGTGGCGTGGATGCCTTTCCAATCTGCGTTGATACGCGGGACATTGACGAACTGGTGAACACAGTAAAGTGCATATCTCCTTCCTTCGGAGGTATCAATCTCGAGGACATTGGCGCTCCACGCTGCTTTGAGATCGAGGAACGGCTTAAAAAATTGCTTGACATCCCTGTTTTCCATGACGACCAGCATGGCGCCGCGACTGTTGCACTTTCCGGGCTCATAAATGCCCTGAAAGTCGTGGGGAAAAAATTCAGTGAAATAAAGGTCGTCATCAGCGGAGCAGGCGCTGCCGGCACAGCAACTGCAAAGCTGCTCCTTGATAGAGGAGCCGGTGATGTGATCGTAACAGACACAGCTGGCATAATTTATAAGGGCAGGGAAAGAATGAACCCGTACAAGAAAGAACTTGCAGAACACACGAACAAGAAACGCATCTCAGGCACTCTGGCTGATGCAATGAACGGAGCGGATGTTTTTATCGGATTGTCAGTAGGTGGGATAGTTTCAGAGAAAATGGTGCGTTCCATGGGAGATGAGGCTATCGTGTTTGCACTTGCCAACCCCACACCTGAGATAATGCCTGAGAAAGCCAGAAAAGCAGGCGCGCGCATTGTGGGAACCGG
>JAQUNZ010000125.1 GCA_028717345.1 Candidatus Methanoperedens sp.
ACTCTCGCCCTATGCACTTGAGTGCATCCGCGGTCCAGATGGTGAGGGGACTTTCCTCAGCAGCAATATTGCTACCGGCAGCCGCCCTTCCTCTCTCATTATATCTTATAACCGTGCAGGACTTAAAATTACCGATAGTTTGATAATGCAAAATGCATGTAAGGGGTATAGGTGCAAACATAATGAAAAGAGACCTGATGGATATCCTGTGCTGCCCCATGTGCAAGGGCGACCTTGTGCTTGAAGTTACAGAAGAGAATGAGAAAGAGATCGTGAAAGGAACACTTTACTGCGGAAAGTGCAAAGAGTATTATCCTATTGACGACGGCATCCCGAATATGCTGCCGCCTGAGCTAAGGGAATAAGACGATAAAATCAGGCAAAGCGGAGTTACACCCTCTTTATTAATGGAATTTCTTTCTTCTATGGACAAAAACAATAGCGCAGGACACAAGATACACATAAACACAACCAAGTACAAACATTAAACCAAATTGAAAATAAAATTGCGAAGCAGTCATTGTATCCATGTCCGGGCGCACCGAAGGAATAATGGAATATACCATCTCCATAAATAATAAAACTGGAAGATAAAAGAAAGATACAACAATGAAGAACAAGCGTAAAATTGGATTAACCCCTCCAAAAATAATACCGATAATTATGAAAATTATTGATATTATAAGAATGGCACCGGAGATCATGATTTTTTCTTTATTCACGTTTTCCACCACCCGTAATCATGAGATAAAGACTTTATAACCTGACTTTGACAGATAAATAATAATATTGTCCTCAGCATGTTTGTTATTAATGAAAACAAAACTAAGGACAGATGAACTAATTCCAAATGAGAATATATGCTTTCCTATTGGAACCATTCTTGCAGTAAAAAACAAATACGAAAAATTAGACTTTTCAGGTGTTTTTGAGAAATACAAGAAAAAGGGGAGAGACATAAACTCTCTCATCCAAGCTCTTTTAAGTTACAAGCTGACAGAAAATCTCAGCATAAGTAAGGGCAGTGGATGGATAAATCGAGGCGAAGTCCTTGAAACCTTTAACATGGAGAAATTCGAAGAACGAACACTCTTCAGAACACTCGAAATCATAGGAAAGAACAGGGAAGAAATAATCTCAGATATCCAGGACAGATTATTCCAGATTTATAATTTCGAGCACACCGATATCAATCTTGATTGGACAAGTCTGGTTCTTTACGGCGATAAAAGTAAAATGGGAAAATACGGGTATAGTCGAGATCATCGACCTGACAAGAAACAAATAACTGTCGGGATAAGTGAACTTGCAGGTCCGATCAATGTCCCTATTGGAATAACAGTAAACAATGGGAATCTCAATGATATGAAACACTTCAATGATACATATCAACAAATAAAGGACAGGCTCAAGCCCGGTTCCCTTATCGTTTTTGATAAGGGTGCTCATAGTAAAAAAAATATTGACCTCATCCTTGCAGACAAGATGAAATATCTAACATCCAAAAAGCTGAATAAAAGTGATGATAAAAGGATCAAGAAATTCGATAAATCCAAAGCTGAGCTTGTTGATGCTGAAAAAGGAGTTTACGGGATTAAATTTGTCAAACCCAGCAGCACAGACTATTTTTATTTTTCAGAGAATCTGCAGAGAGATCAGCTAAAATCCAGGGCACGAAAAACATTGCAAAAATTAAAAGAAGCAAAAGATATACAAAAATCGATAGATAACAAGAAGCAGCTTCCGAAGAAATATCGTATCAATAATGTGCTCATTGATGTGTCTTATTCTTATCAAACAAAACTCGAAGAACTTAGTGATGATGAAGCCCTAAAACTCCTTGAAGAGGTAATCATTAACGGTCGAGAAGGATTTTTCTGCATCAAATCAAGTGAGGATTTGACACTTCAACAGGCTTTACAAACATATAGAAAGAAGGATTCAATCGAGAAGATTTTTAATTCAATGAAAAATGAGATTGAAATAAAACCAGTACGTGTATGGACGGACGATAGCATTTACGGGGCATTGATCATCGGGTTTTTAGCTCAATTGTTCATTTCTTTGATACGATATGAGATCAAGGAATTGAAAACCACTTCGACAAAATTCATCAAAAACAGCCTGATGAATTTGACAGTTACCGTGAATTTCGGAATAAACATGTCAAAAAAGTATATTTATGCCAATTTTGACCCGATAAATAAGCTGATTTTGATGCAAAATCAAGGAATAACATAGCAAAAAGTTAAGAAATATAGATAATTTTTTATAACTGTCAAATGGATTTTCCTGCTAAAATAGTAGACATACTCGATGAATAGAATTTTTTAACTGTCAAAGTAGGGTTATACCTCTTTGCGAACCAGAACGTTTGAGATATTTAATTTACTGTGAATTACTGATATACTGGGTACTGCTATTTGACCTAACGTTCAGTTTCAATACCTAATATGTCATGCATCTATATAAATTTATTGTTATAATTATATACAATAACTCATATAACTACTGTTTCAAAACATCTTTTACATTTATTCATATTTCTAAATCCCGTTGTTAATTTCACAAATCCCTTTCGTTTGCCGCACCTCGACACCCCACCCCCTCCCCTGCGCGCAGACCCGGTGCGTGCGGTATGCGCTGAGAGCCGGGGTAGGTGCGGAGAACATATGTGAGTTTGATCATCCCCTCAAACAACTATTTAAACCCTAAAAATAAAAATAAGACTCATGGCAGATGGCGAAATAATCGAGAAAATAACATCCATTGATGAACAGATACATGACTTAAGAAAGATGGTTCTCGAAAGCAGAAGCCACACAAAGGATGATGAAACAAGAGCAGCAGCAAGAGCATGGCTTGCTGAAGCTAAAAAACTCGAAAAAAAATGGCCAAAAACAGCTCCTTCTATCCTTGAAATGACGAAAAAGGACAGGAGACATAATGAATGAAGCCGATATGCATTGATGCAAATGTCTTTATCGCCTCAACAAAAGGAAATGAGACTTATTCTTCTGATTGCAGGCGAGTAATAGAGGCTGTGGGGAATGGCGAATTCTATCTGATTGAACCTACGATATGCCTCACCGAGGTCATACGAAACATAACAAAATACCTGGGGATGGAAGCAGGAAAGACTCAGGAGAACAACCTCAGGCGGATGGTTTCTATATGGGAAATATGTGATGACCATTTCTGCACCAGCGCTGGATACACAGGTGCGCTGTATGGCACTTATTCG
>JAQUNZ010000126.1 GCA_028717345.1 Candidatus Methanoperedens sp.
AAGAGGACGAACTCTTCAAAATAACGGCAGAACAGGCAAAGCTTGGCACTAATTTCATGGCAATACATACCGGAATAAATCTCTTTACAGTTGAGCGCCTAAAAAGACAGGGGCGCTTCGGGGGGCTTTGCTCGCGCGGCGGGGCGTTCATGACCGCATGGATGCTGCATAACGGGAAGGAGAACCCGCTCTACAGCGAGTTCGATTACCTGCTTGAGATAATGAAAGAACATGAGGTCACGCTGAGCATGGGCAACGGGATGCGCGCAGGGGCGATACACGATTCCACGGACAGGGCGCAGATTCAGGAGCTTATCATGAACTCGGAGCTTTCAGACAGGGCGCATGAGGCAGGCGTACAGACCATAGTGGAGGGACCCGGGCATATTCCCATAGACGAGATAGATGCGAACGTGAAACTCATGAAGCGCCTTAGCGGCGAGAAGCCTTTCTATATGCTTGGACCTCTGGTCACGGACATCGCTCCCGGCTACGACCACATCGTGGCAGCCATCGGCGCGTCGCTGTCAAGCGCATACGGCGCTGATTTTATCTGCTACGTGACGCCTGCCGAGCACCTTGCGCTTCCCAATATCGAAGACGTGAGGCAGGGCGTGATAACGGCAAGGATTGCAGCGCACATAGGGGATATGGTGAAGAACAATGACCGCCAGCGCGACCTTGATATGGGCAGGGCGAGGCGCGATTTGCAGTGGGACAGGATGTATGAGCTGGCGATTGACCCCGTGCATGCAAAGTCAGTTCGGGACAGCCGCTCGCCCGATGATGAAGAAGCCTGCACCATGTGCGGGAATTACTGCGCCCTGAAGATTGTGAAGCAGAATTTCAATTTTGAGCGGTGATAAAGAAACAAAAACGTAAAAACGAAGAGGGGCGCGAATTAATATGATTTATTTATATGGCAATAGCATATAACTATTTATAGTTTAAAAGTCCTATTTATCCTGTGCCAGATAGAACCATTAGAGAAACCCGAATACTTGCCGAAGACGAGATTATCGATATCTCGGCAACACAAGTACCGGTCTCCTCTGAAGTCCCTCACGGCGTGAGATACAGCTTCAACTACCGTGTTAGAACGAGTGAGGGATGGAGGACTCTGATACGTTTCGATAATGCCCATGTAATAAAAGGACACAGCAAAAGAGACCACAAACATATGTTTGAAAATGATGTGCAGGAGATAGAATTCAGCAGTCCAAAAGAATTGATTAATGAGTTAATGAGATTGATTGAACATAATCGGAGGAAGATCGATGAAATTAAAAGACGTTGAAATTGTAGTTATGAGCGATGAAGAATACGGGGAGCATCTGAACCAGTTATTTGAAAGAGTCAAGCGCGGTGAGATACATGAGCCAGAACCCCATAAGATAGTGGCGCGCACAGCAGAGGATATTGGAAAGATATTGACTCGCGAACGCCTGCGCCTGCTTCAAATCATCAGAGAAAGTAAACCAGAATCAATCAGTGAACTTGCAAGGATATTGAAGCGTAAGGAATCAAATGTACACAACGATCTGACTTTTCTAGAAGGGGTTGGTCTCCTTGAAATTAAGGAAGGTAAGAACCACGTTAAGAAAGTTCCTGTTGTTGATTATGATGCGCTGCATATCACGGTTCCGCTGACTGCGTAAAACCGTTTCCGTGTGCTTCAATTCTTAGCGCCATTATTTTCATGCTGTTTTAGCCTCTCGCCTTCGGATGAAGAAGCCTGCACCATGTGCGGGAATTACTGCGCCCTGAAGATTGTGAAGCAGAATTTCAATTTTGAGCGGTGATGTTTTATGTTGATAACATATATTTAAATATCTGTGTCACAATCTTTATCAATAGTGTATCGCAATTATAATTAGGTGGTTTGATGATAAAAAGAACAATAACGATAGCTATAGTTCTAATTTTTGCAGTCGCTATAGCTGGTTGTGTAGGTAATGGAGACATAAATACAGCCGTAGAAAAATGGAACAAAGTAGCTGTTAACTCTCAACAAATAAGGCTTCTGGATGAGCAATTTGCAAAAACTGTAAAGGCTGATAATGTTATAATAGAGTCTGAACTTGCAAAAGATACACCCAACTTCAATATGATACTTCCTTTATTAGATAAGTGGCAAAAAACACTTGATGAAGAAAGAAAACTTCTTGAAGAACAAAGCAGCCTTATAAGTGATTTCGCAAGAGCAACTGTAAACCTTGATGGGGATGCTAAAAGATATGGAGACAGTGTGTTATTGAATGTTCGAGAATCGTATAGGTACGAAACTTCGGCTATTGATAATTATAATCGAGGTATTGAGAGTTTAAGAATGAACTATAAGACTTCCGAGGAACGATACTATCGCCAATATGAACAATATTCAAATGCAGCAGATTCTGATACTACAAAATCTAATTCTTATAACGATAAAGCAAACGATGCCATGAAAAAACTGGAGGCGCTGCAATAATGAGCGATGAATCATACAACATGTGGTTAAATCGTGGTCGATGCAGTGAAAACGTCTGGATGTGGGGTATTATCCCCTTTTTAATGCCTTATGCATATTACAAGGTTGGTAAAGGATGGAAGGGTTTAGGAATTTTGATTGCATGGCCTATTGTAAACGTATTATTTGTTATGCTAACAGGGGTTAATTATTATGTAGGGTTTGCGATACTCGTCTATGGGCTATTTGACACGTACAATTTAGCTAAAGAATACAACAGAGTTTATATCGAAGGTTTATAAAAAAAGATAAAAAAGCAGGAGCTATCTCCTACTTTTCCTTACTGAACACCGCAGCCCTTGATATCGTCTCGCGCGGATAAGATTCTGCCATGTGCTCCATGGCTTCACGCAGCGGTTTTACCACTTCTTTGGGTAGCTGCGGCGCCGGTTTTGCTTCAACTCCCAGGAACGGGCAGCTCACTCCAGTAAGCACAGCCATCACGCGCACCCTGCCAGCCAGTCCGGGATCCACCTTGGCGCCCCAGATTACGCGCTTGGTATTGGGAACCTTCTCCATTATCTGCTCTCCCACTACCGCCACTTCCTCCAGAGTCAGGTCTTCGCCTCCCACGATATGGATAAGAACGCCGTAAGCATTCTCTATATCGGTTATATCAAGAA
>JAQUNZ010000127.1 GCA_028717345.1 Candidatus Methanoperedens sp.
GACATAGAATTAGAGCTCAAAGCAGGGGAAAAGGTTCTCCGACATACAGGGCACCTTCTCATAAATTCAAAGCGAACCTTGAGCATATTAAGGTAAGCGAAGGTGTGGTAACAGGAAAGATACTTGAAATAATCCATGATACAGCACGCTCGGCTCCTATTGCAAGGATATCATTCAGCAATGGAGAAGAGCGGTTGATGCTGGTGCCGGAAGGAGTAGAGACCGATCAGACCATACAGTGCGGGATATCAGTGCCAGTTGAGCCTGGAAACACTCTGACGTTATCTGAGATACCTGAAGGAGTACCTGTATGCAACATAGAATCACAGCCGGGAGATGGCGGAAAATTCGCAAGGGCTTCAGGCATGTACGGGATACTCATAGCGCATGATGTGGGAAAGACTGTTGTACAGTTGCCCAGCGGCAAGATGAAACGGCTCAATCCGAAATGCAGAGCCGTAATTGGCGTTGTGGCAGGAGGCGGACGAACAGAGAAGCCGTTCTGTAAAGCAGGTAAAAAATTCCACAGGATGAGGGTACGAGCCACCAAATGGCCTACATCAAGAGGCGTGGCAATGAACGTGGTTGACCATCCATTCGGCGGCGGCGGTCAGCAGCATTGCGGCAGGCCAAAGACCGTAGCGCGTGGAACACCCCCTGGCAGAAAGGTCGGGTCTATTGCAGCAAGACGCACTGGAAGGAAGTGAGTAATCCATGGCAAAGAAAATATCATCAAAATTACCAAAAAGGAAAGGCGAATTTACATACCGCGGAAAATCCCTGGATGATCTGCAGAAGTTAAGCCTTGAAGATTTCGCACTGCTTGTACCATCGAGACAGCGAAGGACGATACAGCGCGGATTTTCAGAAGAGCACAAGAAATTAATGCATAAAGTCAAGATAAAAGACCCGAATATCAGAACGCATCTGCGTGATATGATCGTTCTTCCCGAGATGATCGGTATGAAGATCGCCATACATAGCGGCAAGGAATTCACTCCAATTGAGATCATGCCCGAAATGGTAGGTCATTATTTTGGGGAGTTCGTCCTGACCCGAAAGAAAGTTTCACACGGCGCAGCAGGTATAGGGGCTACAAGATCAAGCAAGTTCATTCCATTGAAGTGATGTACATGAAATTAGATTATTCAATAGAATCCAACCCTGAAAAGACCTCAAAAGCGATAGGCAAGGAACTTCATATCTCAGGAAAGCACGCACACGAGATCTCAACCGCAATAAAAGGGATGAAGGTCAATATTGCCAGAGGTTTCCTGGAAAATGTAGTTTTGCTGAAACAGGCAGTTCCCTATAAGAGACATGTCAAGGATGTCCCTCACAAGAGAGGTATGTGCACAGGCAGGTACCCCCAGAAAGCAGCCAGGGAATTCCTCAAGGTATTACAGAATGCGCAAAGCAATGCAAGATATAAAGGTTTTGATTCTGACAACCTGAGAATAAAGCTCGTTAATACAAAGAAAGGTCATACCTTCAGAGGATCAATGGCAAAAGCCCAGGGCAGGGCAACGCCCAAGAACCATGAAACCGTCAGCGTTGAAATGATACTGGAGGCGCAATAATGGGAGTTGAACGCAAATTCGTAAGAAGCGGTCTTGACAGGGCCCAGATTGCTGAATATTTCGGCAAGCAGCTGGAACGCGCAGGATACGGCGGAATGAACATCAACCGGACCCCTATGGGAACCCAGGTCACGATATATGCCGAAAAACCCGGCATGATCATTGGAAAAGGCGGCAAAACCATACACAAGCTTACCCATGACCTGGAAGCTATTTTCCGTATAGATAATCCGCAGATAGATGTACAGGAAGTCAGGGTCCCTGAACTTAACGCACAAATGATGGCATCGCGGCTTGCGGGCGCCATCGAACGCGGGCTTTACTTCAGGAAAGCCGGTCATAATATGCTCAGGAGAATAATGGAATCAGGAGCCCATGGATGCGAGATCGATATCGCAGGGAAACTGACAGGTCCAAGAAAAAGAACTGAGAAATTCGTTGCAGGCAATATGCTCCATGCAGGCAATCCTGCAATGGAACTTGTCGATAAGGGATTTGCCATCGCTATCAAAAAACTTGGTATAATCGGATGCCGCGTGCGGATAGTCCCGCCCTCGGTCACACTTCCGGGCAGGTTCAAGACAGTACAGGGAACAGAACCCCGGGCTCAAGAACAAAAGCAGAAGGGTATCGATGAACTTGTGAAGGCACCTGCTGTTGTAAAACCGGAAACTCCGGCATTACATGAACCCGAGCCAGTCGTAGTAGCAGAAGAAGTTATCGCACCGCAGAAAGCGGAGTCAGATTTACATGCAGGCAACATCGAAGAGCGCATGCACGGTGATGTCAAGGAACACAAGCATGGTGGATATGAATACTGGCATCCGGCTTCCCGCATGCATAAGACGGAGGAAAACTGATGGCAATACTTCGAGGCGAAGAAATCAGGAAAATGAATGCTACTGAGCAGTCAGAAGAACTGGACAAGCTCAAAATGGAACTTATAAGGGAACGCGCCATTGCTTCGGCAGGAGGCGCCCCTGAAAATCCTGGCAGGATAAGAGAGATCAGAAAAACGATCGCACGGATAAAAACAATACAAAAGGAGCTTAAAAAGTAATGAAACTTGTACCACACAATATCATTCACCATGAACTAATTGGTCTTGATATCAGAGTAGTGGACAGTAAGAACAGTTCCCTCAATGGAATAGAGGGACGAATAACCGATGAAACAAAAAACATGTTTAAAGTAGAAACAGATGACCTGGAGAAAATGATTCCCAAATCAGGTTCATCTTTTATATTTACGATCTCATCTTCACATCAAACGAATGACGGTAAACGTTACTTGCCGTCAAACATAAAAGTGGATGGAAGATTATTGCTCTCGCAACCCGAAAATAGAATTCAGACAAAATTCAGAAAGAAATTCAGGAAATAAAAGAGGTATTAATAATGACAAGTGATATCGGGCTGGATGTTCAACCGCCAACAAAAGAATGCACCGATCCGAAATGTCC
>JAQUNZ010000128.1 GCA_028717345.1 Candidatus Methanoperedens sp.
AGAGATTTTAGGTTTTCAAGTTCTTTATCAGTCAGTTGAAGTTTCGAGCGCTGGCTTGAAAATGGCATATTATTATATTAGCGCTCTTTACTAATAAATATTGTTATGTTATTTTGGAATCGTTATATTAGTTTTACTACAAGGATTTGTAGGAACCACAGTTTCAGCCGAAACAAAGCGAAGGTTCTTCGAAGAGCAATACAAGTCATGGTTATATTGCTCGGATGATGTAGTCAAAGCAATCAATGATATGATGGAGTTAATTATGACTTCAAGAGGTAGTAATCCTGATCCAGAGAAAGGAAGAAGGGCCGTTGGGGATATTGTTATTGTAATGAGAAAGGATTTGCTTGGGAAAACAGGGTTAAGTCCTTACGATTTTCGCTATATTGATGTTATTGAGGATAAATGATAGCACTACTTCCACTAACACAGCATAAGGTGTGTGCTCAACGTTTCTAACCTATGGATATCGTTCATTCCCAGAGGTGAAAAATCCCAATGACCCGATGGCGCATCAGTAAAGGGCAGGCGGTAGACCTGCAAACATGGGCACTGGACGAAAGTGGGACCAAAGAGTTTCTTGATAAACTCCCCGAAATTCCAAAAAAGGGTAAACTAAAACCAGGACTTTATGTAAGCTATGAGATCGATGAATTCACGCTTGACGGGGGCATTGACTGGCCAGATGTAGGTGTCGCTACTGTATTTGCAGTCCTTGAAAATGGTCGTAAAGAATATATCGGGGAAGTCCGCGCCTATAATTGGGAAGCTATCTGGCTGAGTACAGCGGATTTTGATGAGGTAGATGATTCTGAGGAATGGTGGAAATGCGTGAAGGATGCTTATGAGCGGCTGAAGAAAACTGATAATGAGTGATGGCATCTAAAACTGTGAATACCTCAAAGTATTAGATATTTTGTTAACTCAGTTATCATATCCCCATAAAACACAGCCACGAAAAACCCAAGTGTAATTGGGATCATGAATGGCAGCCCAGGGGTTACCCACACATAATCATTTATCAATTCCTTATCTGAAAGTGCTTTCAGTTCTGAAATGACATCTTCGTTTATCTCAACCCCGCCACGTTTGAAGCGGAATATTATCTTCCCATTCTCTTCTTCATAAGACTGAATAAGCTTGATATGTTTATCAGCCAGGTTTGAAATTCTGCATTTATAGCCTATGAATATATACAGCGGGTTATCTATTTTCAATCCCATCCTGAAAATATTATATGCAGCCAGGCTGAGTGGAACAACGATTGTAAGAAGCACTGCATTCCCGAGTATGCCGAACGCGAACAGGTCGATCAGAGGCTTATTTAACGGAAAATTATGACCAAACGCCTGGATTAGTGGATAAGCAGGCAGGATTATGGATATAACGATGAGTGATTTTGCATCCGCTCCCCCGAAAGTTCCTATCTGGAAAAGGATGTAAACAAGAACGAATATTGATCCTGCTGATAAAAAAAGGAATGTAATGTATGGAGTTCCTTTTGTCATGATGTCGTAGAGCACGAAAAACGCGCCGCCTGCAAGCATCACAATCCATAATCTGTTTGTCACGCGGCGGGTTTTAATATCTGAATAGCATGAATAGAGCAGGAATGGTATGCAGAACAATACCTTTAAAATATCAAGCATATTCTTTTAATTATTTTATATACTTAAAATATTATGCGTCATAAGGCAAAGTATATAGTCAAAAATAACGATATAAAGCCTTTCCATGCCGTCGTGGCTTAGCCCGGCAAAGCGGCTGATTCGTAATCAGCAGATCGAGGGTTCAAATCCCTCCGGCGGCTTCGAACAAATAGCTGGCTTTCGTGTTATTTTCCAAGCAGTCTGCAGGTCTTGCAAACATCATCACTCCCGGGTTCACCGCATATCCGGCATACTGTTATCTGGTTTTCAGGAGAACGAAGAGCTTTTGAGATAGTTTCGTACCCTCCAAGAAGGGAGTATTTCGTACCTGGATGTTTTACCTCATAATTGTTGATCATCTCGCGTATTTCATTCCTCAGGGCTTCACCTGAGTAAGGGCATTCGTCCGTGCTTACAGGCAGGTCGTTCAAGAATCCGTAAAGAGCCACCTCTTTTTCCGGGATGCTTCGAAGCGGTTTTATCCTCATGACAAGACCTGGTTGTTTCGCATCTGGAAGCATTCTTTTTAACCTGTCCATGTCACCTCGCAGATAGTTCATGAGAATTGTCTGCGACTCATCGTCAAGGTTATGACCGATAGCAAGTTTATCTGCGCCTTGTTCACGGGCAGTTTTATTGAGCAGGTTTTTCCGAAGCACACCGCAAAGGGTGCATGCAGCATGTTCTTTTCTCCTCGTAAGCTCATCAAGAGTGATGCCGAATCCTTCCCTGAACGAACTTATTGTGTGCTGGATTCCAAGGTCGCGGGTCAGCTTTACCGCATGTTCAAGCGTGTGCTCTCTGTATCCCTTTATCCCTTCATCAATGGTGATCGCGCAGAGTTCTAAGTCTTTTCTATCCTGGAATATCTTATGCAGGACATAAAGAAGAACGATACTGTCCTTCCCGCCGCTTAACGCTATTGCTATCCTGTCCCCTTTTTGCACCATCCTGAATTTTCGGATATCGCGCTTTATCTTTCTTTCCACATCGATGATAAAATGGTTCCTGCAAAAGTGCGCATTCGAGTATTTCTGATAGATCACAGCGCTCTTGCTGCACCGCTGGCATTTCATGATACTGTCAAATGCAATACTAAAATAAATAATCTCCCGCAAAACAAAACCGGGCTACCGCCAGCAGGCAGCAGCCCGGTTTTAATTCATCT